>CALMGU010000029.1 GCA_937865685.1 uncultured Alphaproteobacteria bacterium | reverse complement strand
CGGCGACGACCGGTTCGGGCGCGGGCGGGGGCTTGGCGGTGCAGGCGCCGGCCAGCAGCACGATGGCGATGCCGGCGAAACGGAACGAAGCTTTCATGCGACCTCCCGCGCCGGAACGATGCGCGCGGACGGCACGGTCATGCGGATCGCCGTGCCCTCACCCGGCACGCTGGAAATCTGCAACCGCGCGTCATGAAGATCGGCCACCCGCCGCACGAAGGTGAGGCCCAGGCCCACCCCGTCATGGCGGCGCGACAAGGTATTGTCGCCTTGCGAGAACAGATCGATCACCTTGGCCGCCTCGCCCGGCAGCATCCCCATGCCATTGTCGCGGACTTCGATGGTAAGGCCGTCAGGTCCCATGCCGGCCGACAGGACCGCCTCGCCGCCATCCGGCGTGAATTTGACGGCATTGGACACGAGATTCGTCAGCGCCTTTTGCAGCCTTTTGCTGTCGCCATGAAGCGCGGGCACGCTGTCGGCGACGGCATTGTGAAGCGCCACGCCCGCCATCGCCGCAAGCGGGCGCATCTTCTCGATCACCGCATCGGCGATATCGGGCAGATAGACCAGCTCATCGGTTTTGCGGGTTTCGGTGTCCATCTGGGTGATTTCCAGAATGTCGTTGATCAGGTCGAGCAGCTTCGTGCCGCTGGTGTTGATCTCGCCCAGATAGTCCTGCGTCTTCTCGCGGGAGGCGCCGGGCTGGTCGATCAGCATGCCGGAAAAGCCGATCACCGCGTTCAAAGGCGTGCGCAGCTCATGGCTCATGGTGGACAGGAAGGCGGATTTGGCGCGGTTGGCGGCTTCGGCCTTGTCCTTGGCGACGCGCAGCGCCCCTTCGGCCTCGCGCCGCTGCTCGATTTCCGCGGCCAGCGCCCGGTTGGACTTGCTGAGTTCGACGGTGCGGGCGACCACGGCGCGTTCGACCTGGCGCTTGCGCATGGTGATGGCGAACATGGTCTGGGCGAGGAGCGCCGCCAGCGCCAGCACCAGCAGCGCCGCGCCCGCCGGAACATAGAGACGGGTAAGGACGCTGCCCGTTCCGGTGGAGCGGATCGCCAGATAGAACGGCGTGCCCGCCACGGCGAAGCGCCGGATCTGATGGAATTCGGCGTCGCCGAACCAGCGTGTCAATGCCATCGCGGGCGCGGCGGGTTCGCCGGGCGCGCCCGCGGGATAGACGTTCAGCGCCGTGCCGCGGCCAGTGGCGATGGCGGCATCCACCGGGGCATGAGCGCCCACAATGTCTTCCACCACTTTAGTCAATTGCAGCACGCCCAGCGCATAGCCTTCCAGATCGGGCGGGGCGCCGGCGCTCTGCGCACCCTTCTTCCGTTCATTGCCCGTCTGCATGAGGAGCTTCTGCGCGCTGATTCTTTGCAGAGCGGCCTTTTGCAGGGCCGTATCGCGGCCCAAGGGAAACACCACCAGCATCAAGGGCGCGCGCGCGCCATCGACCAGCGCGCGCTGCAACGGCGCCGAGGCCACCACCCTGCCGCTGTCCCTGGCGCGCTGGAACAGGGGCGCATAGATCGGGTCTTGCGCCAGATCGACGCCGATCAGCCCGCCGCTGGCGTCGAACGGCTCGACATAAGCGACCGGGATATAGCGGTCGCGCTCGCGCGCCGGAACCAGGCTGCCGTCCGGCGCCAGCTCGCGCAGGCGCAATCCATAGAGCCCGTCATCCTGCAGCGCCGCCTCGAACGCCTTGCGCTGTTTTCCCGCGACATGGGGCAGCCACAACACCGCCTTGAAGCCGGAATTCTGCGGCAGGATCTGATGCGCGAAGTTCGAGAATTCCCAGCGGTTCACGTCATGAGAGGACGAGACGAAGGCATGGATCGCCGCCAGCGAATTGACGTGCCGCTCGATCCCGGTCTTGAAGGCCGCACCATAGTCGGCGGCATTGCGCTGGAATGCATCGCGGTCGGCGGCCAGATAATAACCGCGCGCCAGGGTGAAAACCATCGCGGCGGCGGCGATGCCGATGATCGCCACCGCGACGATCGGCAGAAAATCGATCGCGCCATATGTGTGCTGGCGTTCGCTACTCGGCATGGAATGCGGGCCCGGCGCATCAATCAGCCAGGATTCGCCCCATGCAAAGCCGGCTGATGGGCCAGTAAAATAAGTATCAGGCTAAGGCGGGGTTAAGGGTTGTGAGGCAAAAACAAGGCAGCCGGACAAGGTGAAGAAGTTTCGTAAATGGGGGATTCTTCACGATCCCGCCGCGCAAGCGGCGGCACGGATGGCGGACGGTCCCGCAATGGCACGGAACTTCTTGCGCATCAGCCCTGGCGGTTCACACTGTTGCCATGATTGCGGAAGACGCGCGGGGGAAAATCGAACCCCTGAAGTAATTTCAATTCCGCTTCCAGCACGGCCTTGACCGCGGCGCGGGAAATGCGCGCGGCTTCGGCCATCGCATCCGTATTCAGTTCGAGCGATGCGCCTTGGCACCCGGGCGGGCCGGGAATGCCCAGCATCAAGGCGAGATTGCCCCGCACGCCGGTGGCGATGAAATCGATGAACCAGGGCTGGCGCACGGTCTTGAGCGGATTGCCCAGCAGCACCAGGCCGATCGCCGTGCCGCTGTCATGGGGCTCAAGCTCCACAAAGACTTCCGAACGGTCGGGCCGCCAGCTGTCGTCCAGCACAGACAGTTGCCGCCAGCCGCAATGATAGTCGCGGCAAAGTGCGGGACGCGTCTCATAAATCGCGCAGCCTTTGCCCGTGCAATGGCGGCAGGTGATGCTTGCGTCTTTTTGAATCTCCGGCCGGTCGATCGCCATCGCCGTGCAGCAGACGGTGCAATCGCCGCATTCGCGGCCCGGCACCAGGGCGAGCTGATAATCCATAGTGTGACGATGCCATTTCCCGGCGATGCGGCAAAGATGGACAGGCACCGAAAGCTCGGACATGCTCGGCCAAGATCGCTGGGGGACTTTGATGAAACAGGTGACGCGCTACCATCCTTTGCTGGTGACATTGCACTGGCTGATCGCGCTGATGATCATCGGCATGCTGATCGGCGGCTTCTTTGTGGTGAGCCGCATGCCCAACAGCGACCCCGGAAAAGTTCAGCTGCTGATGGGCCACATGATCGGCGGGGTGTCGATCCTGACTTTAATTCTGATCCGGTTGGCCGTGCGGCTTTCCACCGCCAAACCCGCGCCCGCCCAGACCGGAAGCCCTCTTCTGGATAAGCTGGGCCGCTTCAACCACTATGCATTCTATGCGGTGGTGATCGTGATCGCCGTTAGCGGCATTGCCACGGCCAAGATTTCCGGGTTGAGCGAAACCGTCTTCAACCATACCGGCGCGCCCCTGCCGGAGCATTTCGGCGTCTATCCCACCTTTAGAGTGCACGCGATCATGAATCTGCTGCTGGCGGCGCTGGTGTTCCTGCACATCGTGGCGGCGCTGTGGCACCAGTTCATCCGGGGCGACGGATTGTTCCGGCGGATGGGATTCGGGAAGCGGACCTGATCACGGCGTCTTCGTCAAAAGCCCCTGCTCCACCAGCACCGGCGGATGGCGATGATGCGTGGCCTGCTCGAAGCCATAGGCGATGCCGAGCAGATCGCCATCGCGCCAAGGCCGGCCGGAGAATTCCAGGCCCACCGGCAATCCGCCGGGATAGAATCCGCCCGACACCACCACCGCCGGCACGCCCAGCATATTGTTCCAGCCGGTATCGGAATGGGGACCGTCGCTGACTTCGCCATTCTGCGGCATGGTCTCGTCGGGCGGCGGCATCTGGATCGGCGGATAGACATAGGCGTCCAGTTTCAGCCGGTCCATCGTTTCCAGGTACATCGCCATCGCCTTGCGGCGGGGCGCGTAGACATTGGCTTCGGCCTCGGGATCGCCGTCCAGCACGCGCTGCGTGAGCGTGACCCCGCCCATATGCGAGGAGCCCACGCCTTCGCCGATCACATTGGCGCCGATGGGCTGGCCTACCACTTTCATATACTCCTCGATGGAGCGGTACTGGGCGGGGCCAAAATCTTTCAGGAAACGCTGCATCCCGTCGCGCACATAGGGATAAGTGCCGATGCGGCTCACCGCCGTCACGAAGTCGTCGGGCAGGATGCTGTCGTCCAGCACGATGGTGGCGCCCGCCGCGCGCAGCTCCTCCAAATTCTTCTTGAAGGCGGTATAGGTCGGCTCCTCCAGCGGCAGGAAGCGGTCGGCGATGCGCTTCCGCGCCGCCCATTCGGGCACATTGGCGGGCGTGCCATGGAAGGGCGTCGATGTGCCTTTCATGATGAACACGGGCACGCCGATGCGCTTGCCCTTCAGGGAGCCGGGCTTAAGGAACGGCAGATATGGGCCCCGCTGCGCATCGGCGGGCGCGGTATTGGAAACCGGATCGAGCGGATCGGGCCCCTGCATCGCCGAAAGCGCGATCGCCGCATCGGTCACGGTGCGGGCGATGGGGCCGGTATTGTCCAGCATCCAGTCCAGGGGCGCGATGCCCGCAATGCTGACCAAGCCGCGGGTGGGAAACACCCCCACCACCGCGCTGGTGGCTGCGGGCATGCGGATGGAATTGGCGGTGTCTGTGCCGGTGCCCAGCATCGCCATGTTGGCGGTCACCGAAGTCACCGTGCCGCTGGAGGAGCCGCCGGGCGAAAAGCGCACGTCATAGGCATTGCCGGTGCGGCCGAAAGAGGATGAGCGGCTGCCGTCGGAATTGGCGTAATCGGGCATGTTGGTGTGGCCGATGATGACGGCGCCCGCCGCTTTCAGCTTGGCCACCACCTGGGCATCGCGCGGCGCGATCAATTCCTTGCCCGGCAAGGTGAAGCCCGCCCAGCCATCGGTGGTCACCTGGCCCTGGATGCTGGTGTTGGCCTTGATCACGATGGGCACGCCCCAGAGCGGGCCATGATTGCCCGCGCGGTCCGCATCTTCGGCGGCCGCCCGCGCCAGCGCCTCTTTCGCCATCACCGTTTCCACCGCGCGATAAATGCCGTCATAGCGGGCGATGCGGTCCAGATACCATTGCGTCACCTGGGTCACGGTGTATTTGCGCGAGGCATAGAATTGCTGAAGCTGGGGGACCGTCACCTCGATCAGGTCGCGGTCCATCGCCGGCGGCTTGGGCTGGGCGATGGCGGCGGACGACGCCAGCAGCAACGCCATTCCCACCAACACGATTTTGCGTCCGGACATGATCGGCCCCCGCCTGAAGTTTGCCGGGCCGGTTGTAGCAGATTCCGGAGGGCTCGCATCAACGGGCCGGGCGCGAATGGCGGCTCTGGATCCATCGCATTCACCGCGGAGATCGCGTCAGCCGGCCAGGGAAAACCAACGTTCATCGGCGCGGTCGGGCGCCATGAGTGTCAACGGCATATTGGCCGCGTCATGCAGGATGGTGGCGCCCAAGACGCCATCGGCGGCGAGCCCGTCTTCCGACAGCGGCAAGAGAATGCGCTCGCCGAGATGCTCGCGGCCCAGCTGATGAAACAGCGCCCCGGCATGGGCATAAAGCGCGGGCTCGCGCACCACGCGCCGGAACATCACAGTGACCCAGGGAAGTGCCTCGGCGGGGTAGGCTTCGGCCAGCGAAAGGCCCCGGAAGCCCTTGCCGATGTGACGGGAGATGCGCTCGCCCACCAGCCGGCCGGTGAAGGCGTCCTTCATCGCGTCATACTTGAACGACCAGACCAGCGAGAGATGGGCGGCGATCCGCGACGGCGTGATATCGGTCCAGCGCGGCATGCGCCGGCCCTGGCGGACCGCGTTCCAATGCATGGCCACCTCTTTCAAGGCGGGTGATGCGATCGCGCGCTCGAAATCGGCATAAATCATCGGCGGACGCGCCACGCTCCCGAAAAACAACCGGGCCAGTGTGCGCCATTTTTCTTATCGTAAAATTACGCCCGGAAATCGCGGGAAAATCGTTGATTTTCCGTGCGTTAACGAGTGGTCCAAAAACGGGAAACGGGCGGATGGCTGATGCCATCCGCCCGTCTCGCCCCCCGCTATATTTTCCCGCGATCAGAACTTGGTGGAGATGCGGGCGAAGAAGAACCGTCCCGTCACGTCATACGGACCGGCAATGGTGTTGCTCTTGCCGATGCTGTCGCCGGTCAGGAACGGCGGGCTCTTGTCGAAGAGATTGTTGATGCCAACGACCAGACGGGTGGACTTGGACGGTCCGATTTCCGGCAGGTCATAAGAGGCCGAGATGTCGCTATAGAAAATTTCCGGAAGCCTGTTGCCGTAAGTGTTGGACCCGCCGGAAAGATTCTTGGTCCCGTTGATGTAGCGAAGACCATAATGCAGGCCCAGATCGTCCAGACGGTAATCGATCGCGGCCGTGGCCCGCCAGGTCGGCTGGATCGAGTCATTGCCGTAGTTGAAGAAGCCGACAAACTCGTTGGTCGAGAAGTCTGGATTCTGGGTGGTGTTGAGGAACTCCCGCTCGGCCTGCAGGTCGATCAGGAAGGAGCCAGGCATCGGCAAAGTGATGCCTGCCGCGTCGGTGTTATACGTCGCCTCCAGATCCATGCCGCGGACCTGGTTGACGCCGAGATTGGTGTTCAAGCTGCCGATCTGGAAGATGCCGCCGGCACTGCGGGTGATCTGGCTGCAATAGTTCGGATTCTGATCCACGAAGCAGCCCAGCACCACGATGTCGGGACCGGCATTATTGGCAATGCCGCCGTCCAGAATGGAGTTGGTGATCTTGATCTCGTAATAATCGCCGTTGAAGGTGAAACCCGGCAGGAAGGTCGGGGTGATCACCGCGCCCAGATTCCAGGAACGCGACAATTCCGGCTTCAGCTGCGGATTACCGCCGATGATCAAGCCACGCTGGTCGGCCACGAGGTTGTTCTGCGGAGACTGGTAAGTCGCAATCTGGGCTGGCGTCAGGCCGATCTTGGCCAACGACGTGGCGCAAGCCAATCCCGGCGCGAGCGAGCCAAGGCCGGCATTGGAGTTGCCGTTGAAGCCCACCGCGCGGCTGTCGCAAGGATCGCCGTCCACCGAGATGTAGCTGATGGCGTTGCCGCCGAACAGTTCGGCGGTCGACGGCGCCCTGAGGCCGGTGGCATAGGAGCCCCGGATCCGCAGATCGTCGATCACTTGCCACTCGCCGCCCACCTTCCACGTCAATGCGTCGCCGAAGGTGGAATAATGGTCGAAACGGCCGCTGGGCGTCAGCGTGACGAACTCCGCGAAGGGAAGATCCTTCAAGACCGGAATGCGCATTTCGCCGTAGAAGGAGGTGACGCCATAGCCACCGTCGGTCGGCGCCGACGGACCGGCGCCATAGCCTTCCTGCACCAGCGCGTCGGGAGCGTCGTTCGCATGTTCGAAGCGGCGTTCGAAGCCAATGGAGGCCTGCAGCGGACCCGCCGGCAGATCGAAGAGCGGGCCGTTGATGTCGGCATAGATATAGTTTTCATAATTGAACTGCGTCTCGGTCAAGGTCGTGGTCAGGTATTTGACCTGGGCCGGAGTCAGCGTGTTCGCACCGCCAAAGAAATTGAACGGCGTCAGCGGCGTGGAGTATCCGAACGGGGCCGTGGGGGTGGCTGTGCAACCACCGGGCACGTCAAGGCAAGGCAGCTGCGCCGTGGCCTGAGCCAGGTGCAGGAAGTTACCGGAATTCAGGACCCGCAGCTCGCTGTCGTTGCGCTGCTGGACATAGCCGGCTTCCCAATTGAAGTCGCCAAAGACATGGCCTTCGAAGCCAGCGCGGATGCGATAGGTGGTGGACACCTGCTTGTAGGTGCGCGGCCCGAAATTGTTCGCCGTCAGATTGGCGTCAATACATTGCGGGGCGCCCGCACCCACGACATTCGCTCCTGTGATGTTCGGGCAGTCAACCGGCGAAGCGGTGCCATTGGGATCGCTATAGCCCGGGAAGCTGGTGGGCACGAAGAAGCCGCCAAACACCTTGTCGCCCGAGATCGGATTGGTTGCCGCGATCTGGTCGCCCAGCAAGGGCTCGGGACGCAGGCGCTGTTCGGAATCGCGACGGGTGAAGAAGCCGCTGGTGACGAAGGTCACATCCGGCGTGATGTCGTAATGGGCGTTCCAGGCCGCCTGTGTGCGGCCGATGCCGCTGGTGAGCGTGGCATTGGGGTGAACGTCCGGGCAGCCCGCGTTCAACTTCGCGCGGCCAAGCGCCGGCAGGTAGGTCAAACAGGGAATGCTGCCAAGAGCGGGATTGTTATAGGTCGTCTCGGTGCCGTTCCACACCGTATGCGAATTCAAATCCTGAAGAATATTCAACTGGCTGCGGAAGGTCGAGCCGCCTTCCAGCGAACCCTGCCCGATATGGGGATCGATCGACCAGTCGCGGTCCTTCATGTCCACGGGGCTTTGATGTTCGTTGAGCAGCGAAATCGTGATGTTGCCCTTGTCGAAATTGAAGCCCATCGTGCCGGTGACGCTGTAGAGATCGCCGCCGCCATGTTCGCTGGCGCCGGTGTTGACGTCGACCTGGAAGCCGTCGAAGTCCTTCTTGGTGATGAAGTTGATCACGCCGCCGATCGCGTCGGCGCCATAGATCGAGGACGCGCCATCGCGCAGCACTTCCACCCGGTCGATCATCGAAATCGGAATGGAGTTCAAATCCGGCACGGCAATGGAGGCGTTGAAGATCGGAACCAGACGCTGGCCGTCAATCAGGACCAGCGTGCGCGTGGGGCCCAGGTTGCGCAAACCGACCTGCGAAAGACCGTTGGCGCCGTTATTGGTGGCGTTGCTGATGCCGCCGGTCGTGTCCGGGCCAACCAGTTTCGTCAGCACGTCTTCAGCGTTGAAGGCGCTGGTCAATTGAATCTGCGACGCGCTGGCGGTCGAGATCGGGCTGGGGCTGAGCGCATTGACGACGGGAATGCGCGAACCGGTAACCACCACCGTTTCCGGCGCGGCATTGTTATTCTGCGCCAAAGCCGGTGTGGCGGCCACCAAGGCACCTAGCGCCGCGCTCGCAACCAACAAGCTGCGATGACGGGCCATACGATTGGACGAAAACATGGAACCCCCTTTGTCGCACCGGCCGCTCTGCGAGCCGCGTGCTTTTGAGACCTAAGGTTCTCGGAGGGATCGATCACGTTGGACGGAAACCACCGAGAACCGTTTCCGTGAGAATATGCAACCGGGCGTTAGGTTCCACCCGTCCAAGCGCGTCGCGCAACATAATTGCGAAGAGTCGCCTTTATGTCACGGCGACGACAAAAGTTCCCGTTGGGAATTTTTCCTGCTGAGGAATTCGGTTTCTCGCAATAATCGGCAAATGTATAGACAAATCAGCGCAATCGTTGAACTTTAAAGCTCAAATTGCGGTCATTGAAGCGCAGATCATAGCTTCCCAGGACCCCGCGCGAGATCGTCACCTGACGGGTGCGGCCCTGATGGAACTGCGCGACGCCCGTATCGCCGGCCATCTGCCGCCAGACCTGGCCATTTCGCAATGCAACCGTGAAGTGGTCCCGCCCATCCTTTTGGAAGTCCACGATTTCCGCCGTCAGCCGCTCCGCCTGCTCGGCCTGTTCGACGGCCGGGGATTTGCGCAGCTGCTCCTGTCCGAAGCTGCGCGACGGATCGGCGGGGGGTTCGACGCGCGCCAGCGGCGCTTGCATTTGCGGCGCCTGGGCCGGCGGCGATTGCAGCGCAGCACCGGCGGCTTGATGCGCCACACGGTCGTAACAGGAAAGCCGCTCCACCGCGCCGCCGATCGTCATGCAATGCGCAAGCTGCGCGTTGAGATCGTCAGCGCGCGCCTGTCCAGCGGCCAGCGCAATAAAAAGGAGCGGAAGAACAAGGTTGATCCGGGGCATCGCGCTTTTATCCGCCTGTGCAGCAGCTTCAGCGGCAACGATATCAGAAGCGGTGACGGCAAAAAGAACGTGGGTAGCGGCATGCGCGCGGCCGCCCGTTTCCTGGCCGCGGCCACCAAAGCCTTCGATTGCCGCTCATAAAGCCCGCTTTCCGCCATTTCCGAACCCTGCCTTGCCCGCGCCGGTAAGAAAATGTTAACCATATATTTCAACCGGTTGGCTGGGAGTTGGGGATGGCCCCGCGCATACGCGTCATCCAAGGCGGCAAATCGGCCAATACGGCCGAGGTGCTGGAATTCGACGAGCAGATCGTCGGCCTTGCGCCGGACGGCGGCCCCAGCGCGCAGCTCGTGCGCGACCTCAACGTCACCTTGGAAACCCAGCGCGCTTTCGAGATCAAAGGCCGTGCCGTGGCGCAAACCCTGTCGGGTCATTTCGCCTGGGGCAGCGTTGCCTGGTTTTCGGGAGTCCTGGCCGGTGTCGGCGCCGTGGCCTGGGCAGTGCTGAACGGGCACATGTCGTACTGGCTGTCGGTGCCGATCGACATTGTTCTGATCTACGGCATCTTCGCCACTTTGCATGAAGCGACCCACGACAATATCGCGGGCCGCAATCCCAAATGGCAGTGGGTCAATCACCTGATCGGCCATGTCAGCGGCTTTGTGCTGCTCGCGCCCTATCCCGGCTTCCGCGCCTTGCATCTGCATCATCACCAGAACACGAACGATCCGGTGGAAGATCCGGATTACTGGGTGAAGGACATGTCCTATATCCGGGTGATCCTGCGCTGCCTGGTGATCCAGCCCATCTATATCTGGCATTTGTGGAAGATCGCCCGAAACCCGCGCATCATGCGCGCCTTTGTGTGGGAGATGGTCTATGTCTTCTCCTACATCCCCGTGATCGCGGGCGCTTATTGGCTGGGCTTCGGCAATGAACTGATCATGCTGTGGATCCTGCCCGCCTATTTCGGTGTCTGCTTATGTCCCCTGATGTTCGACTGGCCGGTGCATCATCCCCACACCACCCAGGACCGTTACGCCGGCACCGCGATCCTGCTGTTTCCCAAGCCCTTACGTCCGATCATGGAGTATGCCTTTCTCGGCCACTCCTATCACCTGATGCATCATCTTTATCCGCGCATTCCCTTCTATCTCTACAGCAAGGCTTATTATGCGATGGAAGATGATGTCGCCGCGGTCCATGGCCGGGTGGTGGATGTGGGACTATGGCCCACGCCCAAGGGACTGATCGATCCCGCCCGCATCCATTGACGGATTTCAGGATCCGTCGCGATCGCGGCCGATCCCGTTGCATGCCATCACGATCAGATTCACGGTCACAAGGAACGCCATGGCGATGGCCGGGCCGTAACTCCAGTGACTGTTGAACGGCCATAGCGGCAAAGCCGAAATCAATGCCACCAGCAGAATGACAAGAATGATGCGCATGTTCCCCCCGGAAGGAAACAACGCGCGATCCGCCGGTGAGTTGCAATGATACCGGTCGTGAAGCCTTAAGCTCCGCGCTCGGTCTCGCCGCCCGCGTCCGCCCAATCCTTGAAGCCGCCCAGATTGCGGACATCGGCATAGCCCATGTCCTTCAGCACCTTGCCGGCCAGCGCGGCACGGGACCCGGCGGCGCAATAGAGGATCACGGTCTTGCGCGGATCAAGATTGGGATCGTGATAAGAGGTGCCCGCATCGGCGCGGAATTCCAGCGAGCCGCGGGGAATGTGCAGCGCGCCTCTGACCTTGCCGGTCTGCGCCAGCTCCGCGGTGTCGCGCACATCGACGATCACCGCATTGCCCCCGGCGACCAGCGTCTTGGCCTCCTCCATGGTGACTTTCGGCACCACCGCGTTGGCGGCATCCATCATCTCTTTTACGGTCGCGGGCATGGCGTTTCCTTTCTGCGTTCGATCTACCAGCGCAGCAGGAAGCGGCCCAGGCCCGCGCCCATCAGCGTGGTCAGCGCAATACCTGCCGTATACCAGATGGCGATGAAAGTCGCGGTGCTTTCGGTGCAATGAAAGGCATAGATGGTCGCGGCCGCGCTGCCCGCCAAAAGGCCCGCCGCCGCGCCCGCCTCGGTCAGGCGGGTGGGTGCCAGCCGGCGCAGCGACCAGAACAGGCCCGCGAACAAAGGCAAAGCCAGCCCCGCGATCAGGACCGAGCAGACATCGGCCGAATGACCCATCAGCAGGGCATGCCGCGTGGCGCTGTCGGCGGGCATCATCTGCATCGCCATCATGCTCATCAGCGCCACGACCGGAACGGCAATCAGCAGTGCAGGCCAGCTGGCATCCGTGCCGGGGCGTCCCATCCGCTCCACCAGCTTCAGGCCCAGAATTGCGATCACCAATGTGTAAGTGAATTTCAGCCAGAAAGCGCCGCCGCCCATCGCCTGGATAATGTCGGGACGGATGCCGATGGTGACGGCCATCAGCAGCGCCGACCCCAAAATGCCCAGCGCAAGCCCGGCCGCCAGGATGCGCACCACTTCGGCGCCGCGCACGGGCTCCAATTCGCCGGTCAGGTGGGCGATCAGCTCATCGGTCTGCATGATTGTCCCCCAATTCCTCGCCCAAGGATTTCAGCGCCCGGTGGACCGTGACCTTGACGGAGGTTTCGGACATGCCCGTGCGCGCGGCGGCTTCGGCAATGGAATGACCGTCCAGCTTGACCGCCCGCACCAGATCGCGTTTTGCCTGAGGCAGCCTGGCGAGAAGTTTTTCCACATCGCGCTTGGCGCTGGCGGCTTCGGCTTCGTCGGCGCCGAACAGATCGCCCGCATCGTCCAGCGAAACGGCGGCGGCGCGCTTGGTGCGGCGGTATTCGTCCACCAGCTTGTAGCGCGCGATGCCATAAACCCAGGCGGTGAAAGGCCGCGCCGGATCGTAAGTGGCGCGCTTGGCGTGAATGGCGATCAAGGTCTCCTGCATGGCATCCTCGGCCGCGGCCGCCCCCAGCCGCTTTGCATAATATCCCCGCAAGTGCCGCGTCAGCCCCTGGAGCAACATCCGGTAGGCGGCGGCATCGCCCGCAAGGGCGGCCAGCATCCAGCTCCGGTATTCTGCTTCCTGTGGGATCACGGGCAGCTCCAGTTATTCGCGGGCTATGACCGGAAAGTTACGAAAATAAATCCCGTAACCGGAAAGGCTGGCGAACGGAGTGGAGGGTATCAAACCTCAGGAGTGTAATAAATGAACAAATTCATCACGGTTGTCGGCTTTGTGGTCCTTGCATCCCCTGCCTTCGCGCAAGGAATGGCCGTCCCATCCGGCGGCATGGCGTCCGGCGATAGCATGGCCGGTCCTTCGCATATGGCCAACGACACCATGAAAATGGACCACAAGAAACCCATGAAGAAATCCGCCATGAAACATGACGGCATGGCGTCGGGTGGAATGGCGTCCGACAAGATGGCCGCGCCCCAGGGCGGCATGGCCTCCGGCGGCATGAGCAATACCAATCACTGATGCGGAAGCGCGCCGTCCTTCATCTGCCCTCCCCCAGGGCGGCGCGTCCCGCCCGCTTCAGGAGCATGGCGCGGCCGCTGCCTATCGCGGCCGCGCCATGCATTTTCGGTAGATCTTCAGTTGCGGGCCGCCGCCAGGATGGCGCCACCGGACCCGGCCTGCACCAAAATCGCCGTGCGCAACGGCGCATCCTTTGCCGCGGGCAGCGCGTAGGAAGCGGCTTTGCCATTCCAAGCGCCTAGCTTTGTCAGCTCTTTCACCACATTCTTGTGCGGCAAGGTCAGGCCGCCATTCTCGCCGCGCGCGACGGGCACTTGTATGATGCTGGGATCGTAGCGCACCAGCCAGACAGCGGCGGTGCCCGTGCCCATGCCGATGGTGACGCTATCCTTGCCGATCTCGATCGCAGGTCCCGCCAGTGTGCCTTCGCGCCGGATCAAGGCTTCCAGTTCGCCGCGGTCCGCGCCCACAATGTCGGCACGGCCATTCACCACAACTTCAGGCGTAAAGACATTCCGGCGATGGAAAGCGCGGGCATAATCCCATTGCCGCTCGGTATATTGCGGCGACGCGAAAGTATCCTTCCAGCCCAGCTGGTCCCAGTAAGTGACGCCGAAACTCAAGGCCAGAAGATCGGGCCGTTCGCCCAGCACCATCACATTGGCATTGGCGGGCGGGCAGCTGGAACAGCCTTGGCTCTGGAACAATTCGATCACGGTGAGGCCCGCGGCCGAGGCGGGCGGCGCGATCCCGCAGACCATGGCCAAGACAAGTGCGGTTTGGAATCGGCTCATCATTGCCCCTTGTTCAACGCATCAATGGTCTGAAGCACCAGCTTGACCGGCGGACGCTTGGTATAAGTGTCCTCATACAGCTTGGCCTTCACCACGCCGTCCCTGTCCAGGATGAAGATCACCGGCTGCGGCACGCCATAGGCGCGGTTGCCCTTTTTGTACTGCGGGTCGCGCAGCTTGTAGCGGTCGATGATCTCGGATTTGGGATCGCTGAGCAGGGGATATTTGAGGCCGCGCTTCTGGATGAAGTCCGCGTCCACGGCAGGCGGCTCGTAGGAAATGCCGGCCAGGCGATAGCCGCGCTTTGCCAGGTCCGCGACGCCGCTGTTCAGATCCATCAATTGCAGCTGGCAATAGGGACACCAGGCGGCGGAGCGGAAGAAGAACAGCACCGTGCCCTTCTCGCCCGCCAGCGACTCCAGCGAGCGCGGCGTTCCGGTCTCATCCTGGGGCATGCCAATGGTGGGCACCTTGCTGCCCATGGCCGGACCGAGGTCATAGGCTGGATTGGCCTGGGCGGAAATGACCAAAGCGGAAATTGAAAGGCCGAAAGCAATAAAAAGCGCGGCGATGGTCTTGATCACGAAGGACTCCCGATAACGATGCATCGTCACTTCGCGATGCCGCGTCATCGGTTACAGCTCAGATACCGCCATACCAGGTATAGCCTTGGTCTTCCCAATAGCCGCCTTTGCCGCCGCCGATGCCATCGAGCGTGCCGGTCAACACGATGCGCTGGAGATATTTGGGCTGCTTGTAGCCCAATTGCCGTTCCGCCCTCAGGCGCACAGGCGCGCCATGCGGCACGTCCAATATCTGCCCGTTCAGACGATGCGCCAATATGGTCTGGGGATGCATCGCTTCGCTGAGTTCGAGACTTTCGTAATAATAGTGATCGGGATCGCCTTCGGCTGTCATCGGATCGGCGCAATAAAACACGGCATATTTCGCCTTGGCCCGGGGGGCGGCGGCCGCCAGCACCAGCGCCAATTGCGGGCCGCTCCATTCGCCGATGCAGCTCCAGCCTTCGACGCAATCATGCCGGGTGATCTGGGTCCGCTGCGGCATGGCGCGAATTTGGTCCATCGACAGCGACAGGGGATGATCGACCAGGCCGGAAACCGTGACGCGCCAGTCGCGAAAGCCGTTCGCCTGATGCACTTTATATTCGGGCGTGCCGGGATCGAGCGAGCCGTTGGCGCGAAACACCGGGGCGATATCGGCCTTGGTGAATTCCGGCGCCAATGTGTCCGGCCCGGCGAACAGGTGCTGAGCCTCGCGGGTGAGATTTTCGACCTTGCCCAGTGCCCCGGTGAACCAGGGCTTTTCATCCAGGTCATAGCAGCCCGCCAGCATGGCGGTGGAAAGACCGGCGATGGCGCGGCCGAGAAAGTTGCGGCGGTCAGTCATGGCCCCGCCCCTTGATCGCATACCAGCCGGTGACCATGGACCGAAGATTGTTCCAGCTGCCCGACAGGATCACCATCGCGATATGCACGATGAAAAATCCGAAAAAGGAAAAAGCGCAGAGGAAATGGATGGCGCGGGCCGATTGGCGGCCGCCGAACAGCCAGGGAAGGAAAGGAAAGGCCGCATCCAGGGTCGGCGACATCGCCAGGCCCGTCATCACGATCAACGGACCTGCCACAAAAATCACGGCGCAGTAAGCCAGCTTCTGCAGCCCGTTATAATGCTTTGCCTTCTCGCCACGGGGAAATTTCAGCCGCGCGTGATCGGCGATTTCCCGCCCCAGATGCGCGATGTCCCGACGCGTCGGCGCCAGATCGCGGATAAAGTGGCGGCTCCACAAGCCATAAGCGATGAAGCCGATGGCATTCAGCACCAGGATCCAGGCAAAAGCGAAATGCCATTGCCGAGCCATCGCCAGCCAATTCGGCCCCGGCAAGGTGGCCCAGCTGGGAAAGCCGCGCGCTGTCAACTGGCCGTCAATTTTGGAAGCACCCAGCACGCCCGTGGTGCTGAACTCATGCCCCCCGATAGCCGTGACGCCCCGATCCACCATGCCGAATTCATCGGCATAGGCGCCGAGCATCAAGAGAGGGCGCTGGAAGTTCGACCCATCGCCCCAATAGAGCGCGGGATGCGCGTTGAAGATGTTGAGGCCGCTCATCAACAGGATCGCCAGGCACAGCGCATTGACCCAATGCGCCACCCGCACCCAGGCCCGATGACGGTAGAAGAAATAATGCGGCCCGGACGGCGTCAGCCCCAGCGCGGTCCGTGCCCGATCCGGCAGATATGGCGGGGATTTCTCGACGTCAGTGGTCACAACGGTACCCTGGAGCGCATTCACAGGGTCATTCGCGCCAAACGAGAGCTGGTTACCGCACCCCGCCGGAATTTCCGCGACCGGCCAGGCTCCCCCGCGCATGCGAAGCATGCTGGCGGGGCAGATGCCCACAGCAGCGCTTATTGCGCGACGGCATCAGCCGGCGCGCAAAAGTAAGCTGCGAAGGGCAGAGGGGGATCTATAATGGCCTTTTCCAGGGAAACAGCATGGGGACCCGCGCCTGATAACGGCGATACTCCTCACCAAAATATTGAGCGAGGTCGCGTTCCTCCAGCGCGATGCCGGCGAAAATATAAGCCGTCGTCACCACCGCGAACAACAAGTGACCCACCGACATGATCGGCGTGGCCCAGAAAGCGATGGCAAAACCCAGGTAAAGCGGATGGCGCACAAAGCGGTAGAAAAGCGGCGTGCGGAATTGTCCCGGTTCCGGCCCCCGGCGCATCAGGTTGCGGGCCACCTGGGAGAGGCCAAACAATTCAAAATGACTGATGAGAAAGGTGGAAAGCCCCGCGATCAACCAGCCCGCCAGCTGCAGGCCCAAAAGGGCCATTCCCCAAAAAGGATCGCGCACCCACCACACCGCTACCGGGATCGGCCGCCATTGCCACAACAGCAGCGCCAGCACCGCGCTGGACGCCAGGACATAGGTGCTGCGTTCCATCGGCGCCGGCACGATCCTGGTCCACCAGCGCTTGAATCCCTGGCGCGCCATCACGCTGTGCTGGATCGCGAACAAGACCATCAGGCCGAGATCGATCGCCGCCGCTGTCATTGGCGGCGATGCGATGCCAGTGTCGATGGTGGTGGGCACCGCGACGTTGGAAACGAAGGCGACCGCGTAAAGAAATGATGCCGCGAAGGCCAGATAGGCAACGATGCCGTAAATGAAGATAGCAATCCGACTCATGCGTGCTCCCTCCCACCAAAAGACGGCATGCCGACCGCGCCCGCGCCTGATTCGCTAGCGGGAAAAGCCACCTGATCTGGCGCTTGCATCCGGGCAATTTCGGCATGCACGCCATTGGACAAGATATTGTTGATCCGCCGGTCATAGTCATCCATCACGTGCTGAATGTAATCCTTGAATCCCCAGCCAAACGCGCCAGTCTCCATCGCATTTTCTTTCTCTTGGGAGCTATCAGTGCTGAATTCCGTGCTGAAACGTCTTACGATCGATGGAAGTTGGTGGTTCGATTTTGCGCCCGTCACCCATCGGAGAGTGATCATAATGCTGACGGATCAGCTATTGCAGGAGAAGAAGTGCAATCAGCTGCTGCGCGTGTTCCTGCTGGGCGAAATCAAGAATTTCCCTTCGCGCCAAGCCTCGCCCTTAATCCAGATACCACATCGAAGCCCGTTGACCGATGAGTGTCAGACCGATCGCCAGGAAGAATATGCTGGGCAGAAACACGATCATAAAATTCCCAGCCACGGAAAGTCCCAAGATGCCGGGATATTGCGTGAACAATATGATAGAGGCGAGAAACCAGATGATCGCCCCAAGGGAAAATCCGATGCCCGTCCACAGCAAGCGGTTGGGACGCGAAACACTCCTATTCGCTTGCCGATAAAGATCTGGAGCCCAAATCGCCGGATAGAAGATAAGGGGCAGCCCCCCACCGCACACCAGACAAGGAACCAGGGCGAAGACCAGAAATCCTTTGGATTAAGGGCATACAGGATCAACAAGAGTCCCGCCGGGATGCCGACCAAGATGGACAACTTCTTCCAGTTCATTGACCCCCGCAGCGCAGATCAGCACTAAAACCCAAGATATAGCCCCGAATCTCCTTTTCCCGCCAAAATGCCTTCGGGCCATGCGCGCGGCAGATGCGGGCAGCGGATTTGTTCGCCGCCGCGCTCCACGCACGCCGCCCAGAGCGCCATCTGATGCTAGCGCGGCGTATCCGGCCTTGTCTCAAATTGCGGTGGCTTTGCATGGTTCCGGCCCGCCCGTCTTCGCCAATATCCCCCATCTGCTTTCTCAAGTCAGCAAATTCGTCACGCGAGACTGGTACAGGCGATGGGGGGGCGTTTGGACGCGACCGGTCAGGAATGCGCCGTAAAGCCCAAAACCAAGAAGCACCCCCCCCGATGCGGCCCAATTGCCCCAACGCACTCCATAGCCTCACGAAGCTCTTGGTTGCCGGTTTGGAAAGCCAGCTCGGCATCCAAATCAGCTTTGCGGCACCCGGATAACATACAAGCTTTGTGCAATCCCGATCTATCGATCTTTGCCGGAATTGGATGAGCGGTCATCGATAAGGCCATACTCTTTCCTCTCCCATGCCGCGAAAAAAACCGGCGACTTTAGGAACATGCCTATCGTTATGATCAACGCCGATGGAATCCATATAAAGAAAAACGCTTGATCTTCCGTGAGAGAAAGAAAATACATCCCGGCGATCCCCAAACCAGATGCATAAAAAATGCCCGCCGTCGCGCAAATGCATAAGCGCCTGAAAAGAATGAAAGCGCGGAAATACCGGGGAAACTCTTCGAAACGCCGCTCCATCAATCCTCCGGATAATCCTTGCCTGCTTGGTATGCCTTGGCACCAATGGCTACGCCTAGTATTCCGCGTTGTGCGTTGGAATCCAATATCTTCCCGGCAATAGGAACGCGGACGGAGTTGTCTATACGGGGGACGGCCACACCAAACAGCGACCTCGTTTTGTTGATGCCGGTCACGGCCGGGTCGACAATCAGAGGCGCCTTAGCGCCAAGGCTACCGAGAGCGGAGATCGCCTCTCCTCCGTCATATATGAAATCTCCCCATTGCGGATACAGAGATTCCAGTTTGCTCTTGAGTGGATTGTAGCCTTGCGAAGATCGTCCATGCCATGCATCGTTCATCATGATCGCGCCCTGGACCGCATCATTGGCACCAAAGACAGCCAATGGCGCCCCCGCCATGCAACCAACACCGGTGGTAGAACATAAAGTCACCCCAGTTGTAGCCGCAAGCCCACCGCCCGCCGTCAGGAATGCACCCTTGCCAAGTTGTCCCCACCTCACTCCATTACCCGCGCTTCCAGTCGGCTGAACAGTGGGGAGCCGCTCGTTTTGCGAGGCCAGTGGATCAGGTTCTCTCGAACCTTGCCCAAACTTGGGTGCGGATTCAGCACCAGCCGTTGCACCAGTTGGGCCATCTACCATTGCTTGGGGAAGTTGTGTAAGGCGCAAATTGGGATCATCTCCATACCCGCGCGGTGGCCCCGCCAGGGGTATCAAACCGTCATCTCCCGCCCGCGGAACTGCTGTACCGGCAACCTCGCCCGTAGTGATGCCAAGCGCGTCTTCCTGCGCCTGCATCTGCGCCAATTGCCCCTCTGCACCGTTGCGCTTGATGTCCTCCATCTGCCGGTCATAGGTATCGAGAATGGGCTGCATCTCATCATGAAACTTCCAGCCAAATGCACCCGTTTCCATTGCAAATACTCCTGTGCTCTAAAATCGCTTCCACCGATTTCTGGCTAAAACGTCTTCAAATCGAATCCGTGCGCGCAGCAGACGCGGGCGGCCATGCGCTTGAAGCTCGCATTGTGATGGCCCCGGTCGCCCAATTTCTCCTGGCGCAGATGGCACATCTCGTGTGCTCCCGCCCGCGAAACTGTTTTAGCGTTTCGGCCGCACCGCGATTTGGAAGTCGCGCTCGAACCGCGTCCGATTCCCTGCCAGCAATATCGCCGCCTTCGGCACCGCATCCGCCGCCTTAAATCCCGGAAACGCATCCAACAGATGCGCTTCGGGCAGCCACACAAACAGTGTCGATTCCAGCGGCCCGTGCGGATCCTCGATCAGCATCATCTGTGGCGGCCCGCCATAGGCCATGAACACCTGCACGAAGTCGTCCAGCACACTGGTCGCCGCCCATGTTTCCGGAAAATGCTTTTTGTACCAGG
>CALMGU010000028.1 GCA_937865685.1 uncultured Alphaproteobacteria bacterium | reverse complement strand
CAGCGTGGTGCTGCACGCGATCAAGCTATTGCTGGGACGGCGGCGCCCGCGCGACGATATGGAGATGGGGCTCTATGGCTTCCTGCCGCTCTCCTTCAATCTCGAATATAATTCCTTTCCCTCGGGCCATGCCCTGACCATCTGCTGCGTGGCGGTGGTCTTCACATGCGTCTGGCCGTTTCTCTGGCCGCTCTGGTTCGCCATCGCCGCGATCCTGGCCGTGACGCGGGCTCTGCTGACGGCGCATTTTCTCAGCGACGTGTTGATCGGCGCGGGCATCGGATTGATCGCGGCGCGCGAAGTGCTGCTCTTGGGATTTCCCGGTTATGCACCGGGATGGTTCTAAGCCTGGCGACGTTGCCGGAAGAAATTCTTGAGCATCTCGCCCGCCGCTGCCGCGTCGCCCGCCCGCCCGATCAGCGGCCGGTGATGGCAGGTGGGCTGCTCGAAAAAGCGCGGCCCGTGCAGCACCGCGCCCCCTTTGGCGTCCTGTGCCGCGAACACCAGCCGTCCCACCCTGGCCAGCGAAATCGCGCCGGCGCACATGGCGCAAGGCTCCAGCGACACGAACAGGCTGGTCCCGCCCAGCCTTTCATTGCCCAAGGCCTCGGCGCCCGCCCTGAGAACCAGCATTTCGGCATGGGCGGTGGGGTCGCGGCGCTCCAGGATCCGGTTGCCGTCCTTGGCCAGAAGCGCGCCATCGGCCGCCAGGAGCACGGCGCCCACCGGCACTTCGCCCCGCTCGGCGCATGCCTTCGCTTCGGCCAGCGCCAGTGCTATGGCTTCATCGTCCTGCATGGAGATCCTTTTGTCCGAAGATAAGCCGGAAGGCGAGCGCATAGCAAAAGCGATCGCACGCGCGGGCCTGGGGTCGCGCCGCGATGCCGAGCGGATGATCGCGGAAGGACGGGTGATGCTGGATGGGGAAATCGTCACCAGTCCCGCCCGCAATGTCACCGAGAACAATGTCATTCAGGTGGACGGCAAGCCCTTGGCCGCGCGTGAACCCGCCCGGCTATGGCGCTATCATAAGCCTTCGGGGCTCGTCACCACGCACAAGGATGAAAAGGGCCGCGACACCGTGTTCGCCAGCCTGCCCAAATCCTTAGGCCGCGTCGTTTCGGTGGGACGACTGGATTTCAACTCCGAAGGCCTGCTGCTGCTCACCAACGACGGAGAAATCGCGCGGCGTCTCGAAGTGCCGTCAGCAGGATGGGTGCGCAAATACCGGGCGCGGCTGTTCGGCAAAGTGACCCAGGCCGATCTCGACAAGCTCGCCACCGGGGTCACCATCGCCGGTGTGACTTACGGACCCATCGTCGCCGATATCGAACGCAGCAAAGGCGTATATTCCTGGGCGACGGTGTCCCTGAAGGAAGGCAAGAATCGCGAGGTGAAGCGGGTGATGGAATCGCTGGGCCTGAAGGTGGCGCGGCTGATCCGCATATCCTACGGTCCCTTCCAGCTGGGCCATCTGGCCGAAGGCCAGGTCGAGGAAATTCCCGCACGGCTGTGGCGCGAGCAGCTGGGAATCGGGCGCAAGAAACGGACCCCTGACGCCCATGACGCCCCTTGGAAAAAGCCGGAAAAGCCCGAAGCACCGGGCAAATCCGGGCATTTGGCAAAACGCAAAAGAAGCTGATAGAAGCCCCGCACAAATCCGGCGAGATCCGACATGAAAAACAAGCAGCCCAAGCTGGCGCCGCCCTATGCCGCCGAAACCAAGGACGTGCGGCTGGCGGGCACATTCGAAGTCCTGGTACCGGTCCCGGACCGCAACAAGCCGCAAAAAGTGCCGCTGCAATTTTCCTCCCAGAACGAGGCCGAAGCCTGGCTGCACAGCGCCGAAGGCAAGGAAATGGTGGCGGAGATTCTGGCCGACGCCCGCAAGGGAAAATAGCCGCCCACGGCCCGGCAATGCCGCCGATTCTGCATGTCCTGTTGCCCGTCGCGGGCGATCAGCACCCGCTAAGCGCAAATCCAGTCGGTACGACAATCATATAGCGGTTTGACGGCAGCTCAGGACCGAGGCCATTCCTGCACCGGCTCCAGGCCGGCCGGATCCTGATGGATGATCACTTCCGCACGCTCGAAAGCGGCGCAAAGCTCCTGTTCCACCGCATCGCTTACCCCATGCGCCCGCGACAGCGGCATCTGCGGGTCCAGTTCGATATGCACCTGGATGAAGGTGGTGAGGCCGGCGGCGCGGGTCTTCAGATCGTGCAGGCTGAGAACTTCAGGATGGGCGCGAATAATGGCCTTGATCTTCTCCCGCTCGGCATCCGGCAGCTCGCGATCCATCAGCTGATCCAGACTCTGGCGGAACACGACCCAAGCGCTCGCCACCATCACCGCCGCCACCAGAAGCGCGATGACGGGATCGGCCCCCAGCCATCCCAGTCCCGTCGCCAGAAGGATCGCGATCACGACTCCGACATTGGTGGCCAGATCGCCAACATAATGGTTCTGGTCCGCCGCGATGGCGACCGAGCCGGTGCGCCGTATCACTTCGCGTTCATACAGGATCAGCCCCACCGTGAGAGCGATGGAGATCAGCATCACGAACAGCGCCGCCACGCCATGCTCGACCGGCTGAGGATTGATCAGCCGCTGCACCGCCTGGATCACCAGGAACAATGCGGAAGCCGCAATGAAAGCGCCCTGCACCAGACCCGCCAAAGGCTCGGCCTTGCCATGGCCGAAGCGATGCTCCCGGTCGGGGGGCGTCAAGGCTTCGCGGATGGCGAAAAGATTGAGGGCCGAGGTGAAGAGATCGAGCGCGGAATCCGCCAGGCTCGCCAGCATCGCCACCGAATGCGACGCGAAATAGGCGAAGGTCTTGATCGCCACCAGCAGGAGCGAAACGCCCACCGAAGCCAGGGCGGCGCGGCGCATCAGGCTTTCGCTGTCCCCCGTACCGCTCACGGGAAAAGGCGTTCCGTCCGCCATGGCCCATCGCCATCGCGGCGATAGACCAGCCGGTCGTGCAACCGGAACGGCTTGTCGCGCCAGAACTCGATCTCAAACGGCCGGATGCGGTAGCCGTTCCAGTAATCGGGACGCGGCACTTTGGAGAGCGCGTATTTCGCGGCGTATTTCGCAATCTCTTTTTCAAAGGTCCAGCGGCCTTCCATCGGCCGCGACTGCGCCGAGGCCCAGGCTCCGATCTGGCTGTCCTTGGGCCTTGTGGCAAAATAGGCATCGGCTTCCACCGCGCTGACGGCGCTGACCGTGCCGCGGGCGCGCACCACCCGGCGAAGGCTCTTCCAATGAAAATTGATCGCGGCGGCGGCATTGGCGGCCAGTTCACGGCCCTTGGCGCTCTCCGTGTTGGAATAGAACACGAAGCCGTCCGCATCCAGGCCCTTGAGTAGCACCATGCGAACATTGGGACGGCCTCCCGCGTCCACGGTCGCCAGCGACATGGCGTTGGGATCGTTGGGCTCGCTGGCCTCGGCTTCCTTCAGCCATTCGGCGAACAGCAGAAAAGGATCACGCTCCGGCGCGATGCCGCCATCATCCATAGGTCCGCCGATATCGCCCATAATTTCTCCGCCGTAGCATCCCGGCCGGGGACAGGCTAGCCTCCGACGGGAAGGGAAGCCATGCGCAAACTGTTGCCGATTATGCCGCTTCTGCTGGGCCTCGCGACGGCGGGCTGCGCCAGCGACACCACCGGAACGTCGCTCAAAAGCGATTTCGACGCGGGGGTCGCCGCCTACGATGCGGGCGACTATGCCAAGGCTTACAAAATCTGGTCTGCGATCGACGACGACGATATCGCCGCCATGCGGAACGTGGCGATGATGCGCCGCCAGGGCCTGGGAACCGCCAAAGACCCCAAAGGGGCAGAGGACATGTATCTGCGGGCCGCCGAAGCGGGCCTGCCCACCGCCCAGGCCGACCTTGCCGATATGCTGATTCGCGGCGAAGCCGGGGAGCCCGATTTCAAGCGTGCCCTGCCCCTGTTGGAGGCGGCCGCCGCCGCCAACCACCCCCTGGCCCAATATGAACTGGCGCAATTTTACGAAGTAGGCCAGCAGGTGCCCAGAAACATGGCCGTGGCACGCGATCTCTACGCCGCGGCGGCCAGCCACGGCATGAAGGAAGCGCAAGCCCGCCTGGACCAGCTTGGTCCGGCATCGGCCGATCAGGCCGCCCAAAGCTCTTCGGCAACCCCTTCCGTACCGCCGACAGCCACCGCGCATTAACCACCCGCACTGGCATGGGGCCCCGGGCACCTTATATTGCCCTTGGCCGCGAATCCGGCGGCCGGGAGAAGTCATGCGCGATCCGTATCAAGTCCTGGGTGTTGCCAAGTCCGCCAGCGAGGCGGACATCAAGAAGGCGTTCCGCGGCCTGGCCAAGAAGCACCATCCCGATACCCATCCGGGGGACGAGAGCGCCAAGAAGCGGTTCCAGGAAATCTCGGCCGCTTATGACATTCTAGGCGACAAGGACAAGCGCGCCAAATTCGACGCCGGCGAAATCGGCGCTGACGGCAATCCGCGCGGTTTCGATCCGCGCGCCGGAGGGTTTCGCGGCAATCCGTTCGGCTTTGGCGGCGCGCCCGGCGGCGGCGCGGGCGGCGAACGTGAATTTCATTTTAGCTGGGACGATCGCGGCGGTGCGCAAGGCTTTTCGGCCGAGGATATTTTCGCGGACCTGATGGGCGGCGGGCGCACCCGCGGCGGACGCGGCGCATCCCGCCCGGCCCGCGGCGAAGATTTTGCCGTCGCCATCACCGCCAGCTTTGCCGAAAGCGTGATGGGCGGCACCCGCCGCATCGTCCTGGCCAATGGCGAGCAGATCGACGTGAAGATCCCCGCCGGCCTCAAGGACGGGCAGCAGATCCGCGCCAAGGGCCGGGGCGGCGCGGGACGCCAGGGCGGCCCCAATGGCGATGTGCTGATTCAAGTATCGGTGGCGCCGCATCCATATCTCACCCGCGACGGCAACGATCTGCGGATGGATTTGCCGGTCACGCTCAAGGAAGCAGTATTGGGCGCAAAAGTGCCGGTGCCGACTTTGAGTGGGACTCTCAACTTGACCATCCCGCCCAACTCCAATTCGGGCGCCGTGCTGCGGCTGAAGGGCAAGGGAGTTCCCGCCCATGGCGGCGCGACCACCAGCGAGCCGGCCGGTGACCTTTATGTCCGGCTGGTGGTGGCGCTTCCCGACCCGCCGGATGCGGGTTTGAAGAAATTCGTCGAAGGGTGGCATTCCAGCTTCGACCCGCGCGCCCGGATGAAGTAAAGCATCGCCGTCTGAGGTGGTGTACACACCCCTTCGGGTTGGCGATTCCGGCCCAAATCGTTAGAATCGAGTCTTGAGCAGCGGGGAGTATTTCATGGCGTTTGACGGCCTTATGAAAGGCAAAAAAGGCCTCATCATGGGCGTCGCGAATGACCGCTCCATCGCCTGGGGCGTGGCCAGGATTCTGCATGCCGCGGGCGCGGAACTGGCCTTTTCCTACCAGGGCGATGTCTTCAAGAAGCGCGTGATGCCCCTGGTCGAGCCGCTCAAACCCGCGGCGATGATCGATTGCGATGTCTCGGACCAGGCCTCGATCGACGCGGCTTTTGCGCAGCTCGGCAGTATCTGGGGCGAGTTGGATTTTCTGGTCCATGCCATCGGCTTTTCCGACAAGGACCAGCTCAAGGGCCGCTATGTCGATACCTCGCCGGAAAATTTCCGGATGACGATGGACATCTCCTGCTACTCCTTCACCGCGGTGGCGCGGCGCGCCGAGAAGATGATGACCAAGGGCGGCAGCCTGGTCACCCTCACCTATTACGGCAGCGAAAAAGTCATGCCGCATTACAATGTCATGGGCGTGGCCAAGGCGGCGCTGGAAGCCAGCGTGCGCTACATGGCCGAAG
>CALMGU010000027.1 GCA_937865685.1 uncultured Alphaproteobacteria bacterium | reverse complement strand
CGATTTTCTGCAGGGCGCGGCGATCACCACTTTGGCGGCGGGGCTGGCGCCGGAACTTGCGACGGCGGCGGACGCGGAAAAACTCGCGCAGTCGCAACCGGGCTATTACCCGCCCCCGCGGCTCAATATGCGCGGCAGCCATCCCGGCAGCTTCGAGGCGGCGCATGAACTGCGCGACGGTGATTTCTGGAACGGCGCCACCACGCTGCACGACACGGGCGAGGAATTCGATCTGGTGGTGGTGGGCGGCGGCATCAGCGGCCTTTCCGCCGCCTATTTCTACCGCCAGGCCAAGCCCAACGCCAAGATCCTGATCCTGGACAATCACGACGATTTCGGCGGTCATGCCAAGCGCAACGAATTCCATGTCGCGGGCAGGACATTGCTGCTGAATGGCGGCACCTTGGAAATCGACAGCCCTTATCCCTATTCCAAGACCGCCGACGGGTTGATGAAGACGTTGGGCATCGACCCCGAAGCGCTGGAGAAATCCACGGAACGCGACGACATTTATAAGGGCCTCACCGCCGCCACCTTCTTCGACAAGGAGACCTTCGGCGCAGACAGACTGGTGGTGGGCGCGCCGCAAGACACGAAATCCTGGCAAGCCTTTCTGAAACAGGCGCCGCTATCGGAAAAACTGCACGCCGCGATTCTCGCCATCGAAACCGGCAGCGCCGATCCCCTGCCCGGCCTTTCCGAAGACGCCAAGCGCGACAAGCTTTCGCGCCTGTCTTACGCCAATTACCTCACCACCATCCTGAAAGCCGACAAGGGCGTGCTTCCCTACTATCAGCACCGCACCGATGATCTGTGGGGCTGCGGCATCGACGCGATTTCGGCGCTGGATTGCTGGGGCGTGGGCCTGCCGGGCTTCGAAGGCCTGAAGCTCACCAAGAGGGGCACCACCAAGCGCATGGGCTATACGCCCGCGGGCTATTCCTCCACCGGCGGCTCCTATTCCTTCCATTATCCGGACGGCAACGCCTCCATCGCGCGGCTGCTGGTGCGCGCGCTGATCCCGGCTGCTATCTCCGGCCACGACGCGCGCGACATCGTGATGGCCAAGGCGGACTACAGCAAACTCGATGTGCCGGGTTCTGCCGTCCGCATCCGCCTGAACCAGATCGCGGTGCGCGCGCGCAACGCCGGCAAGCAGGTGGAAGTGGCTTACACCGACGCCAAAGGCGGCAAGCCCGTGATGCGGGTGCGCGCCAAGGATTGCGTGCTGGCGTCCTGGAACATGATGATCCCCTATCTGGTGCCCGAATTGCCTGCGGCGCAGAAAGCGGCGCTGCACAAGCTGATCAAGACGCCTTTGGTCTATACCAGCGTGGCGCTGAACAATTGGCAGGCCTTCAGGAAGCTGGGCATCCGCAGCGTGGAGGCGCCGGGCGGCTATCATTCCAGCTTTGCCCTCAACAACCCCCTGGATATCGGCGGCTATAGCGCGGCGCGCGATCCGGCAGGGCCCATGCTGATCCGCATGGTGCGCACACCTGCACAACCCGGATTGCCCGAACGCGAGCAGCACAAGGCGGGCCGCGCCGAACTTCTGGCGACGCCGTTCGAGACATTCGAAAAAGAAATCCGTAGCCAACTGGGCCGCACCTTAGGCGCGGGCGGCTTCGATCCGGCGCGTGATATCGCGGGCATCGCCGTCAACCGCTGGCCGCACGGCTATTCGCCGGAATACAATGCGCTGAGCGACGGCGCCACCAACGCCGACACGCCCAATATCGCGGGCCGCAAACAATTCGGCCGCATCGCCATCGCCAACGCCGATTCCGGCATGGGCGCCTATACCGATGTGGCGATAGACCAGGCGCACCGGGCCGTGAGCGAGCTGCTAGCCCTATAAGCCATCACACCAAGAGCAGCACCGCCGCGATGATCGCCATGCCGGTCACGATGGCGGGCAGGATGTACCAGCCATGCTGGAAGCGCGGGCTGCGGCCATAATTGCTGAATTCCAGATCGATCAGGTCCGCCTGCTCGCGCTTGCGCAGAAAGCTGGGCACGCCGCGGCGCAGGCGCGCGGGCCGCGCGCCGAATACGGGATGATAGAAATGAACCTCCGCCATGACACTCTCCTGTCATGTATGTAACGTTTCAGACGCCCGCCGGTTCTGGCGCGAGGCATCCAAAATTGTGAAATGAAATGGGCGGGTTGCAGCGAAACTCGCCACCCAAGCGTGGCGCGAGGGATTTTGGCCGCTGGCCAGGAGCATCGCGCGGAGCGGGCGTATAGCCCGTGAGCACGTGCGGTCCGTAGCAGCAGCGTACGGACGCCAGCGGGCAAAAGAACCGCGCCTTTATCAGATAAACAACGAGGCGATCACCAGCACGCCGCCGACGATCGACGGCAGAATATACCAGCCGGGAAGAAAGCGCGCGTCGCGGCCGTAATCGCTGAATTCCAGCTCCAGCAAGGCTGGATCGTCGCAAATGGCGGAGTCCCGCGTCGCAGCGGGAATATCGAAGACTTCGACAACCGTCCCAGCGAAGGCCATAACGGCTCCTCACACGCCCCGGTGCATCTATATAACGATTCTGCGGCAGGCCGATTCGCTTTTTGGCACAGCTGCGCAACGATTCATGCCGCACCGCACACCGATGATGCAACGCAGCAGGAGCGAAGGTCCCGCCGCGGCGGCTGGTTCAGGCCGCCCGGAAGGTGCGCAGAACCGGCACCGGCGCCGCTTTTTCCGGCTTGGCCTTGGCCGCTTCCTGGCGGGTCATGGTCATCAGCGCGATCGCCTTGGCGACCAGCGTCAGGTGATCATAGGTCGCGCCATCGCCCGCTTCCAATGCGCGGTCCATCTGTTCGGCGATATGAAATTTCGCGCTATCGCCATACGCCTCGACCATGCTCGAAGCGGTATTAAGGATTGCCGTGCCATCCATCGTCTTCTGATGCCCTGTAAGCTGCTATCTGCAGCAAGCGCCCCAATGCGTTCTGATTAACAGCAGATCGGTAGCGGATGCACTTACGAAAAGTGGCAAGAACTGTCTAAAACGCGCCTTTTGTGTGGCATGGTTTGCAAATCCTTACCGGCCGCAACCCTTGCAACCGCGCGGCGGGAACAAGTTCCGCATTGCGAAAGACGCAGGCCCAAAACGCTGCCTTGCGCGTGGAGTTACATCCAAAAAGAAAGGCGGGCCCCTGCGAACCCGCCTTCCGATTCTTTTTAACGCACCGAAATTCAGCGCGCAGAATTTTGCGGCCCGGCTAGGAGCGTCCCCCGGAGCGTGCGTGAGCACGTGAGGAGGCGCGACAACGCCAGGACGCAAAAGGCAAGCGCGTCTTACTTCGCCGCGACAAAAAGAAAGGCGGGCCCCTGCGAACCCGCCTTCCGATTCATGACGCACTCATACAGCGCGCTCACTCGGCGCGCCGGATTTTGCGATCTGGCTAGGAGCGTCCCCCGCAGCGTGCGTGAGCACGTGAGGAGGCGCGACAACGCCAGAGCGCAAAAGACAAGCGCCCTATTTCGCTGCGATGAATTCGATTTCGAGCTGGGCTCCCGGAGCAGCCAACCCATGCACGAAGAACGCGGCGCGGGCCGGCTTGTTGGGCTGGGCGGCGGTGCCGAACTCGGTCAGCCAGACCTTGTTCATTTCCTGGAAGTTCAGTTCCGGGCCCATCAGCACGGTGGCCTTGACCACGTCGCCGAAGCCGATGCCGGCGGCGGCCATGGACTTCTTCAGATTTTCAAACACCGACTTGGTCTGGGCGGTGGTGTCGCCCCAGTTGGCGGGCTGGCCATTGGCGGGCGGCGTCACCGGAGTGGGCAGCGCGCCCGACACGAAATAGAGGGTCTTGCCGCCGGTGGGCACGGCCGTGACCGAGACGAACGGGCCATTGGGCGCGCCGCCGATGCGCTGGATTTCCTGGGCGTGGGCGGCGGTCGCCATACCGGCCAGCACCACGGTGGCGATGGCGATCTTCTTGAAGTTCATTGTCGTCTCCTTGAATGGCAGCGCGCCGGACCATCCGGCGCGCGATTGCGTTCTCCCTGAGGATGGATGTGCGCTCGCCCCTTTGGGGCTTTCCCCTCTTTTGAACATGCCCGATCCCCCCGCGTTGCGCGGGCGCCGGAACCCCAATAGCCTGTTGGATAAATCGCGCCAAAGCCAGCGCCAAATCTCCCAGGGGCTCCGATTTTTCGATGGACAAGCTCAGCCACCGTCTCGCAACCGCGAATGATTTGCCGGCGCTGCGGACCCTGATGAACGCGGCCATTGCCGAGCTTTTGCCCGCCTTTCTGTCTCCCGCGGAAGTTGAAGCTTCTTTCGCGGTGATGGGACTGGACACCCAGCTGGTCGAGGACGGCACCTATTTCGTGGTGGAGCTGGAGGGGGCCATCGCCGGCTGCGGCGGCTGGAGCCGCAGGGCCACCCTGTTCGGGGGCAACCACACGGCGGGGCGCGATGCACGGCTGCTGGATCCCGCATCCGAGCCGGCGCGGGTGCGGGCGATGTACACCTCGCCCGCCTTTACCCGGCGCGGCGTGGGCCGCCGGATTCTGGACCTGTGCGAAGCCGCGGCGCGGGCCGAAGGATTCACATCGGTCGAGCTGGGCGCCACCATGGGCGGCAAGCCGCTTTATGAGGCCTGCGGCTATCGGCCGATCGAGCTGATGAATGTGCCCACGCCGGGCGGCGTCACCGTTCCGATCCTGCGGATGGGAAAACCGATATAAGCGGGTGCCCGGTCAAGTTGTACAAATACTACTTTTTGTTAAGCATATCGGCTTAGCGTTGCTTCGGCCGCCGAACGCGGCGGCGTGTTTTCGTGTGTTGCGTCCTTGATCGAACAGAAAAGCAAGGAATGCCCATGACACAGGCGATCAAATCCCAACCCATTCCGCACACATCGCGGGCCGAAGTGGCCGGTTATGCCGCCGACATGCTGGCGTCGCTGCGCCGCCTGTCGGAGGTGAACGGCATGCCGTTCCTGGCCCATCTGACCGACTTGGCGCGGATCGAAGCGATCCGCAACAGCAAGGCGGACTGAAACGGGATTATCGGACCGAGCCGGCCTGGATCATGGTTTCCAGCCGGGCATAGCTGGCCTCCATGCCTTTATCCATGCCGCTCGCCAGCATGGCGGTGCGGGATTCGGTGTTGGGCAATTCCATCCGCATGGTCATCAAGGTGCCCGCGCCGTCGGGCGCGAAGGTCGTCACGATATGATTGTCGGGCGTGGTGGCGGGCAGATGCATCCGCTCCACATGCTCGATCCGGCTGAAAGGCGTAAGCGAGACGAACTCGCCGGTGAGCGAAAAGCCGCCACCTTTGCCGTTCGACCATTCGTAATGGATCTTGCCGCCGGGCTTTGCCTCGCAGACGCAGACCGGCATGGTCCAGCCGTCGGGCCCCAGCACCCATCTTTGCACGATGGCCGCTTCGGTGTGGGCGCGCCACACCAGTTCGGGCGGGGCCGCGAAATGGCGGGTGACCACCACATGACGGTCGCCTTCGGTGACAAGGGTCATCGGTGCGCTTTGGGGTTTGGACGTGCTCATGGCGTTTTCCTTTTCGAGGTTTCGGATTTCATCTCGGCCAGGACCTGGTCCAGCCGGTCGTAATTGCGGGCGAGCGCGGTGCGCAGCATGTCCAGCCATTGATCGACCGCCGCGACTCCATCGGGCGCCAGGCGGCAGGGCCGGCGCGTGCCGTCGACGCGGCGCAGGATCAGGCCCGCTTCTTCCAGCACCTTGAGATGACGGGAAATGGCGGGCTGGCTCATGGAGAAAGGCTGGGCCAGTTCCATCACCGTCGCCTCCTCCCGCGCCAGCCGGGCCAGAAGCGCGCGGCGGGTGGGATCGGCCAAGGCGGCAAAGGTAGTGTCGAGGTTCGGCGTCATGCATCACCTGTTATATAATCTATATGTTATATAACAGGTGCGCTATGTCAAGCGCGAAAATATGCGTTTGAACTTCGGAAGGATCAGTCTGGCTGGGACGTGCCGCAGCCCGCGCAGGCGATCGCGGGATCACCCGATTGGGTGCGGCCGCTTCGGACATGAAAGCCGGGAGACAGCCGGATCAGCCTGCGTTGGGCGCCGTCCTGGCGGCTGCCGGCGGCACTCTCTTCCCACACGGCATGGCCTTTCTGGCCGCAGTGCGGGCATGCGATATCGACCGTGAATATTTCCCGCCCACCCATGGAGGCGCTTGTATCAGCGCACTCTGCCGTCCCGGGAAACTATCTCGGTACGGTAGCAGACATATCAGCGCTTTTTCGCCATCCGGGGCTTGGGGGCCACGACTTCTTCGGTCTTGGGCTTGGCCTTGGTGGCGGCAGAGATCTCGGCCCGCTTCTTGACGGCGGCGGCGGACATGTCGTCGGGGAGTTTGGGCATGGAGAGGCTCCTTTTCGGGCCTCCGTATAGGGCCCTTGGACCCATTCCACAATGAATCTTTCCGCACACTGAGAATCTTGCCGGCAGAAAACGCCATGAAATCCGAAGGTTAACGGTCATGCGGGCCGCTCAATCCGGCCATGGGAGCGGATGCCAGATGCTCAAACCGCATCCCGCGCGGCCCCTTCGCGGCACAAGACCGGATGCTAGGATGCCATCCCATCGCAGAGGAACGCGGCATGACCATTCTGACGATCCTGGCCTTCGCGCTTGTCGCGGTGGCCGTCATCGCCACACCGGGGCCCACCGTTCTTCTGGCGCTGACCAACGGCTCCCGCTTCGGCCTCGCCCGCGCGTGTGCCGGCATGATGGGCGCGGTGCTGTCCGATTTCATCCTGGTGGGCGCGGCGGCGCTGGGGTTGGGCGCGCTGCTGGCGGCTTCGGAATTCTGGTTCACGGTCGTGAAATGGATCGGCGTGGGCTATCTGGCGTTTCTGGGCGTGATGCTGCTCCGGTCCAGCGGCGCGCTCAGCGAGCGGTTGAACGCCACGGACGATGGCGGCTCCGGATTGGCTTGCACGATCTTCCTGAAAAGCTTTCTGGTCGCCGTGACCAATCCCAAGGGCTATCTTTTCACCTCCGCGTTGCTGCCCCAATTCATCACCACCGGCACGCCGCAGATTCCGCAATATGTCATTCTGGCCTTGGTGTTCGCGTTCATCGATTTTTCCGTGATGTTCGCTTACGCGCTGTTGGGATCGCGGGCCGTGCGTCTGTTGAAACGATCCGGCGCGCTATGGTTGGACCGGATCTGCGGCGTCACTTTGCTGGCGCTGGCCGGATCGCTGGCCCTTTACCGCCGCGTCACCGCCTGACGAGGAGCAATCATGTTCACCCGCGAAGAAATGGAAGACGCCCGCGCCAAGGTCCATGCGGCGTTTCCCGGCACGCCGCAATATCGCTGGCCGCTTCTGGCCGAGCGCGTCGGCACCGAAATCTGGGTCAAGCATGAGAACCACACGCCCACCGGCGCCTTCAAAGTGCGGGGCGGGCTGATCCATCTGGAGCGGCTGGCGCGCGAGAAGCTGGCGCCAAACGGCATCGTCTCGGCCACGCGGGGCAATCACGGCCAGTCCCTGGCCTATGCCGGGCGGCGCTTCAATGTGCCCGTCACTATCGTCGTGCCCCATGGCAACAGCACGGAAAAGAACGCGGCGATGCGGGCCTTCGGCGCGCGGCTGATCGAGCATGGCGAAGATTTCGACGCCGCCCGGATGGAGGCGATGCGGATCGCCGAACGCGATGGCTTCTTCTTCGCGCCATCCTTCCACCGCGATCTGGTGCTGGGCGTGTCCAGCTGGGCGCTGGAATTGTTCGAGGCCGCGCCCGGGCTGGATGTGCTCTATGTTCCCATCGGGTTGGGCTCCGGCATCTGCGGCGCGATCATGGCGCGCGATCTGCTGGGCCTCAAAACCGAGATCGTGGGCGTGCAGAGCGAGAATGCGCCCTCCTATGCGCTGTCGTTCAAGGCGGGGCATGTGGTGGAAACCAATTCCGCCGACACCAAGGCCGACGGGCTGGCCACGCGCATCCCCGATCCCGCCGCGCTCGCCATCATCCGCGGCGGTGCCTCGCGCATCGTCACGGTGAGCGATGATGAGATCGCCGAAGCCATGCGCGCCTATTGGACCGACACGCACAATCTGGCCGAAGGCGCGGGCGCCTCCCCCCTGGCCGCCGTGATCAAGGAACGCGCGCAACTCAAGGGCCGCACCGTGGCCGTGCCGCTCAATGGCGGCAATATAGATTTGGCCCTGTTCAAGAGTTGGGTGTTGGCATCCACCGAAAAATGAGCACTCCGCGAAAGGCACCAGACGATAGAGGAGACCGATGGCGGTCACTGCTTCTTGTCGTAGTGCTGCTTCCCTGGCCCCTTCTGTTCAGCGAGCATTATTGGTGGGCCTTTATCGTCGGCACCGCTGCCATAGTGGGGGCGCTGCGCCTCGTGCACGGACCGCACTGGACGAACTATGCCGGTCTAAAAATACCGCCGGTCCATATCTTGCTGACCGTTGTGGCATTCGGACTGATGGCGGCTGCGACCGGGCTGCTTCTGCCGCACATCTATGCATCCGGTGGTTTAAGGGCCGGCAGTCCGGAGCTTGGCCGTGAATTGGGACTGATGTTTCAATCGTTGAACGAAGAGATCCTGTTTCGCGCGCTCTTGATCGGGCTGTTGCTCCAGTATGCAGGTTCGCGGGTCCTGATTTCGGTGGTGCTGGCCTGTATCTTCGCGGCAGCGCATTTTCTCCTGTACCGGTTTTCCAATCCACTGCATGTGCCGCTCTCTCCGATTGCGCTGTCGACCCTGTTTCTTGCCGGCGTGGCGATGAACAATCTCTATCTCGCCTTTCGCTATATCGGATTTTCCTGGGCGTTTCATGCCGGCTGGAATGTCGTCTGGTTATCGCCTCCCATGTACGACACCCTGACCAATGTCCCACTTCACGAACCGCAGGTCTTCAATCGGGTGCTAGGCGCACCCGCAATGACAGCCATTGCGGGTGCCGCAACCCTTGTCAGCTTCGCCTTGCTCGCATGGCGTCCTCGTGGCGGATCGCCCTTGCCCACCGGGCATTCTTCCCTACATTGAAGCGCGAGAGGCCACGACCTCTTCCCATCATGGGCGAATCTCCGGGACGGCCCGGTTCATGGGAGGCCGTTCGTGGCTTGGATCTATCTTCTCATCGCCGGATTGCTGGAAATCGTCTGGGCTTTTTTCATGAAGCAGTCGGACGGCTTCACCAAAACCTTTCCCACCGTGATGACCCTGGTGGCCGCGGCCGCCAGTTTCGGCCTTTTGTCCGTCTCCATGAAGACCTTGCCGCTGGGCACCGCCTATGTGGTGTGGACCGGGGTTGGCGCGGTGGGCGCCTTCCTTCTGGGCATCGCCTTTCTGGGCGAAGCGGCGAGCATGATGCGCATCGCGGCGGGGTCCTTGATCATCGCCGGGCTGGTGCTGATGAAGCTGTCCACGCCCGTTTGACGCGCGGCGTTCAGTCCCGCCCGCCTTGCGCGTAAAAGCGATCGGCGACTTGTTCGGCCTTCATGTCGGTCAGATAGCCGCCGCTGATCGGCAGCCAGATGGCGCGCGACGGCGCGCGCACGATCCACACTTGGGTGGCGCGGCCTTCGACGATCAGCGCCATGGGCCGGAACAGGTGATCCCTGGTGGCTTCGAAATATCGCGACCAGGCTTGCGGTGTCAGTTGCGCGCGCAGGATGGGCGAGCCGCCCAGCCGCAGCCGCTCCAGCCGCGCGAAATCCCGCTCGGTGATCACCGCATCGCCCAGGCAATGGGCCTGGGGCGAATAGATCGACAGGTGCGGCGCATCCGGATGAGCGGCGCAATCCACCACCGGCCGGAACTGGATCATCGCGTTGTTGTCGGTGACGTCGATGGCATCTCCGGGCGCCGCGGCGGCGGCCCCAACCCATGCCATCATCATCAGCCCGGCAACGATCAGCGCGCGCATGAGCCATCTCCCGCGAAAGCCGGGCCATTCTAGCCCATCCGCCCGCACCGGCCATAGGCCCGTTAACGCTGTGGGGGCGTTGGCACCAGGGTTGCAGAACATCCCGATACAGGCCGCATACAGGTCGAGGGAGGACGAATTTGGGACAAGTGCAATGGAATATGCCCGCCATTCTGGTGCCGCCGGGCAATATGCCCAATGTCACGGGCAGCCTGGCCTTCTGCGTGCGCCATTGGCGCGACAAGCTGGGCCCGGTGCAGCAAGTGACCGCGATGGTCGCCATGGCGGGCGGACGCTGGATCGAACCGGAAGAGCTTTTGCGCCTTTCGGTGGACCTGCCCGAAAACTGAACCGGCTATAGCTTTTGAATCTCGCGGATGCGCTTGATGACCTCCGCCGCCTTCGCGCTTTCCTCGCGCACACGCAGCGCTACCTGGGTGGTGGCCGGCTCGCCCACCCCTTCGCGCGCGCGCGCATAAATCTCGCGCAGTTCGGCGAACAATTCGCCGATTTCCCCCTCAGCGTCCCGATGGGGCATGGTCATGGCGGCTTTCCCGGCGCGTCATCCCCCAGATAACGCGGAAATGTGACGCGCGGATCGCAAAAATCCGACGGATGCTATTGGGCGCGCTTCAGCGTGCCGGTGGCGATGGGGCGGAACTCGCTCCCGCCCGGCGCCGTCATGCCGAAACTCACGGCCAAGGTGCCCGGCGCTTTCATGTCGTAGGTCAGCTTGAAGGTCGGCCCGCGGTCCTGCGCCTCGTTCATGCCCATGAAGGTGATGGATTTGCCCGCCACCGTTTCGACGGCGGTGTAATGGATGGCATGGCCTTCGCCATCGACATAATCGGCGTGAAGGTTATTGCCGTCCGGATAGATCAGCATGGTCTGGTGAAAGCCGCCTGTGGGCTTTCCGTCCTTGCCGAACAATTCCGTATGGTCGCGCCGAAGGATCGCCGCGCCGTCTGATTCCACCGTGAAGACCGAGCCGCCTTTCGAGGTGCCGCCCGTCTCCGCGACCTTGCCTTCGCCGCTGTCCCAGTCGCCGACCAGGAACGCCAGCGGCGCCAGCGCGGGCTTGAGCGCGGGTTCGGCAAAGGCTGGCGTCGCCAGCAACATCAGGCATCCGGAAATGATCGCGCGCATGTTCCCCCTTCACCCTTCGACAGGCTCTACCGGCCCTTCGCTTGCGCTTCGGGCGTTCGCGGCTCGAAATGGTTCACTGAACCATTTCGCCCTTTCGGACCGCCGCTCACCCTCATGCTGAGCCTGTCGAAGCATGAGCCGGTCGAAGCATGAAGTCCGATGGGTCACAAAACAAACGGCAGATCCGTGTCGCCCGTCTTCTCGCCCGCCGCCGTCAGCATGGCATGAACCTGGCCGCGATGGTGAGTCTGGTGATTGAAGAAATGCGTCACCAAAAGTCCCTTGGGCTTGGAGATTTCCTTGCCCAAGACGGCGCTGACCCAGGCCAGATCGCCGCCAAGCCAGTCCGGTTTCACCCGGCCCGCCCAATCGGAAATGCGCCGGTCGGCTTCGGCCCGCGCATCGCGCAAGGCGAAGAAATCCTGGTGCAGCCCGTCGCTCTCCTTGATCCCGGCGGGCAGCTTTTCCCAGCCGTCGAAGCGGGTCATCCAGGTGGTGTCGCCCCAGAGAATGTGATTCAGCGTGCCATGGATCGAGCCCCAGAAGGCGCCTCGATTCCTGCGCCGCTCTTCGTCGGAAAGCCGGGCGGCGGCGTCATAGATGCGCCGGTTCATCTCGGCATTATAGGCCGCCATGGTGCGCACATATTCGGGAGTGATCATGGGTCCGCTCGTGAGGAAAAGACGCGGCGCCAATCTTCCCTCAACCCAAACCGGCTGGAAAGCGCCAGCCGGGCATAACTGTCATTCCCGGCGAGTATCGGCTGCGCAGCAGCCGGTGCGAGGGAAGGGAATCCAGGTCTATCGACCGGTCCTGTTTTCTCCACTTGGATCCCCTTCCCTTCGCATCGCCAAGCGATGCTCAGCCGGGGATGACAGACAGCGTCAGTCGTACCGCTTGACCGGATAGGGCCGGTTGTCGGGATAGAAGCCGTCCTTGTTGGGCATCTGCACCTTGGCCAGGGACTTGGCGTCCATCACCGCCGTCTTGGGCACGATATTGCCTTCCGCCAGGATGAATTCCGTCAGCGCGTAGACCTCATCGGGCTTGAGCGAACCGGGCGCGGTGTAAGGCATGGCGCGGGTGATGTAATCGAACAGGGTGCTGGCATAGGGCCAGTAGCTTTCCACCGTCTGCTTGAATTTCGGGGTGTTGAGCGTGCCGCGCCCGCCGATCAGGGCCGGGCCGCCGCCTTGCGGCAGATTCGGATCGCGCACGCCTTCCAATTTCGCGCCATGGCACGAAGCGCATTGCTCCGCATAGAGCTGCGCCCCCGCCTTATAGGTGCCGCTGCCGGCGGGAAGGCCCATGCCGTCGGGCCGCACATCCTTGTCCCAGGCGTCGATATCGGCCTTCGAGGCGGGCGTGCCGAAGGGATAGGCGGCCCCGCCGGGATAACCGCTCTGCTGCGCCCATACGGTGAGCGGCAGAACGGCCAGCACGGCAGCGCCGAGAAGCGCGCGCTTAAGCATTGAGGACATTGCTCACGCTCCCGTCCATGGAGCGCGATCCGGAAAAGTGTGCAGCGTTGGCACGCTGGCGCTGCCAACTCCGGAAGATCGCGCGACCAAATAAAAGTTAGCCATTGAGAACATTACTTACGCTCCCGTCAGCCATGACCTTCCAGCTTTGGATGCCGTTGTAATGATAGGTGGGACCCACGCCTTCCTTGGCGGTGAGGAACGATTTGGTGGGCTGGACATAGCCGGTCTGATCGGTGGCGCGGCTTTCGATGATCGCTTCGCTGCCGTCCCAATGCCACGGGAAACGAAACCGCACATGCGCCTTGGGCAAGACCGGCTCCTGCAAGGACGCCAGCGCCCAGGTCTTGCCGCCATCGGTGGTGACTTCCACCCGCTCGATCGGGGCGCGGCCCGACCAGGCCAGGCCCGTGATCTCATAGAACCCTTTGCCCGGCAGCCGCATGTCGCCCGACGGGAAGGTGATCAGGGATTTGGCTTCCATCACCCAGCTGAACTGGCGCGCCTTGCCGGTGAGCGTGATCAGGTCGGTGTATTTCGAAGTCTCTTCGCGGGTCATGAAGGGCTTGTCGCCGATCTTGAGGCGCCTCAGCCACTTCACATTGATGTTGCCCTCCCAGCCGGGAAGGATCAGCCGCATGGGATAGCCATTCTCCGGCCGGATTGCTTCGCCATTCTGGGCATAGGCGACCATGGCGTCGTCCAGCATCTTGTCGATGGGCACGCTGCGCGACAGCATCGCCCCGTCCGCGCCTTCGGCCAAGACCCAGGCCGCGCCGTCCTTGATCCCGACTTGCGCCAGCAAGGTCGAAAGCTTCACGCCCGTCCATTCCGATGTCGAGGTGAGGCCATGAGCTTCCTGCGCCGTCTTCTGGCTGGCGCTGCGCGAGGCGGCATTGGAATTGCCGGAGCATTCCACGAACAGGATGCGCGAGGTGGAGGGAAAACGCTTCAGATCCTCCACCGAATATTTCATCGGCTTGTCCACCATGCCGTGAATGATCAGCCGGTGCTGGGCCGGATCGATGGCGGGCACGCCATTGTGATGCCGCTCGAAATGCAAACCGCTGGGCGTGATGATGCCGGTCGAAGCCTGGAGCGGCGTGAGGCTGGAGGTGCCGCCGAAGGATGCCAGCCGCGCCACTTTCTCGAAAGGCGCGCGGCTGCCGTAATCGCTTTTGGCGATACGGCCCGGCACGCTCCAGGGCGCCTCGCCCGATGCGTCCTGGGCCAGCGCCGTCACCGGCACGATGGCCGCCGCCGCCGTGAGCAACCCGCCGCTGCGCAGAAAGGCGCGGCGGCTGGCGGTGCCGATCCGGCCTTGCGGGAACATCCCTTCCTTGCAATCGCAATCGCTTTCCAAAGCCTTTTCGACTTCGGCTTCGGTCACGGCTTCGCCGATCGGATTGTCGTTCATCTTGGCCTCCCCGCGCGGCGTCGTAAGTGCGCCGTTTCGCTGGCAAGAGCTTAGACGAGGATCGCCCCGCCTTCACGCATCGAATATGGGCAGTTCCTGATGCGGACTTAGTCCCATAATAGGGGTTTTCACGCGAATTCGTGATATCCGTAAGAATATATCGCATGTCAGCAGGCTGCCGGCTAAACAACTTTCGACAATCTGACAAAGACAATTAAATCACTTGCGTCGATTTCTTTGAAAGATCGAGCAGCTTTAAACCGCCTTGTCCGCGTACATCCAAAAATGATCGATGTGCGCGTTTCCATTAAAGTTGGCTGCTTCCTGCCAAAAAGCGCGTAAAGCAAGACGGATATCATTTTCGCTGACATCGCCTTCGTAGGTACTGGTGGTACTTCCTTTCCAAACAATTCCGTTGTCTTCTAGATGATCTTTCAAAAGCCTGCGCAGCCTCGTGCCGGATCTGTTTGATCCATTCAGTGAAAATCGGACTATTACGCGCATGACATTCTCCCTAAACTTAAGGGAGGCTATCGCAAAAGCCCAATACAATCACGAGTTGTTTTCCGAAGGAAGGTTCAACGATCGAGGTAATAGGTGAGAGTCACTACTACCCGCACCTTCTTGTCGATGGTGCTGGCCGTGGGCGGGACATAGCCGCCATCGCCGCCGCCCTGGCCCTGGGCGGCGCTGTCGCGCGAACCCACCGAAAAGAAGCCTTGGTTCGCCGACTGGATCGAACCCACTCTGCTGTCGGCATCGTTGGCGAATTGCTGGGCGGCATCGCGGGCATTCTTGGTGGCGTCGCGCAGCATCGCCGCCTTGATGTCGTTGAGCCTGGTGAACTGGTAATCGACCGCATTGCCGGTGAGCACGATGCCCTGGCGGATCAGGTCGTTCAGCGCCTGGGTGGCGCCGTCCACCCGCTCCACCGCAGTGGAGCGGACCGAGATGGTGTTGCGCAGGATATAGCGCTTGTCGGCCGGAATATTGTTGGTGCGGTACTGGTTGGCGAGAAGGTCTTCCAGCTGCACCGGGCCGGACTTGATCTCCGTCTTGGCGAAACCCTTCTGCGCCAGGAAATCGGTGAGGGTCTTCTCGCTGGCGCTGGACTGGGCATAAAGCTGGGCAAGATCGCCGCCGGTGAGCGAATAGCTGATCTGCCACAAGGCCAGGTCGGCCTTCACGTCGCGTTCGGCAAAGCCTTTCACCGTCACCGTGTTGGAGGCGGCCCGGCCCTTATAGATGGTGTTGCTGACGAAATAGCCCGCGGCGGCAAGACCGATGGCGACCAGCAGACCCAGCACCAGCGCGGCGGGAAGGCGGCTTTTCTCGTCCATGGACGGCACCCAGCTTCGACCGCACCAATCTGTGCCCCGATTGCGGCGGCTTCACGTCGGCAGGATGACCGTGTGCAAAATATTATGGCGAGCGGCTCCCGTTCCTCTTCTTGTCATTCCCGGCGAGGCGCGGCCAGCGCCGAGGGGTGCGTTCAGCCAACCGAACACCGGGCGAAGCGAAGGCCGGCGGGAATCCAGGTCTTTGCGCCGCGCATATCTTCACCACCTGGACCCCTTCCTTCACATCGCCTGCTACGCAGGCAATGCTCGCCGGGGGTGACAAGCTTGGTTTACCGCTCCGCCCTCACATCCGCCGGAAGGCGGCATAGGTGAAGGACTGGATACTGCCCCAGGGCGTGACGTGACGTTCGGCCGCCTGATCGGTGAGTGCGAAGCCTGCGCCCAGACGCGCGGCCAGAGCTTCGGCGCTGTAGCGTTGAACGGGAAGGCCGCTGCACCGCTCCGGTCCGTCCGGCGCGAAAGTGGAGAGGATCGCCGCCGAACCCGGATGGGTCGCCGCCGTCAGCGCGGCGATATAGGCGTCCTGCGCTTTACGCTCGATCAGGAAATGAAACACGGCGCGATCGTGCCAGACGTCCCATACCCGGTCCGGCACCCATCGGGTAATGTCGGCGCAAATCCACCGCATCTGCGCGGCGCGCGCACCCAGCCGGGCCCGGGCGCGGTCCAGCGCCGCCTGCGAAATATCCAGCACCGTGACGTCGGCATACCCCGCATCCAGCAGCGCATCCGCCAGCCGCGACGCGCCGCCGCCCACATCGACCACCGAACCATGTGATGACGCCGCCGCGATCATCGCCAGGGAGCGCGCGGGCACGTCCTGAAACCAGCTCAGCTGATTGTCGGATTTCTCCGTATAGGCCTTGTCCCAGTGGGCTTGGGTATCCATCAAGCCTGTTTATACAGGAATTGTCAGCCGGCCGCTCGCTTTGGCTCGCGGCGTTCGCCGCTCAAAACGGTCCACTGGACCGTTTTGTCGCCTTCGGCGTCGCGGCTCACCTCTGCGCCTTCACATCGGCGGGCGTGACCTTGTCCTTATATTTGTTGCCGAAATTGGTGCGGATGTAATTGACCACATCGGCCACCTGCTGGTCGGTGAGAAGCGCGCCCAAAGGCAGCATCGCTTTCTGCCCGTGCAGGATCACCGACACGGGATAGCCGGCTTCCGCCAGCTTGGGATTCTTTGCCAGCGCCGGATAGGCCCCCGCCCCCACCGCGCCCTTGGCATCGGGCATATGGCAGGCCTGACAGACATGGGCGTAGACCGCCGCCCCGCCCTGAAAGGAATAATCGCCCGGCCGACCCATCGCGCCCGGCCCCGGATCGCGCGCCTGGGCAAAGACAGGCACGGCGGACAAGAAAAGAAGCGCGGCGACATGCGTGAGGATCGGTATGCCGGCGTTTCTGCTGGGCTTTCCGGTCATGGTGCTGCCTCACCCTTCGACAAGCTCAGGGTGAGGAATTCCTCATGCTGAGCCCGTCGAAGCACCGCGCGGCTTCTTCGCCCCGCGCTCATACCTGCATCGCTTTCGCATGCAGCCTGAGAATCGCATCAGTGGCGGAGACGACAGATCCCTCCTGCCAGGTCGGCAGCCGCGACGCGTGTTCACCGGCAAGAACAATGCGCCCATCCAACGCACAGAGATTGTCGTAATGCTGCTCCCGCGCCGCGTCCGTCCAGGTGCCGGAGCATCCCAAGGTCCAGGGCACCCTGTGCCAGGCAACCGAGACGCCATTCTCGAAATTGCTTTTGTATTTGCCGGGATGAATCTGCTCGCCCCATTCCAGCAGATCCTGAATGCGTTCGTCCGGCGATTTGGCCGACAGCAGCAAGCCCCCCGGCCCGCTGGCCTGCGAACCCTGCAGCACACCCTTGCCCTTGGAGAAGAAATTGAAGTTGGGATAGCCGATCAGGGCATTGGGCTGGTTGGTGAAGGAGATGCCGCCATAGATCCCGTCATCCTGTTCCCAGAAGCGGCGCTTGAACTGAAGCCCGCTCTTGACGCTGGCACCATAGGGCAATTGATTGATCGCCGCCTTCATCTTGGCGTCCACATTCATGGGAATCTGCGACAGAACCGAAGCAGGAATGGTGCAGACGCACCAGTCGGCGCTGGCTTTGCGCGGTGCACCGCCCTTGACCGCATCGACATAGGTGGCGGTGACGCCGCGTTCGTCCTGATGGATGTCGATCACTTTGGCGTTGTACTGGATGATATTGCCCAGCTCCGCGCCGAAGGCCTTGCCGATCTGGCCCATCCCGCCCACTGGCTGGAACAGGGGCGTCTGATATTCGAAATCATGACTCCAGGTGATGGCGCGCCACAGATAGGAATTGAGCACCGCGCTCATCGAATCCGGTTCGGAATAAGTCGGCAGCGAATTGATCCCACCGCCATCGTCCACCAGCGGCCCGCGCCGGTTGGAACTGGCGCGGCCCTTCACATATTTATAGTCCGCATCCAGCGCGCCCCAGGCACGCAGCGCCTGAAGCAATATCTGCTGGTCTTCCCTGGTCACCGCATCATCCAGCGCGCTTTGCCGCGTGGTCTTGGCCAAAAGCTCGGCGACATGGCCGTGGAAATCGGCCTGGATCTCGCGATAGCGCTTGGGCTTGCCGCCGAACGCCAAGGTGGAATGAACCCAGGCATTGTAATTGACTTGGATGAAGGGCTCGAGCCGCACGCCCAGCCGGTTCACATAATGCAGAATGCCGTAATGATGATACGGAATCCGCCAAGGTCCGGGATTGAGATAATGGCCCGCTTCGAACTGGCAATGCTGGGGGGCGCCGCCAAGCTCGGTGTAACTGTCGCCGCCCTGGATCGACCAGTTCCGCCCGCCCGCGCGGTTCTGATATTCCAGCACCTGAACTTTGTAGCCGGCATCGCGCAGCTCGATCGCCGCCACCATGCCCGCCAGCCCCGCACCCAGCACCAGCACCGAAGCGCCCGGCTTGGCCTGTCCCAGCTTCGGCGGGCCGGGATAACCCGACTCCTGCGCGAAGCCCATTTCGGTCATCGCATTGTACATGGCGGTGGCGCCCGCCACCGTGCCGATCATGGTGAGAAGGGAACGGCGGCTTACTGCGCGGTTGCTGGGATCGGCCATGACACACTCCCCCAAAGCGTTCCAATTTTCGTCATGGCCCGCCGCACGACGCTGGCGCTAACGGCTCCGGGCCATCCATGAAGACTGGCAGTTCACCATAAACGCTCGTCATGGATCGCCCGAATAAATCGGGCGATGACGAAGCGGAGCTTACCGCTGTGCTTTGACGTCTTCCGGCTTCACCTTGTCCTTATATTTGTTGCCGAAATTGGTGCGGATGTAATTGACCACATCGGCCACCTGCTGGTCGTTCAGCAAGGTGCCGAAGGACGGCATCGCCTTCTGGCCATGGGTGATCACCGCCACGGGATAGCCCGCCGTTTCCAGCTTTTCATTCTTGGCCAGCGCCGGATACATGCCCGCGCCCACCGCGCCCTTGGCGTCGGGCATGTGGCAGCCCTGGCAGACATTGGTGTAGATCGCCTGCCCGCCCTTGAAGTCATAAGGCCCGCCGCGATTCATCGCGCCCGCGCCCATATCCTGCGCCCCATCGGCCATGGCGGCGGTGGAAATGCAAAGACCGACAACAGCCACCACAGCGGCAAATGCAAACTTCATTTCATTCCCCTTTTTCATCCCTTGGCGCGCTCCTCACCCTTCGACAGGCTCAGGTGAGGATATCCTCATGCTGAGCTTGTCGAAGCATGAGGACAGCGCCGGTATCCGTTACGCGCTCATCACCCTCGCATGCAGCCGCGTCATGGCATCGGTGGCCGACGTGACCGCGCCCTCCTGCCACGCGGGCAGACGGGAAATATGCTCACCCGCCAGCACGATGCGGCCGTCCAGCGCGCAGGCATTGTTGTAATGCTCCTCGCGCGCCGCTTCCGTCCATTGGCCGGAACAGCCAAGCGTCCAGGGCACGCGATGCCAGGCGACGGCCACGCCGCATTCGAAATTGGCCTTGTATTGGCCGGGATGAACCTTCTCGCCATATTCCAGCGCGTCCTTGATCCGCTCTTCCGGCGGCTTGGCCGAGGCGACGAAGGCGCCCGCGCCCATCAGATAGGTGCCCAAGAGCACGCCCTTGCCCTTGGAGAAATAATCCCACATCGGATAGCCGATCATGGCATTGGGCTGGTTGGTATAGGTGAGCCCGCCATAGATGCGGTCGTCTTCTTCCCAGAAGCGGCGCTTCATCTGCAGGCCGATCTTCAGCCCCGCGCCATACGGAATGGCGTTGATCGCCGCCTTCATCTTGCCCGACACATTCATCGGGATCTGCGACAGCACCGAAGCCGGGATGGTACAGATGCACCAGTCGGCGCTGGCCTTTTGCGGCGCGCCGCCGGTGCGGCTGTCGATGTAAGTCGCGGTGACCCCTTTATCGTCCTGATGAATGTCGATCACTTTCGCATTGTAGGTGATCAGATTGCCCAGCGCCGCGCCGAAGGCCTTGCCGATCGACCCCATGCCGCCTTTGGGCTGGAAGATCGAGGTCTGGTACTCGTAATCATGGCCCCAGCCGATGGCGCGCCACATATAGGAATTCAGTACCGTGCTCATCGAATCCGGCTCGGAATAGGTCGGCAGCGAATTCAGCCCGCCGCCGTCATCCACCAGCGGCCCGCGCCGGTTGGAGCTGGCGCGGCCCTTCACATATTTCATGTCCTTGTCCAGCGCGCCCCAGGCGCGCAACGCTTCCAGCAGGATCGCCTGATCTTCCTTGGTCACATCTTGATCCAGCGCGCTCTGCTTGGTCGATTTCGCCAACAGCTCCGCGACATGGCCGTGGAAGTCGGCCTGCACTTCGCGGAAGCGCTTGGGCTTGCCGCCATTCACATTGGTGTTGTGGACATAGGCGTTGTAATTGACCTGCTGGAACGGCTCCAACGTCACGCCCAATTTGTTGGCGTAATGCAGGATGCCGTAATGATGATGCGGCAGCCGCCAGGGACCGGGATTGATGTACTGGCCCGGATCGAACTGCACATGCTGGGTGAAGCCGCCAAGCTCCGTGTAGGTGTCGCCGCCATAAAGCGACCAGTTCCGCCCGCCCGGCCGGCCGTTATATTCCAGCACCGTCACTTTATATCCGGCGTCGCGCATCTCCATCGCCGCGACCATGCCCGCGATGCCCGCGCCCAAGATCAGGACGGAGGCGCCCGGCTTCACCGCGCCCAGCTTGGGCGGACCGGCGTAACCGGATTCCTGCGCATAACCCATTTCGGTCATGGCGTTGTACATGGCGGTCGATCCCGCCACGGTGCCGATCATGTGCAAAAGGGAACGCCGGCTCATGGAGCCGGTTTTGGCGTCGCTCATACTCTCTCCCCTGGGCCTTTTATTTTGTTGAAGCCTAACCCGATTTGGCGGCCCGCAACCACCATCATCATCTCTCAAAATGTCGCGATTGCTGCACCTGCGTTGACGGAAAAGGCAGGAAATACAGGGCTTTCACTTGCCATTCACTTGAGCGCGATCAGGCCCGCATCGGTCGGCTTGAAGCCGCAGGCCTTGAAATAGAAGTCCTTCAGATGCGAGTCGAAATCGACATGCAGCCATTCGCAGCCCGCCGCTTTGGCCTTTTCCGCCGCCAGCGCCACCATGCGCGCGGCATGGCCCTGCCGCTGTTCGGCGTGGCTCACCATCGTGTCCAGCACAAAGGCATGCACGCCGCCGTCCCAGGCGACATTGACGAAGCCGATCAGCGTCCCCGCGCGGCGCAGGCACACCCAGCCCAGGCTGTGGCGGCCCACCTGCCCCCACCAATCATCCGCCAGCACCGCATGCCCGAACGCTTCGGCATGCAGCGCATTCACTTCGTGATTCCCGAACGCGCCACGCCATTCGATGGTCAAGTCGTTCTTATGGTCCGGCAGAGCTGGAACCCTTCAAAAGATCGCGCCATTCCTCACAAGCTCGCGCGCAGGATTTTGTGGCGTGAGCAGGAGGATCGCGCGGAGCGGGCGTATAGCCCGTGAGCACGTCCGACGAACTCACGACGCAAAAGACAAGCGCCCTATGCCATTACGCGCTTGTGTAACCGGGTGATGGCGTCGAGGGCGGAGAGCGTCGACCCCTCCTGCCATTCCGCCATGC
>CALMGU010000026.1 GCA_937865685.1 uncultured Alphaproteobacteria bacterium | reverse complement strand
CAGTTCCTCGTGCTTGCGCAGGAGGGTTTCGTTCGTCCGGCGGATTTCAGCCTGCGCCTGCCGCATCTCCTTCTCCGCCCGTTTGCGGACGGTGCAGTCCCGGAACACCACCACGGTCCCGGTGACGGTGCCGTCTTCGTCCCGCACCGGGGACACAGTTTGTTCGATGCAGACCTCGCCGCCCTTGCGTGTTCGCAGAACAATGTTATCGCCCAAAAACTCCGTCTCGCCGTCGGCGATGACATCCTCCGGCTGGGTGGGCACGGGCAGGCCGGTGGATTCGTAGCGGGCCTGGAAGATCGACACGAACTGGCCGTTGGGCTGGCCGGTCATCGGGTCCTCGAGCTCCTGGAAGCTCGACGCGTCGGTCATGATCGCGATCCGTTCGCGCGCGGAGATGCGGAAGTGATAGTTGCACTTCGGGCAGACGCTGAAGTTGCGCTCGACTTCCTTCTTGTAGAGCATCTGGCTGCACGCGTTGCACTTGAGCCAGAGCCCCTTGGGGATCGAGACGCGGCTCTCGCCTTCCTTCTTGAACCAGCGCGCGACCGTGGCTTCGGTGACGGATTCGCCCATCGCGGGCACTTTGATCTCGATGCTCATACTATCCTCTTGGAAGGCGCCGCTCAGCGCCGATCAAATCACAATGTCAAAGCGTCGTTCAGGAAGGCGGCGAGTTCCGCCAGATGCTGCTTCATCAGGCCCGCCGCGGTGGAAGCGTATTCCGGACGGCCGGTGTAACGCAGCCGCGTCTTGCCGCCCATCAGGGCTTCGATGCGCGGCGCCACGAAGGTCCAGGCGCCCTGGTTCTTGGGCTCTTCCTGGCACCAGACGATTTCCGCCTTGGGGAAGCGATTGAGCTCTTCGGCCAGGACATTGTCGGGGAAGGGATAGAGCTGTTCCAGGCGCAGGATCTGGATGCGGTTTTCGCCCCGCTTCTCGCGCTCTTCCATCAGGTCGAAATAGACCTTGCCGGAGCAGAGTATCACCCGCTTGATGTCTGCGTCCTTGACCAGCTGCACCGTGGTGGCGCCGGGCACGACTTCGGCCTGGTCGCGCAGCACGCGATGGAAGGAGTTGGTCGACAGCATGTCGGACAGGAACGAGATGCAGCGCTTGTGACGCAGGAGCGACTTGGGCGTCATCACGACCAAGGGCTTCCTGAACGGCCGATGCATCTGGCGCCGGATCATGTGGTAGTAATTGGCCGGCGTGGTCGGCACGCAGACCTGCATATTGTCCTGGGCGCAGAGTTGCAGATAACGCTCCAGCCGGGCTGAGGAGTGTTCCGGGCCCTGGCCTTCATAGCCATGCGGCAGAAGCAGGACCAGGCCGGACATGCGCAGCCATTTCATTTCGCCCGACGAAATGAACTGGTCCATCACCACCTGGGCGCCGTTGGCGAAATCGCCGAACTGCGCTTCCCACAAGACCAGGGTCTTGGGGTCGGCGGTGGTGTAGCCATATTCGAAGCCCAGCACGGCTTCTTCCGACAAAAGCGTGTCGACGACTTCGAACTCGCCCTGGCCGTCGCGGATATGGTTCAGCGGCAGATAGCGTTCTTCGTTTTCCTGGTCGACCAGCGCGGCATGGCGCTGGGAGAAGGTGCCGCGCGAGGCATCCTGGCCCGACAGGCGGATATCGATGCCTTCGTCGAGCAGGGTGCCGAAGGCCAAGGCTTCCGCCGTGGCCCAGTCGAAGCCCTTGCCGGTTTCGAACATCTGCGCCTTGGCTTCCAGCTGGCGGGCGATGGTCTTGTGCAGGTGGAAGGTGAAAGGCGCGGTGGAGAGCGCCTTGCCGATCTTCTTGATCACATCTTCCGGCACGCCGGTTTCGCCGCGGCGGTCGCTGTTCTTGGGCGCGGCGGCGAAGCCTGCCCAGCGGCCGTCCAGCCAATCGGCCCGGTTGGGCAGATGGGATTTGGAGGCGTTGAATTCCTCGTCCAGCTTCTGGACGAAGGCCGCCTGCATTGCCTCGATTTCGGCGTCGGTGAGGGTGCCTTCGGACACCAGCTTCTTGCTGTAGAGCTGAAGCGTGGTCGCATGATCCTTGATCACCCGGTACATCTGGGGCTGGGTGAAGGACGGCTCGTCCGTCTCGTTGTGACCGAATCTGCGGTAGCAGATCATGTCGATCACCACATCCTTGTGGAAGAGCTGGCGGAATTCGGTGGCGATGCGCGCGGCATGGACCACCGCTTCCGGATCGTCGCCATTCACATGGAAGATCGGCGCCTGCACCATCAGCGCCACATCGGTGCAATAGGGCGATGAGCGCGAATAGATCGGCGCGGTGGTGAAGCCGATCTGGTTGTTGATGATGAAATGGATGGTGCCGCCGGTGCGGAAACCCTTGGTGCCGGAGGCGGCGAAGCATTCCGCCACTACGCCCTGGCCGGAGAAGGCCGCGTCGCCATGGATGAGCAGCGGCAGGACCGAGGCGCGGCTCTGCGTGTCGCGCAGCTGATGCTGCTTGGCGCGGGCCTTGCCCAACACCACCGGATTGACGATTTCCAGATGCGATGGGTTGGGGGTCAGCGACAGATGCACCTGCTGGCCGTCGAACTCGCGGTCCGACGACGCGCCCAGATGGTATTTGACGTCGCCCGAACCTTCGACTTCCGACGGATTGGCAGCGCCACCCTGGAATTCGTGGAAGAGCTGGCGATAGGGCTTGCCCATCACATTGACCAGCACATTGAGGCGGCCGCGATGGGCCATGCCCAAGACGATTTCCTTCACGCCCAGCTGGCCGCCGCGCTTGATGATCTGTTCCAGCGCGGGGATGGTGGCTTCACCGCCGTCCAGGCCGAAACGCTTGGTGCCGACGAAACGGTTGGCGGCGAATTTCTCGAAGCCCTCGCCTTCGATCAGCTTGTTGAGGATCGCCTTCTTGCCTTCCGGCGTGAAGTGGATGTCCTTGTCGGGCCCTTCGATGCGGCGCTGCAGCCAGTCCTTCTGCTCGGCATCGGTGATGTGCATGAATTCATAGCCGATGCGGCCGCAATAGGTTCGCTTCAGCAGATCGACGATCTGGCGCGGGCTGGCGCTTTCCACGCCCATCACGCCGTCGATGAAGATGGGCTTGTCCATCTCCGCGTCGTGGAAGCCATAGAAAGCCGGATCGAGCTGGGGATGCGGCGTGCGCGGGGTGATCTTCAAGGGATCCAGATCGGCTTCCAGATGGCCGATGATGCGATAGGCGCGCACCAGCTGGATGGCGCGGATGGAATCCTGGGCGACGGCACGGGCGTTTTCGCCGGTGGGCGCGCCCTTGGCGCCGGGCTTGGCCGGCTTGGGCAGGGGGGCGGTCTGGCCGCTCAAGGCGCCGGTGATTTCGTCGGCGGGAATGCCGGGTTTGCTGTCCCGCTTCCAGGCCGGGCCGCGGCCCAGCTGGGTGGGAGAAAGACCCTGCTCGCCCAGACCCTGGAAATAGGCCTGCCACTGCGGATCGACCGAGGCGGGATTGGCCAGATATTGGGCGTAAAGCCCCTCCAGGAAGGCGGCGTTGGTGCCGGAAAGAAAGCTGGTGGCGTCGAAAATCTCGTTCGAGGCGCGATTGATACGGTCTGCCGGGGATTGTTCTGTCATTTCAGATGCTTAAGGGTCAGCTTGTTAGGCTGGAGCCTGTCCTGGGCCGCGGGGGAGTGCGGGCTTTCTGAGTGGCTGGGGTGGTACCGTTTTTGATCCATCAATTCAACGGCCAATGCAGTTAATATGGCCTCAAAAGCCCGCAATTACGACGCAAAAACCCCGCGCGAGGGGTCTCGCGCGGGGTTGGCAGTACTGCGAAAAAGAGGTGGACGGCGGTTACTTTCCGGCCAGCAAATTCACCAGGGTCGTGCCCAGGGCGGCCGGATTGGGCGAAACCCGGATGCCCGCCGCCTTCATCGCTTCGATCTTGCTGTCGGCGCCGCCCTTGCCGCCGGAGATGATGGCGCCGGCATGGCCCATGCGGCGGCCCGGAGGGGCGGTGACGCCGGCGATGAAGCCGACCATGGGCTTCTTCACTTTGGAATGGCGGATGAAATCGGCGGCGTCTTCCTCGGCGCTGCCGCCGATCTCGCCGATCATGATGATGCTTTCGGTTTCCGGGTCCGCCAGCAGCATTTCCAAGACGTCGATATGCTCTGTGCCTTTCACGGGGTCGCCACCGATGCCCACGCAGGTGCTTTGGCCCAGGCCCACAGCAGTGGTCTGCGCCACCGCTTCATAGGTGAGGGTGCCGGAACGGGAGACGATGCCCACCTTGCCGCGGCGATGGATGTGGCCGGGCATGATGCCGATCTTGCATTCGCCGGGCGTGATCACGCCGGGGCAGTTGGGACCGATCAGGCGCGACTTCGAACCCGACAGCGCCCGCTTCACTTTCACCATGTCCAGAACCGGAATGCCTTCGGTGATGCAGACGATCAGCGGCACTTCCGCGTCGATCGCTTCCAGGATGGCGTCGGCGGCGAAAGGCGGCGGCACATAGATCGCCGAAGCATCCGCGCCGACTTTCTCTTTGGCTTCGCGCACCGTGTCGAACACCGGCAGGCCCAGATGGGTCTGGCCGCCTTTGCCCGGCGTGGTGCCGCCCACCATCTTGGTGCCATAGGCGATGGCCTGCTCGGAATGGAAGGTACCCTGGCTGCCGGTGAAGCCCTGGCAGATGACCTTGGTGTTCTTGTCGACGAGAATGGACATTACTTCGTACCCTTCACGGCCTTGACGACCTTTTCGGCCGCGTCGGCGAGATTGTCGGCGGAGGTGATGGCGAGGCCGGATTTAGCCAGGATTTCCTTGCCCAATTCGACATTGGTGCCTTCCAGGCGCACCACCAGCGGCACCTTCAGCGAGATTTCCTTCGCCGCGGCGATAATGCCTTCGGCGATGATGTCGCATTTCATGATGCCGCCGAAGATGTTGACCAGGATG
>CALMGU010000025.1 GCA_937865685.1 uncultured Alphaproteobacteria bacterium | reverse complement strand
CCAGGCCGACACCGGCATCGGTGCCGCGCGCCAGCCGCGATGCCACCAAATTCTCGATCAGATGGTCATGCGTCTTTTCCGGATTGGGATTGGGGCCGGTGCAATTGATGACATGTCCCACCGTCAGCTCGGTGACATGCGCGCCGCGCGCGATCGTCGCGATCATGCCGCCTTCTGTCGGCTTCAAGTGCCGGAGTCGGCCTTTGATGATGCGAATGCTGTCGCCGCTCCGCAAATATTCGTCCGCTCGCGGCGCGAGCCGGTGACGGTGAACGTTCCACTGCGTGACGCCGTGGCGCAGGAGGCGCTTTTTCTCGTCCGGCGGGAGCGACAGCCAGATGTCCGGCCAGTGTGGCCGCATCGCATCCATCAGGCCCTGCCAGCGCGCGGGCTCGGGCGCGCGACCCAATTGACCTCGCATGGCCCGCAACAAGCCCAGAGCGGTTTTTGGAAAAGGCCGCGGCAAGGGTTGGCTGGCCAGTGGCTCCACATGGAGCTGCGGCAGGAGGCCATGACGCGACAGAAGATGAATTTTCCCTGTGTGCCCGCGATCCTTCAGGCCGATCACGGCATCGATCGCGGTCAACCCGCTTCCCAGAATCAGAATGTCATGATCTTTTTCCACAGTATGCTCCGCCCAGGGATTGTCGCAGATGCGCGCGCTTCGAGGATAACGCGGAGCAATTGGCGGCGGCAGGTCATTTCCCGTCGCCAGCGCCACAAGATCGGCGGTCACCGCGCCGCCATCATAGGCCACGATCCAGCCCAGATGTTTCTTCATCAGGCTCTTGACCTCACCCCGAATGAAGCGGACTTCCAGATCCGGATTGGCTTTCAGTGTGGTTTCCAGAAGTTCGGACAGATAAGCGCCATAAAGCGCGCGCGAGACAAAGCCGTGCGGCCAGTCCCGTGCTGCGATTCCATGGCTGTCCAGCCATTGCACGAATTGGTCCGGGCGATTGATGTCGGCTGACATGCGAGCGGCCGGCACGTTCAAGAGGTGATTGGGATTGGCGGTGGAATAGGCGATGCCGCGTCCGGCTTCGCTGTTCCTGCCGATAATGACAATCGAGAGTCCCTGTCCGGCCTGGCGTGCCAGGGCGCATACCAGCAATACAGCGCTTGCACCGTCGCCGCATACGATAAGAGTTCTGCGGCTCATGGAATGTTGCAGGCGTCCGGCAAGGAAATAGATAAAGCCACTTCGAAATTTTCCTCCAACAGCGAACTGGAAGCGGCTTCGCATGAAACGCGCGCACGACAGTCTAAATTCTCTTGGCGATGAAGAAATAACACAAGGACATGATGTTGCCGTAATTGATATTCCTCAGCCGCGCTTATCCGTGAGATTGTCGTTCCATCATGTGTGATCCGGCCTTACGCAAAATTTACGCGAGGTCGCTGGATGGAAAATGTCAGCGTTTCAAGGCAGTTACATCATCCAGGGATACGCCGTCGTTTTTTATATTTTGTTCCATCGCTTTTTTGGCTATACGACATTTTGTGCCCGCTGCATCTGTCGGGGGCATATGAGAATGGCGCAGTTTTTTAACGCGCCTCCCGCCGAAGCGATCCCAGGTCGATAATCCTAAGGGTCCCGGCTATTTCGCTGAAGGATTTGTTGCTTTGTCCGACGGAAGGCCGCTTGTCAGCTCTGCGATCGCGCTCAGCATGCGCTCCGCAGCCACGCCGGCGCCATTGCCTCGCCGGAATTTTGTTCGCCTGCTGCTTCTGGGCGGCGCGACCTTGGCCGTGATCGCGGCGCTGCATCAGCTCCGTGCGCCGTCCTTGCCCATAACTGCGCCTGACATGGCGGTGGAGCGAGTTGTTGAAAAAGCGACCCCGGAGCCTGTGAAAATATCCGTTTTCGCGCAGGAGCAGGCGATGACGCCGTCCGCCCTGATGGCGCGCTGGGAACCGCTGATCCAGGAAGCTTCCCGCAAGTTCAAGATTCCCGCGCAATGGATCCGCGCCGTGATGCGTCAGGAAAGCGGCGGCCGCACCATGCTGGCGGAGAATCTTCCCATTGTGTCATCGACCGGCGCGATGGGGATCATGCAGCTGATGCCGGGAACCTATGCCGAGATGGCGGCGCAATACGGCCTGGGCGCCGATCCGCACAATTCGCGCGACAATATCCTGGCGGGCACCGCCTATCT
>CALMGU010000024.1 GCA_937865685.1 uncultured Alphaproteobacteria bacterium | reverse complement strand
TGCAGGTTGGGACGGTAGATCCGCTTGGTCTTGTTGTTGGCATGGCTGACATTGTTGCCAACCAAAGTGCCTTTACCGGTCAATTCGCAGCGGCGCGCCATGGCAGTCGTCTCTCTCAAAAACCCGGAAATCCGGCCCCGGAAGCCGGGTCTCATACGGAATGAGGCCCGCCCGGTCAAGCAATTTGCCCCATCCGGGCAGGAAACATTATAACGGACAGTGACTTAAACTGGAGCAGCCTGGAGAAATCATGAAACTGCGTCACATTTTCACGGGTCTGACCATCCTTTCCACCCTCGCGGAGCCGGCCTTGGCCGCTGGCGGCGTGGGAGCCGATTCGACCGGCCCCGCCTCCAAATTCCAGATGGCGATGACCATCTATGCGGGTGGCATCACGCTGGGAAAGATGGACATCGATGCCACGGTGCGCGGCACCGATTATCATGCCGTCTCCAACCTGGAGACGTCGGGCGTGGTCAACGCTTTCTGGCAGGCGGAGATCCAGGCTACCTCCTCCGGCAAGATGGGCGCGAACATGCTGTCGCCCGGGCTTTACGATTCCTTCGACATCAACCGCACCGGCAAGAAGCAGGAAGTGTCGCTGACCTATGACAGCGTGAATCCGCCCCGCCTCTATGCCGATCCGCCCTATTCCACCACCGGCTATGAAGTGAAGCCGGAAGACCAGAAGGCAACCCTCGATCCCTTGTCGGCGGTGATGTTCATCGTGTCGGGCGCCGGCACGGCGGGCACGCCCTGCACCGTCACCGCGCCGGTTTTCGACGGCCGCCGCCGCTACAATATCGAGATGCGCAAAGTGAAGGACATCGACATCAAGATGGACAACGGCCTTTATGCCGGGCGCGCCACTCTTTGCCAGATCAAGTACAACCAGCTTGCGGGTTTCAAGCCGCGAGTGATCAAGGCCAATGAGACATTTCCCACCATCAATGCCTGGGTGGTGACCTATCCCAGCGCAACCCGTGGCAGCGAATATGTCGTGCCGCTCCGGGTCTGGGCGGACACGCCTTATGGCCTGGTGTCGGTGGTGGCCAATTCCTTGAAGATCGACGGTCAGGTTCCCAAAGCGAATTGATCCGATGCAAAAAGCTGCGGCGCTGATTTTGACGGTCATGATGCTGCAGACGGCCGCCGCAGCGGCGGATCCGGCTGGGGATTATGCCGCGCTGATCACGGCCGCCAAGGATGGCGATCCGGGCACCGATTACACCGCGATGCGTCAGGCCTATGCCATGATCGCGGAATACGACCCCTTCGGTGAAAAAACCAACACACTGATGCGGGACGGTCAGGCTGCCTATGTGGCCAAGGATTGCAAGACCGCGCTGGAAAAGTTCAAGGCCGCCATCGCGCTCAATTTCACTTTGTCAGACGCCCATGCACTTTCGGCCGATTGTATGGAACAGGCCGGCGACAAGGCGAGCGAGCAGCGCGAGGAGGCCATCGCCCAGGGGCTCTTCAATTCCCTGGTCAGCAGCGGCGATGGGAACAGTCCCGCCACCGCCTTCCGCATCGTCACCATGCACGAGGAAGGCGTGATCCTGGCCGTGGCCGGTGTGAACGGCACCAAGAAGACCGTGATCACCACCGACCAGGGACCGGTGGAAAAAATCGACATCACCGATCAGCAGACCGGCAAGAAGGGTGCGGTCTATTTCAATACCGGCGTGGTGGTGCTGGCGAGCGCGATGCAAAAGGCGAAGTCCCGGCCGCCCGCCAAGCCGTGATGCTCAAGGCGTGTTTCGCCGGCGGCGGGCGCGGATAAGACCCAACACCGAACGGGCGGCGTCGGGAATATTGGTGCCCGGCCCGAAGATCGCGGCCACCCCGGCGGCGCGCAAGGCTTCGTAATCCTGCGCGGGAATAACGCCGCCCACCAGCACCAGGACATCGCCGCGCCCACGCGCTTTCAGCTGTTCCATCAACTGTGGCACCAAAGTGAGATGCCCGGCCGCCAGGCTGGAAATGCCAATCGCATCCACCTTGGCGGCCAGCGCGTCCTCCACCACTTCGCCGGGATCGCGAAACAAGGCGCCGATCTCGACTTCGAAACCGATATCGCCGAAGGCGGTCGCCACCACCTTGGCGCCCCGGTCATGCCCGTCCTGCCCCAGCTTCGCCACCAGAAGCTTGGGCCGCCGCCCCGTTTCTTTCTCGAAGGTCTTCACGTCGCGGATGATTTCGTCCAGGACAGGAAAATCTTTGCCATAGATGCCATGCACCGAACGGATCTCGGCCTCGTGGCGGCCGAACACATCTTCCAGTGCTGATGATATTTCTCCCACGGTGGCGCGGGCGCGGGCGGCTTCCACGGCCAGCGCCAGCAGATTGGCGCCGCCGCGTGCCCCTTCGCGCAAACCATCCAATGCCGCCTTGGTTTTTGCGCTGTCGCGCCCGGCTTTCAGCGCATTGAGCTTTGCGATCTGCGCTTCGCGCACCTGGGCATTGTCGATGGCCCGCACATCGATGGCCGGTTCATTCTCCAGGCGGAATTTGTTCACGCCCACGATCACGTCATCGCCCCGGTCGATCCGGGCCTGGCGCCGGGCCGCCGCCGCTTCGATCTCCAGCTTGGGCCAGCCGGCCTCGACCGCTTGCGTCATGCCGCCCGCCGCTTCCACCCGCGCGATCACGTCCCGCGCGCCTTTCGCCAAGGCATGGGTCAGCGCTTCGACATAGTAGGAGCCGCCCAATGGATCGGCCACGCGCGCGATCTGGCTTTCATTCTGCAGGATCAGCTGCGTATTGCGCGCCACGCGCGCCGAGGCTTCCGTCGGCAATGCGATAGCTTCGTCGAAGGCATTGGTATGAAGCGACTGGGTTCCACCCAAGGTCGCGGCCAACGCTTCCAAGGTGGTGCGCACGATATTGTTATGCGGATCCTGCTCGGCCAGCGACACGCCGCTGGTCTGGCAATGGGTGCGCAGCATCCGGCTTTCCGGATTCTGCGCGCCCAATTTTCCCATGATGCCCGACCATACCAGCCGCGCGGCGCGCAGCTTGGCGATCTCCATGAAGAAATTCATGCCGATGCCGAAGAAGAAACTAAGGCGCGGCGCGAAACTGTCGATGTCCAGACCCCGATCCATCGCGGCGCGGACATAGGCCATGCCGTCGGCAAGCGTGAAGCCCAGCTCCTGCACCGCCGTCGCACCGGCTTCGTGCATGTGATAGCCGCTGATGGAAATGGAATTGAAGCGCGGCATCTTCTGCGCGGCAAAAGCGATGATGTCGGCAACGATCCGCATCGAAGGTCCCGGCGGATAGACATAAGTGTTGCGCACCATGAATTCCTTGAGGATGTCGTTCTGGATGGTGCCCGACAGACGCTCGGCAGGAACGCCCTGCTCTTCTCCGGCGACAATGAAGCTCGCCAGCACCGGCAAGACCGCGCCATTCATGGTCATGGACACGCTCATGCGGTCCAGCGGAATGCCATCGAACAGGATTTTCATATCCTCGACGGAATCGATCGCCACCCCGGCCTTGCCAACATCTCCCACCACGCGAGGATGATCGCTGTCATAGCCGCGATGGGTGGGAAGATCGAATGCCACCGAAAGACCCATCTGCCCGGCTTTCAAATTCTGGCGATAGAAGTGGTTGGATTCTTCGGCCGTGGAGAAGCCGGCATATTGCCGGATGGTCCAGGGCCGGCCGGCATACATGCTGGCCCGGGGACCGCGGGTGAAAGGCGTCTGTCCCGGCCAGCCCGCCTCTTCGATCCCTTCCAGATCGGCTTCGGTATAGAGCGGCTGGACCGGGATTCCTTCCGGGCTCTGCCAGACA
>CALMGU010000023.1 GCA_937865685.1 uncultured Alphaproteobacteria bacterium | reverse complement strand
GCTGCTTCTGGTCCTCGCCCACCGGCACATGGGTGGCTTTGTAGACCAGGATGTCCGCCGCCATCAGCACGGGATAAGTGTAGAGCCCGACCGACGAGCGTTCCTTGTGCTTGCCGGACTTTTCCTTGAATTGGGTCATGCGGTCCATCCAGCCCAGCCGCGCCACGCAGTTGAAGATCCAGGACAGTTCGGCATGTTCGGGCACTTGGCCCTGGTTGAAGACGGGCGTGCGCGCCGGATCCACGCCGGCGGCGATATAGGCGGCGGCGACTTCGCGGGTGGCGCGGGTCAACTCTTCGGGCTTGCCATAAGCGGCATCGGTGGTGATCGCGTGCATGTCCACCACGCAGAACAGGCAAGGCATCTCATTCTGCATCCGCACCCAATTCTTGAGCGCGCCCAGATAATTGCCCAGATGCAGCGTGTTGGTGGGCTGCATGCCCGAAAGCACGAGAGGTTTGTGTGTCATAGATCCTGTCCTTGGGGCGGGTTTATGCCTTGGGCCTCAGGCGCCTTCAAGGGTTGCCGGCCAGGGCCTTTTCCACCCGCTCGGTGATGGCGGCGATGCGGTCGGGGTGACGGATCTTATGGCCGAAGCCGTCGCGGACATAGAAAACGTCCACCGCCCGCTCGCCATAGGTGGCGATCATGGAAGTGGAGATCGACAGCCCGCATTCGAACAGGGCCTGGGTGACGTCATAAAGAAAGCCGGGCCGGTCCAATCCTTCCACCTCGATCACGCTGGCGAGCTGGGACGCTTCATTGTCGAAATGCACGCGTGGCGTGATGGTGAAGGCGCTGGTCTTGGCCCGCAGCGGCCGCTGGCCGGTCAAGGCGCGGCGGGGCCAGATCTCGCCCCGCACGGTCTTTTCGATGGTCTGTTTCAGCCGCCGCAGGCGATCGGGATCGTCGAAGGCCAGGCCTTCCATGTCCTGCACCGAGAAAATGTCCAGCGCGAAGCCATGGGATGTGGTGGTGACCTTGGCATCGACGATGGAGCCGCCGGACATGGCGATGGCGCCCGCGAATTGCGAGAACAGGCCCGCATGGTCGGGGGTGTAGAGCACAATTTCCGTCACGTCGCGGAAAGCGCTGGGCAAGGCCGCCACGGTGAGAAGATCGCCCGCACGGTCGGCCTTCAACATCAGCCTGGCGTGGCGTTCCTGTTCGTCGGTGTCGAAGGCCAGCCAGTAACTGTCATAATGTCGCGCCAGCAAGAGCGCGCGTTCTTCTTCCGGGACATCGGCCAGCCGCTCGGCCAGTGCTGCCTTGGCGGCTTCGACGCGGGCGCCGCGCGCGGGCGCCTGGTCGCCGCCCGCCATCAGCTGCTCGGCGGCGTGATAGAGTTCGCGCAAGAGCTGGCCCTTCCAGCCATTCCAGACGCCGGGACCCACGGCGCGGATATCGGCGACGGTCAGCACCAAAAGAACGCGCAACATTTCCGGCGTCTGCACCTGGGCGACGAAATCCCGCACGGTCTGGGGATCGGTGAGGTCGCGGCGCTGGGCGGTGTCGCTCATCACCAGATGGTTCTTCACCAGCCAGGCCACGGCTTCGGTATCGGCCGGTGAAAGGCCCAGCCGCGGGCAAAGTTCGCGCGCGATCTCCGCGCCCACCACGCTGTGATCGCCGGGAAGTCCCTTGGCGATATCGTGCAAGAGAATGGCGCAATAGAGCACCGCGCGCGATTGGATGCGCTTGATCACGTCGGTGGAGAGGGGGTTGTCGTGCCTATGCTCGCCCCGTTCGATCGAGGCGACGTCGCCCACGGCGCGGATCAGATGCTCGTCCACCGTATAATGGTGGTACATGTTGAACTGCATCAGGCCCACCGCATGGCCGAAGGCCGGCACGAAACGGCCCAGCACGCCTGCCTCGTTCATCATGCGCAGCGCCCATTCCGGATTGTGGCGCGAGGTCAATGTTTCCAGGAAAATCCGGTTGGCGTCCGGATTGGCGCGCAGCTCGTCGGTAATCAGATCCAGGGACCGGGTCAGGGTGCGCAAGGCATGGGGATGGATATCGACATTCTTTTCGTCGGCCATCTGGAAGATGCGCAGGATATTGACCGGATCGCGCGTGAAAGCCTGCGGGCCCGCCGTCAGCCGCCCATTCTCGACATAGAAATCGTCGCTGGGCTCGCGCGGCTTCAAGAAGCCCGGCAGCATCCGGGTGAGCGCGGCTTTGGGCTTTTTATGCTGCTCTTCCAAGGCGGCGATGAAGATGCGGGTGAGATCGCCCACGTCTTTCGCCACCAGGAAGTAGCTGCGCATGAAGGCTTCCACCGCCCGGCGGGGCTTTTCGGGATCGGAATAACCCAGCGCCGCGGCCAGCCCCGTCTGCACATCGAAAGACAGGCGTTCTTCCGCCCGGCCCAACAAGTAATGCAGACGAACGCGCACATTCCAGAGAAAGGCTTCCGCTTTCTGGAAGATGCGGTATTCGTCGGCGGTGAAGACGTTGTGCTTGATCAGGTCGGATGCATCGTCCACGTGATAGAGATATTTGCCGATCCAATAGAGCGTCTGCAGGTCGCGCAGCCCGCCCTTGCTTTCCTTGAGATTGGGTTCGACCAGATAGCGGCTTTCGCCTTGGCGGGCGTGACGCGCCTCGCGCTCGGCCAGCTTGGCTTCCACGAAATCCTGGCCGTTGCCGGTGGCGATTTCCTTCCAGAAGCTCACGCGCAGCTGGTCGTACAGTGCCCGGTCGCCCCAGATGTAGCGCGCCTCCAACAGCGCGGTGCGGATGGTGATGTCCTGCTTGGCCAGGCGCACGCATTCGGCCAGCGAGCGGGTGGCATGGCCGACCTTCAGCCCCAGGTCCCACAGCATATAGAGAATGAATTCGATGACGCTTTCGCCCCAGGCGGTCTGCTTGAAGGGACGCACGAACAGAAGATCGATGTCCGATCCCGGCGCCAGCTCGCCGCGGCCATAGCCGCCGGTGGCCACGATGGACAGGCGCTCCGCCGTGGTGGGATTTTGCGCGTAATAGACATGCTTGACCGCGAAGTCGTAGATCACCTGGATCAACGCGTCCTGCAGCGCCGACAAGGCGCGCGCCGCTTCCAAGCCCGGCAATCCATCCTGCTGTACCGCGCGCTGCACGGTGGCGCGTCCGGCGATGAAGGCCGCCTTGATCAGGCCAAGCCCGTCCTTGCGCAAACTGCCCGTGTCCGGACTTTCCCTGGCCAGCGCCGTCAAGGCATGGCGCAGCGCGTCGGCATCGATCAGCGCCGGCAATTTGGCGATGGGCTGCTGCAATCCCATCACTGCCCTCCCTTCGCCGCTGGTTTCGCCGCGAATGTCTGCGGGGGACGGGGTAGCGGGCCCTGGGTGCGCATGATCACGCCACAGGCGATGCGCGCGCCGGATTCGCCCATGGGCTGGCTGCGATAATCATCGCCCCGCTGATCGATGATGATGGCGACGCCGTCGCGGTCGAAGATGGAATTCTTGCCATTGCCCAAGCCGAATCCGTTGGTCAGCGTGGCGGCATGCAGATGCCCGTCGGCGCTGGCATATTGATTGGGAAGATCGCCTGCCAGCGGACCGCCTTCGGCCAGAAGCCCGTGTTTGCGGACCACCGGTCCCAGGCCCAGGATCGGGCCCGCGCTGGTGAAGCCCGTCTTGGGATCGCAATTGCCTGACACATGCAAGTGAATGCCATGCGGACCAGGCGGCAGGCCCGCCAGATCGAATTCCACCAGGATGCCGCGATTGACGGCCGCGAAAGTGACGGTTCCCGCCGGCTTTCCGTCCAGCAGTTTCACATGCGCGATGGCGCGCGGCTTGGCGCAAGCGGGCAGCGCCAAAAAGGGCAGGGTCAGCGCAGCGAAGGCCAACAGGAACCGGGTCATAAGGACAGTCTAAAGCCTTCGGCAGTGCAACGCCAAAGAGAAGCGGGAACTTCGCCTCGTCATCCGGGTTTGATTGGGGCTGAAGGGCAACAGGAGGTGATCCATGCGATTTTCCCGAATGGCCATTGCCCTTTCCATCACCGTCGGTCCCGCTTTGGTGCTTCCCCTGCTCAGCAATGCGGCACGGGCGGTCCAGGATCAGCCGGTGATGATCGGCGGGGTCGAAACCGTCTGCACGGGCGTGGGCTCGGCCAAGGACAATCCGGCCTGGAGCGCCTATCCCGTGAAACTCGTTTTCGCCAATCCGGCAGGCGAGAATTTGGCAGGGGTCAATCTGTCGGTGATGCAGGGCGGCAAGCCGGTGGTGGAGACCCAATGTGACGCGCCCTGGCTGCTGATGAAGCTGCCGCCGGGAAATTACGATGTCGCCGCCACCGTTCCGGGCAATACGGGACCGCGCATGGGCAAGGCCAGTTTCGCCACCAAGGGCGGGATGCAGCAGACCGTGAATGTGATCATCGCGGCCGGGCCCTGAGAAAGCCGGCGTCAAAAAAAGAAGGCCGGCGCGTTGCCGCACCGGCCTTCCCATTACCCAAATGACCGCTCGATTAGGCGGACTTGAGGTTCGCCGCCTTCGCGCCGCGCGCGTCGGGGACGATGTCGAACGACACCTTCTGGCCTTCGGTCAGGGTGCGCATGCCGGCAGCTTCCACGGCCGTGGCGTGCACGAACACGTCCTTGCCGCCGCCTTCCGGAGCGATGAAGCCGAAGCCCTTGGAGGTGTTGAAAAACTTAACGGTTCCGATCGTCATAACGGTACTTCCTGCGTAAATTTCCGGAACGGCGGAATGCCGGTCCGGGGAAGAGATTTTGTCGGTCGCAGGGAAGGAAGTGACTGTCTCGTCCAGGCGCGCACGGAAGGCGGGCAGGATTTCTTCTACAGGTGCGCTTCGTCTGTGACGGGACTTATCTCCACTTGGGGCGCGACAATACGCCCAAACATGACCTATTGGCAAGGAAGGTGGCGGATGATGGCTCGCTCTTCCTTCGCAACTGCAATAGGTTGGGGGTGCCATGGTTACCATCTACCACAATCCGCATTGCTCCAATTCCCGCCGCGCCCTGGAGGTGATCCGGGCCGCCGGAATCGAACCGGAAATCGTCGAATATCTGAAAACGCCTTTGCCGGAGGAGCAGTTACGGGCGCTGGTGGCCCGGACCGGTCAGTCCTTGCGTGACCTGATACGGGACAAGGAACCGGTTTTTGCAGAACTCAAGCTGGCGGATGCAGGCGAGGCGGCGCTGTTCGCGGCGGTGGCGGCTCATCCGGTCCTGCTCAACCGGCCCATCGTGGTGACCGAGAAAGGCGCCAAACTCTGCCGTCCCGGCGACCGGGCGGCCGAACTGCTCTGACGGGCCGGTACGATTTCGCGCGCCGCGCGTTCCGTCATCATGCGCGCGGTGAGTCAGGACCCGGATCGTGCGGGCAGGATTGCCCGTGAAGCAGTGGATTCGTCCGTGATCCAGGCGATCGGCTATGATCCCGACCTCGCCTTGCTGGAAATCGAATTCATCAGCGGCGATGTCTATCGCTATCACTTCGTGCCGCGCCGGGTCTGGATCGAACTGCGCCATGCGCCGTCCAAGGGCGCTTATTTTTCCGATGCGATCCGGGAGAAGTTTCCGACATCGCGGATGACGTAGGTGGCGGCAGTGCCGCCTGCCGGGGGTAGGCGCGCACGGGTTCGTCAAGTATTAGTATTGCGCTACTTCTCGATTGTCATATTCCATTATTTGCGTAACCGGTCTGAAGTCTGAGTTCAGCGATAATCGTAAAAAGATTAAATTTGCCAATTCGGGGGCGCGCTTGGCGACGCTAAACGAGAATTCCATTCGAATCGCTGTTCGCCATCTGGTCAAATTTGGTGACACCGACCTTTTTCCGCCTCTCCCCGAAATCGCGTTTCTTCGGGATTGCGAAGATGAGGTTGTCGCTGCCTTATCGAAGGTGGAGCCGGGGAATTACATCGCAAAGACTGCAATAAGCAGCTTAGCCCCCAAGGGCCGCCTCGGCTTTAGGAGCGCACACCAACTTGGTTTGACGGACAACCTGTTGTTGCTCAGTTCCGTAATAGAGATCGGCCCCGAGATTGAGAAATTGCGCCTCCCAGTCGAAGCGGAGGCTGCGTTTTCCTATAGGTTCTCTCCAGAACAAAGTGGTGAAATATTTTCAGCAGGTTGTACGTTTCGCGACTGGATGGCGATGCAGAAGAAATTTCTGGAGAATGAACCGGGTCCTATCACGGTCATCTCGACTGACATCTCGGATTTCTATCAAAGAATATATACGCATCGGTTGGAAGGCTTTTTTGGAGACATAAAAAGTGGCGGTCCCGCCACAACCTTCATTATCAAAATTATAAAAGCTATCCGGGGAAAAGAATCGTTCGGCTTACCCGTAGGTGGAGCTGCCGCACGATTACTCGCCGAACTCGCGTTGCGCGACGTAGATAAAAGTCTTTTTGACGACGGCGTTTCCTGTACTCGATATGTGGACGATTTCAGAATTTTCCTTCTGAGCGAGGAGGAGGTGTACGGTACACTCGCGTCACTGGCGGAATCACTGCTGGCCGAAGGCTTGACCCTAAATTCCGCGAAGACGAGTGTTTCAACAAAGGAAGATTACCTAAAGCATATCGAAGAAAGCTCTTCCGATATTTTTACCGCCTCTCAAGACGAGGCGATCGCAACCTTAACTTCATTTCTTTATGAAGATGCAGAGCCCTCTGCCGAAGATATAGCATCGCTTCAGTCGATCAATCTGACGGAATTTCTCGAGATAGAGATCGGCAAAGAGGAGATCGACTTCGTCAAAGTCAAAAGAATTCTCAGGGGCATCAGGGTTGTGACGCCTGAGGCGTCTCTGGATTTGATCCTAAAGCATTTTCATTTGCTGCTGCCGATGGCCAAAGAGATAGTTTTGATATTAGGAGAGGTGAAGGGTTCTGAAGAGAAGAAAGTCTCCGCCTTCAAAGAGTTATTTCTGAAGTTTTACAACGAGCCGCCTGCAAGAAATATTGCGATTATTCGTGCGTGGTTGATGGAAGCATTCACGCGCGGTGTTTTTACCTTGGAGATATCCGATTTAAAGATTCTGAATAATGCGTCAACCTCGCTTGATATTCGTCAAAGCTATCTGCTGCAGGGAAAACTCGATCGCAGAACATTTTTTCGAAATAAGAAATACGAACTAGACAGTATCAGCCTGACCAATAGATTTTCCTTCCTCATGGGGGCGACTTGTTTGCCCAAAGAAGAGTTAAAGCCCTTCCTTGATACCGTCAAAAAGAATACCCCCGATCCTTTAATGTCCGCGTTTTGTAGTTGGCTGCTGGCTAAACACGGCTCGGTTCTGCAAGCTTGATCACAATCAGATTGCTGACGTTTGGTGGATTATTTAGTGGTCCATCTCTTAGCGTTGGATGGACAAAACATCCAATTCTCCCAACGGTTCATCTGCTTCGATGGTATCCCCCACGCGCGCGCCGATTACGGCGGCGGCCAGGGGCGCGCGGATGCTGATCAGGCCTTTGGCGGGATCGGCTTCGTCCACGCCGACGATGCGGAAAGTCTGGGTCCGGCCTTTGCGCTCGATGGTGACTTTGCTGCCGAAGGATATTGTGTCGCCGGAGGGCGGCGGCGCCAGCTCGGCGCTGGCCTTGCGCACGGTCCAGTAGCGCAGGTCGCGCTCCAGGGTTTCGCGCAACAACACATTGGCTTCCGTTTTCAGCGCCGTTTCGATCCGCGCCACATGGCCGTCGATCTGGGCCATGCCCTCCGCTGTCACTGGATTGGGGCCTTCGTCCACCATTCTTTCTGGTGGCCGGGCGGATTCGGAAGATTCTTTGACGAACGCTCGTGACATTTTACTCCTTTGACGCCTCTCTCGCTTCGCTCGAAGAGGGGCCAGCTTTTCTAAGCTCGCTACGCTCGCCAAGAAAAGCTAGGCCAAGGCGCGGGACATTGCTGGCTTTCTGTTTCCTCATCCTGAGCTTGTCGAAGGATGAGGATTGTGAGGCCGCGCAGCGCGCTCCTCATGCTTCGACAAGCTCAGCATGAGGATATCAGAATTAACGTGCCCGACTTCCAAACGTCTTCGGCACGTTGGGGCGGCCGGCGCGTTGCAGGCGCTTTCTACCGCCGCCTGCTTTTGAAGGCTTGGACGGGCGGGTTTCGTCGAACAGGGCGATCTCCGCGTCGAAGCTGGCGCGCTCCACGTCCGACTGGCGGGCGAAAGGATCGTCGCTGATGGTGAGCGCCACCGATTGCAGCCGCTTGAGCTCGTCGCGCAGCCGCGCGGCGGTTTCGAACTCCAGGTCGGCGGCGGCGGTGCGCATCTGCTTTTCCAGGTCGGCGATGATCGCCTTGATATTGTGGCCGACAAAGGCGCGCTCGCCGTCGGCGGCTTCCAGCACGCCCGCATCCACCATCACATGGTCGCGCTCATACATCGATCCCATGATGTCGGCGATGTTCTTCTTCACGCTGGCGGGCGTGATGCCATGTTCCTTGTTGTAGGCTTCCTGCTTGGCGCGGCGGCGGCTGGTTTCCGCCATCGCCCGCTCCATCGAGCCGGTGATCTTGTCGGCATAGAGCACCACCTTGCCGTCCACATTGCGGGCGGCGCGGCCGATGGTCTGGATCAGCGAGGTTTCGCTGCGCAGGAAGCCTTCCTTGTCGGCGTCCAGGATCGCGACCAGGGCGCATTCGGGAATGTCCAAGCCTTCGCGCAAGAGGTTGATGCCGATCAGCACGTCAAACGCGCCCAGGCGCAGATCGCGGATGATCTCGATCCGCTCCAACGTCTCCACATCCGAATGCATGTAGCGGACGCGGATGCCCTGCTCGTGCATATATTCGGTGAGATCTTCGGCCATCTTCTTGGTCAGGGTGGTGACCAGGATGCGATAGCCGCGCTGGGCGACCTCGCGGCATTCGGCGATCAGATCGTCCACCTGGGTTTCCACGGGGCGGATTTCCACCGGCGGATCGATCAAGCCGGTGGGCCGGATCACCTGCTCGGCGAAGACGCCATCGGTGCGCTCCATCTCCCAGGGTCCTGGCGTGGCCGAGACATAGACCGATTGCGGCCGCATCGCGTCCCACTCCTCGAACTTCAGCGGGCGGTTGTCGATGCAGGAGGGCAGGCGGAAGCCATATTCCGACAAAGTGAATTTCCGCCGATAGTCGCCTTTGTACATGGCGCCGATCTGCGGCACCGTCACATGGCTTTCGTCGGCGAAGACGAGCGCATTGTCCGGCAGATATTCGAACAGGGTGGGCGGCGGCTCGCCCGGCAGGCGGCCGGTGAGCCAGCGGGAATAATTCTCGATGCCCGCGCAGCTGCCGGTGGCCTCGATCATTTCCAGGTCGAAATTTGTGCGCTGTTCCAGCCGCTGGGCTTCCAGCAATTTGCCGGTGGCGCGAAAATCGGCCAGGCGCGTCACCAGCTCGGCTTTGATGCCCTTCATCGCCTGCTGCAAGGTGGGACGGGGCGTCACATAATGCGAATTGGCATAGACCTTGATCGATTCCAGCTCGCCCGCCTTGTGCCCGGTCAGGGGATCGAATTCGGTGATCGTGTCCACCACATCGCCGAACAGCTCGATGCGCCAGGCACGGTCTTCATAATGGGCGGGGAAAATGTCGATCGTGTCGCCGCGAACCCGGAAGGCGCCGCGGGTGAAATTGTCGTCATTGCGCCGGTATTGCAACGCCACCAGGCCGCCAATGGCGGCGTTGCGGTCGATCCTGTCGCCTTTGCTGATGGAGACGGCGGTGCCCGAATAGGTTTCGACCGAACCGATGCCGTAGATGCAGGACACCGAGGCGACGATGATCACATCGTCCCGCTCCAGAATCGCCCGCGTCGCCGAATGGCGCATGCGGTCGATCTCTTCATTGATGGAGCTGTCCTTCTCGATATAGGTGTCGGTGCGGGGGATATAGGCTTCCGGCTGGTAGTAATCGTAATAGCTGACGAAATACTCGACCGCATTGTCCGGGAAGAATTGCTTGAACTCGGCGTAAAGCTGCGCCGCCAGGGTCTTGTTGGGTGCGAGAATGAGCGCTGGCCGCTGGGTGCGTTCGATCACCTGGGCCATGGTGTAGGTCTTGCCTGATCCGGTGACGCCCAGAAGCACCTGATCGCGGTCCAGCGCCTCGACGCCTTTGACCAGCTCGGCGATGGCGGTGGGCTGGTCGCCCGCCGGCTTGTACTCGCTCACCAGCTTGAATTTTTTGCCGCCCTCGGATTTCTCCGGCCGGGCCGGGCGATGGGGCACGAAGGTGCCGCCCGCCGTCATCGCCGCCAAAGGCGGAGCCAGATAGGCCGGGTCCATGTTCGCGGCTTCGGCCAGGCTGGGACCGGCCTGAGCGGCTGCCGCGAATTTCGCGGAATTTTCCGATGCTCTTGCCGTCCGGCCCTTGCCTTTGGACCGGGGAACCATGCCGTTATTGTGCGCCATGGGCATAATATAGCGCGTTGATCCTACTTTTGCAGTGGCGCTGTTTTGTTTTCCCCCATCTGTCTTCCTCGGGGTAAACCCTCGGAAGACATCTTCCCCCGCCAATGGCTCCGCCATGCGGGGGAAGAAAGTCACGGCTTGGGTTTGAGAAGATCCGCAGGCACTTCTTTGCGGTCATTCATGCCGTAATCGCGCAGCACATGCGCCACTCGCAGGCGATAATCCCGGAACACGCCATGACGGCCTTGCCTCTGCGCCAGCCCATGTTCGGGTTGGGTGCGCCAGGCCTTCACCGCTTCTTCATCGCGCCAGAAGGACAGGGACAGGATCTTGGCCGGCTCGGTCAGTGAGCCGAAGCGCTCGATGGAGATGAAGCCGTCGATCCCGTCCAGCAGAGGGCGCAAATCGGCGGCGATATCGAGATAGCGATCCTTGTCCGCCGGCCAGACTTCGAAAATCACCGCGATCATGGTGTGACCAGCTTCACCCATTCGCGGGTCTCGCGCAAAATGAATTTCTGGCGCTGGGCGAATTCGAAATTGGCTTTCCCCGCGGGGTCCTGCTTCAGCCGGGCGCGATAAGCCTCATACGCCGCCATGCTTTCAAAGCCGATCATGGCATGGGCAGTGTCGTTGCTGCCTTCATGGGGCAGGAAATAGCCCATCAACGCGCCGCCATTGGCCGGAATGATGGTGAGCCAATTCTTGGCATATTGCTCGAACGCGGAAAGTTGAAACGGGTCGATCTGATACTGAATGTGGCAGATAATGGTCGCGGCCATGGGGATCTCCTTTTGACCCCATGACGCTAGCGGATCGTGCCGCTTTAATGTTTTGGCGGTGGCCGAACTATCAGGCCGGGCGCGCCGGGATCAGGCCGCGCAGGGAATTGCCCAGGAAAACCTCGCCGTCCAGGTCTTTTACAGTCAGCCGCTCCTCCCGCGCCAGCTTCCGGTCGATCAGTTCCGCCCGCAGACAGCCATTCAGCACGCCCGATTCCAGGGGCGGGGTCAGCAACATGCCGCCGCGCCGCACGAACACATTGCTGCGGGCGCCTTCGGTGACCTCGTCCCGCTCATTGCGGAACAGGACTTCGTCGGTTACGGCCTGTGCGGCTTCGCGGTCATGGAGTTCGCGCCAGCTGGTCTTGTGCTGCAGCAACAGGTCCTGGCTCTGAGTCCGCTCCGGGGAGAGGCGCCAGGTCCAATGGCTGGGATTGGGCGGCAGGGTTGCCGAGACAACTTTGTGTGCTCCCGCTTCATCCAGGCTGAGACGGACGCGCAGCGGCCCGGTCATGTCTTTCACCGCATCGGTCAAAACCTGTTCGGCCTTATCGCGATCAAAGGGAAGGCCGAACAGCGTTGCCGACGCCGCCATGCGCGCCAGATGCCGGTCACCGCGCAGAAAGCCGTTTTCGAAGCGCAGGGTTTCGATCAGTTCCAGCGGGCGGCGGGTATTTTCAAAGAAGCGCGCCTTGAGGCGGCATTCCGCATATTCCGATTCTTCTTTGGAATCCTGCACCACGCCGCCGCCGATGCCCAATTCACCTGTCCCGCCTGTCACCGTGAGCGTGCGGATGGCGACATTGAAGCGGGCCGATCCATCGGGCGCAAAAAAGCCGATGGCGCCGCAATAGGCGCCGCGGCGCGAGGTTTCCAGTTCGCGCAGGATTTCCATGGCGCGGATCTTGGGCGCGCCGGTGATGGAACCGCAGGGAAACAGGGCCCGCAGGATATCGGCGGCGCCGGCATCCACGCGCTTGCGCGCCGAAACCGTGGACACCATCGCGTGCAAAGTGGGGTAGGTTTCGACTTCAAAAAGGTCGCGCACGCCCACGCTGCCGGTCTGGGCGATCCGGCTGAGATCGTTGCGGATCAGATCCACGATCATCAGATTCTCCGCCCGGTCCTTTTCGCTGGCGGCCAGGCGTTGCCGCGCTTTCGCATCATCGCCCTGGCGGGGCGCGGTGCCTTTCATGGGCCGCGCGGTGAGAGTGCCGTCTTGCCCTTGCGCAAAGAAAAGCTCCGGCGAGAGGCTGAGCAGCTGCCGTGTCCCGTCATCGACATAGGCGCAATGGCCCGCGCCGCTTTTCGCGCGCAGATCCTCGTAAAGCGCCAACGGATCGCCCGCGAAAGCGAAGCGGGCGCGGAAGCTGAGATTGGCCTGATAGATGTCGCCTGCGGCGATATAAGCTTTTACTTGCCGGAAGCGCCGCCCATAGGCGGCCTCATCCCATTCCCATTCCAGGGGTCCGGCATAGGCGCGCCCCGAAGGCTGCGGCACCTCGCCGGAGGGCGGGTCGAAAATGCCCAGATGCAAGAGCGGCCCATCATTCCGCGCCAGGGGATGCAGGCGCGGCTCCAGCGCAGCGCCCAGTTCGTAGGCCAGCCAGCCCGCGACATGCCGGCCCTGGCCCAGCGCGGTATCGATGGCGGTAAGAACAACCGGGACCTCTGCCGGTGTCTGCGCAGAAAGAACAGCGCGGGGATTGTGGTACACGCGCCGCGCCGAAGGACCGTCTTCCAGAATCACCAGCATGGCCCGCTTATAGCGCGGCCATGCCGGGGCGGCTGGACTACATCGCCGCCGCGATGGCGGTGACGGCGGTCGCCGCGCTCCTCTGGGCCGCCTTCACATCGGTTTCGGTCAGGCCTTTCATCAGGATGGTTTTGGCGTCTTCCAGTTTGGCCTTCTTGGCCGCGTCGGTCTGGTCGGGAATGGCGCCATTGCCGGCGTTGGTGCAGGGATTCATCTGCGCGGCGTCGAAGCCTTCGCCTTTGGGACCGACCAGGCAATTGATGGCGTGATGCATATGGGTATGCACCGCCTCGATGGTGGGCGCGTTGGCGGCATTGTTGGCATGGGTGCGGGCATTCGAAATTTCCGCCGTCAGGCTGACGGCGGCGAAGGCGCTACCAGCGATCAGCAGGAACGTGCCGGTGAGCGTGGCAAGAGACGATATCTTCATGAGAGCCTCCAGGAGAAAAGGCGCGCGGAGAAACTCCGCGCGCCCAAGCTTAGACCAAATGCGCGTTGGCGTATTCAGCGCACCGAGGCCAGGTTGGCGCGCAGCTTCTGCGCTTCCGGGCCATTCGTGGGCGTGGAATTCATGTCCTTGTCCGGGCTGATCACCGAGCCGTTGAAGCTGATGCCGGCATAGGCGCCCGTGCCGGATGTCCACACCACGATATCCCCGCCATGGGCGGTGGTGGCGCCTTCCGCGCCGGACGACAGATTGACCACGGTCACACCGGCGCCGGCGCCCAGCTTGAAGTTGCCATGTTCGATGCCGGCCAGGGCCCGTTCGCTGTTGATGATGAACAACAGCTCCGCTTGCTCCAGCCCGGCCTGCAGGCCGAAGGAGGCCGAACCCATGTCATAGAATTTCGGTTCGCCCCAGCCGCCTTTGCCGGTGCGGCGGACCAGGACGCCGGCGCCGCCTTCGGCGCCGAAGATGAAGCCGCCTTTGACCAGTTTGGGCACGATATAAACCGCTCGCGCGCCATCCATCATGCGGGCGGCGGTGGCGAAGGCCGGGTCGTGCTTCAAATGGGTGACGGTGCGGTCGGCATTGCCGAGAATTTCGGCCTTGTCCGCGGCCAGGGCAGGCGCGGCAAACGTCACAAAGGCCAGGGCGATGGCGGGGAGCAATGTCTTCATGGAAGGGCATCCTTCAAATGGGGATGTCTCTCAAAACCGGCGAAGGGGAAAAAAGTTCCCGTGAGGGGTCAGCCCTCGATCACCATGGGGCGGGGAATGGGCGATTCCGCGGGCTTCATCCGCTCGGCGAAGCCGCTGGTGAAGTCCTGGAAGATGGTGCTGAGTTCTTCGGCATCGATGGGGCGGTTGTCGGCGAAGCGATAGCGCCAGAAGCTGACGATATGGGAAATCGCGCCCATGCGCTCGCCCAGCTCCAGGAACATGGCCGGCGCGGACAATAGAAAGTCGCGGAAGGTCTTGGGCGACTGGCTGGCGACCAGGCTGCCAAAGGAACTGTCATAGACCGACAGCACCTTGGCGATGTGCTGGCCATAATCGCGCACCATTTCGATGATGTCGCGGCGCGCGGCCGTCAGATAGGCGCTCTGTTCGGCGGTGACTGGACCCGTGGGGCGGACCGTGTTGATCTCGCGCAGCACGCCCATCACGTCCGGCCAGAAGCGCTCCATCGCCCACTTGTAATAAAGAAATCCCCGCCAGCTGAACGCGCCTTCGCGGAAATCATTGCCGCTCAATCCCAAGGTGAGACGCAGGGGTTCCAGCTTTTCGTCCACTTGGGCGGACAGCATCGCCGTCACCATGCGGCCGGTCGATGCGCTGCTGTCACTCTCGCCATTGGCCATGCGCACAAGATGCGACAATTCCTGGGAAACGAATTCATGCATCCGTTCCTGATCCCCGGGAGAGATCGCGAAATAGCAGGATGCCACCTGGATGCCGTTGTTGCGCAAATGCTCGCGCAGCAAAAAAGGATCGAGCGACGGAATGGCGTTGAGCAGGCGCATCACGAAGAGATCCCGCTCCAGCTTTTCCTCGCTGTAATGGCCCGCCATGCGGACGCCTTCGACGAAGCCGCGCTGATCGATGAAGATCGAGCGCCCGCCCGCCCGAAGGTCCAGGGGATCGAAAGGAATGACGATCTTGGTGGCGACCGAGCGGGACGAGGTGAAGAGATAGGTTTCGTCGGACCGGACGCGATGCTTGATGATGAAGGAGCTATTGATCGGGGCCGAAAGGAACAGGGGCTTTTCGCCATGTTCCTTGTCGTGCGCATTGGCGCGCGCGATCTGGCGCAGATTGAGGACGCGGCTGGTGGCGGCGCCGTTCAATGCGCTGAGCAAGCGGACTATGCGATCGACGGCCATTGCGGCGTTCCCACGCGATCGGCGGTTTTGTTCAACTTGATCGAATTTGATGAATTTCGCGTTACGGCGCGCCGTCAGACCTGGACGAACTTTGACTGCGGGACCGGCGCGGCCTGGGCACGGACGCGCTCCGCAAAGCCGCTGGTGAAATCCAGGAAGATGATGCTGAGTTCCTCGGCATCGATCAACACGGGCTGGCCATTGGGGAAGCGGTGGCGCCAGAAGCTCGCTATGTGGGAAATGGCGCCCAGCTTTTCGCCCAAATCCAGGAACATCGGTGACGCGGAAAGCAGAAAAGCCCGGAAGGTGGTGGGCGAATTGCTGGCGACCAGCTCCGAGAAAGAGTCGTCATACACGTCCAGGACTTTTGAGATGTTCTGATTATTGTCCCGCACCATTTCGATGATCTGACGCTTGGCATTCACCAGATAAGCGCGCTGCTGGTCGCTGATCGCGCCATGGGGAATGATCTCCTTGATCTCCCTGAGCACGCCCATCACGTTCGGCCAGAAGTCCTGCATCGCCCATTTGTAATAGAGCAGGCCGCGCCAGCCGAACGCCCCTTCGCGGAAATCCTCCGCGCTCAGCCCCAATGTCATGCGCAAGGGCTCCAGCTTCTCGTCGGCCTGGCCGGACAGCATCGCGCTCACCATGCGGCCGGTGGAACCGTCATCGTCGTCGCCGCTGGCGAGCTTGACCAGGCCCGACATCTCCTTGGTGACGAATTGGTGCATCCGCTCCTGATCCGCCGCCGAAATGGCGAAGTAGCAGGCGCCGACATCGATATTGTTGGCGCGCAAATGCTCGCGCAGCAGGAAAGGGTCGAGCGAGGGAATGGCGTCGAGCAGGCGCAGAACGCCGATATCGCGCTCCAGGTTTTCGTTGCTGTAATGCCCCGCATCGCGCAGGCTTTCGACAAATCCCCGCTGGTCGATGAAGATCGAGCGGCCGCCCGCGCGAAGGTCCGACGGATCCACCGGAACGATGATCTTGGTCGCCGCCGACCGCACATGGCCGAACATGTAAGTCTCGTCCGGGCGGAGGCGGTGCTTGATGATGAAGGACGTATTGATCACCGGCGAAAGAAAGAGGGGCCTTTGCCCATGTTCCGGATCGGCGGCGTTGAGGCGCGCAATATGGCGCAGATTAAGGACGCGGCTGGTGGACGCGCTGTCCAGCGAACAGAGAAAGCGAACAATGCGGTCGGCGGCCAAGGTGGGTACCAGATATCGGGCGGCAATAAAGGCCGCACCCTGCGCCCATTTGATGAATTTTGCCTTACGATGTAGACCTTAAGCCGCAGGCTCCCGGCCCAATTTCCGTACCCGGAAGCGGAGAAAATATGCAGGGAATGGGCGAGGAGAGGAATTGGGCGCTGGCCGCCTATGGCCTGTTTCTGATCGCGCCCGCGTCCAGCGGGATCACCGTGCTGATCGGCGTGGTTCTGGCCTATGTGCGGCTGGATGGCGCGCGCGGCGGCGTCTATGAGAGTCATTACCGCAACCTGATCCTGGTATTCTGGGTCTGGTTCTCCGTCATATTCGTGGCGACGGCCTTTGCCCTGGCCGGCATGGCCGGGGTCGCCTTGACCTTGTTGCGGTCTTGGCCGTCTTCGGGTTTCACGCTCTATCACAGCACCCTGTTGCTGGGCCTGGTCTTCCTGGGCGTGGTCATGACCTGCTTCTGGTATTACTGGCGGCTGATACGGGGCTTCATCCGGCTCCTGGACGACAAGCCTTATTGATGAAAAAGACGCCGCTGCATTTCGATCAGTCCCTGCCGCCGGTCTATGGGACGGAGCAGCGCCTGTCGCCGCGCATTGCCCGCGTGCTCGCCCATAATCCCAGCCCTTTCACCTTCCGCGGCACGGGCGTCTATCTGGTGGGCGATGCCAAAAGCGTGACAGTGATCGATCCGGGTCCGAACTTGCCCGAACACATCCAGGCGCTCCTGACGGCGATCGGCGACAGGAATGTCTCGCATATTCTGATCACCCACACCCATCGCGATCATTCGCCCGCCGCCGCGCCGCTGAAGGCGGCCACGGGCGCGCGTACTTATGGCTATGGTCCCCATGCAATTTATTCCCCCTCCGGCCTTCGCATCGCAAGCGCTGCTACGGCCACCTCCCCCGCCAGCGCTGGCGCGCGCGAGGAAGGCGGGGCTGAATTCGCTAATAAAGTAGAGGAAGGCGGCGACCGCGATTTTACGCCCGATGTGACGGTGCGGGATGGCGACATCATCGAAAGCGGCGCGGATCGCTTCCAGTGCGTCTTCACCCCCGGGCACACCTCCAACCATATGTGTTACGCGCTGGAGGCGGAGAAGGCGCTGTTCACGGGCGATCATGTGATGGGCTGGTCCACCACCGTGGTGGCGCCGCCCGATGGCGATATGGGCGCGTACATGCACAGCCTGGAAAAGCTGATCGCGCGCCGGGACAAGATTCTTTATCCCACCCACGGCTCGCCGATCCCCAATCCCGGCCCGTTCCTGCGTGCCTATCTGTCCCACCGGCGGATGCGCGAGACCCAGATCGCGCGCGCCTTGGAGCGGGGGCATGACACAGTGCCGGCCCTGGTCCAGACCCTGTATGCCGGGCTGGCGCCCGCGCTCACCCGCGCCGCCACGCTCACGGTCGAAGCGCATCTCAAGCATATGATCGGGGACGGCCGCGTGGCCGCGCTGGAAGACGGGCGATTCGTCGCGCTCTGAAAGGGATCAGGAACTCAGCTTGGCGCGATAGGATTTCAGCAAATCCAGATTGCGGCCGAAATCGCGGGCGCCGGCTTCGCTTTGCGCGCGCATGTCGAAGCGCGCGCCCAATGTGCCGGCCGGGCGCACCCGGATCACAATGTCGGAAACTTGGCCGAACCAGAAGCTGGTGGCGGTGGCTTCGATGCGGCCTTCTTTTTCGTTGTAGTCGACAATGTGCCAGCCCATCCGCTTTGCGGCGTTGAAGCAGCGCCAGAACATCTTGCCGGGCGGCATGATCAGGGCCAGCGGCTTGGTCAATTCGGTATAGTAAGTGTGCAGCATATAGCTGACGGTGTTGTGCTCGCCGCGATAATGGATCCTCCGCGACGCATCGAAGACGCGTTCGCCCGATGGCCGCTTGGCCAGCGCGACAAAGAGGGGTGGGTCTTCGGGATCGGTGGTCGCATCATTGATGGGTGGCGCCATCAGTCCCTGATAGACGGTGTGCAGGGGCACATAGAGCAGAAGCAGCGCGCCAAAGAACGCGATCATGCCGGCGCGCTTGGCATCGCCGCGATTGTGCCACAGCGCCGAAACCATCCAGAAGGCGGACAAGAGCAAAGCCATCATCGCCAGCGCCACCGTTGCCGTCATGGCCTCCAGGCCGACCGTGAAAGACGCCATGCCCACTCGCACGGCGATCACCGCCGTGGCGGCGATGATGGCGGCGGGCACCAGGGCGGCCAGCGCCAGGCGGGCGGCAAGAACGGCAAAACGCATCGAAAGACTCAAGGATCGGAGGTCAGGTCAACCTAAAATCCGCGAACTGACGACGCAATTGCGTTTTGAGAATTTTTCCCGCCGCGGTGTGGGGGATTTCGCTCACCATCACCACCCGGTCGGGCAGCCACCATTTGGCGATCTTGCCGCCGAGATGGGCCAGGAGCGAATCCGCCGTGGGGCTGGTGCCGGGCTTGGGCACCACGATCAGGAGCGGCCGCTCGCCCCATTTGGGGTGCGGCACGCCGATGGCGGCGGCTTCGGCAACATCGGGATGGCCCACCGCCAGATTTTCGATCTCGATGGTGGAAATCCATTCGCCGCCGGATTTGATCACATCCTTGGAGCGGTCGGTGATCTGCATGAAGCCGTTGGCGTCCAGGCTGGCGACATCGCCAGTGTCGAACCAGCCGTGGCCGTCGAAGGCTTCGCGTCCTTCGCCCTTGAAATAGGCTTTCGCCACGGCCGGGCCTTTGACTTTCAGCCGGCCCACGCTTTTGCCGTCGCGGGGGCGCGCGCGGCCTTCATCGTCGGTGATGGTCATTTCCACGCCGAACAGGGGATAACCCTGCTTGCCCAGGACATCGATCTGGCGGGCCCTGGGCAATTCCTCCAGGGGCGGCTTGAGGGCGCTCATGCTGCCGGCCGGGCTCAATTCCGTCATGCCCCAGGCATGGGTGACGGCGATGCCGCGATCCTCGAAAGCCTGGATCATGGCGCGGGGCGCCGCCGCGCCGCCGATCAGTACACGCTTCAGATGATGCAGAGTGAGATTGTTGGCTTCCAGATATTGCAGCAGTCCCAGCCAGACGGTGGGAACGCCGCAGGTGGAGGTGACGCGCTCGCTTTCCATCAATTCGTACAGCGAGGCGCCGTCCAGCCTGGGGCCCGGCATGATCAAACTGGCGCCCGCCATCGGCGCGATGAAGGGAACGCCCCAGCCATTGGCATGAAACATGGGCACGATGGGAAGCACCACATCGCTCGCCCCCATGCCCAGCCCCGGACTCTGGCCCGCCATCAGCGCGTGCAAAGTGTTGGAGCGATGGGAATAGAGCACGCCCTTGGGATTGCCGGTGGTGCCGGAGGTGTAGCAAAGCCCGCACGCGTCATTCTCATGCACCGCGGTCCATTCGCGTTCCTTGCCCGCGATCAGGTCTTCATACGCGATCAGTTTTCCGGGGAGCTTCAGGGCCGGCAGATGCGCCGCATCGCTGAAAGCGACGAATGTTTCGACATGTTTGAGATGCGGGGCGATCTGTTCCAGGAGCGGCGCAAAGCAGATATCGAACATCAGCATCCGCGCCCCGCCATGATTGGCGATCCAGGCCAACTGGTCGGGAAAGAGGCGCGGATTGAGTGTGTGATAGACCGCGCCAACGCCCGCGATGCCATACCAGGCCTCAAGATGGCGATGGGTGTTCCAGGCCAGGGTGGCGATGCGGTCGCCGGGCTTGAATTTGCGGCGGGCGAGAGCGCCGGCAAGCTTTCGGGCACGGATTCGGATCTCGGCATAATTTGTCCGGTGAATGCCACCTTCCACCGTACGGCTGACGATGCGGGCGCCAGGGTGATAGAGCGCCGCATGGTCGATGAAGCGGTGCACGCGCATGGGCCAGTCCTGCATCAATCCGCGCATGGCTGCTCCTCGTTTTTGTGGCCCCAGCTTGCCACAAGATCGTGGCGATGGCGGCGCAAAAGGCTAAAGTCGCGGCGCTTTTGAAAGGCCTGCCATGCCCCTCTCCAATGCCCAGACCCGCGATCTCAATGCCCTGCTGCATCCGCTCACAAATCTGAAGGCGCTGGCGGAGCGCGGTCCCCTGATCATCGAGCGGGGCGAAGGCGTGCGGGTCTTCGACATGGCCGGGCGCGATTATATCGAAGGCATGTCGGGCCTTTGGTGCACCGCACTGGGCTGGGGCGACGAGGAATTGGTCGAAGCCGCCACCGAGCAGATGCGCAAACTCTCCTATGGCCATGTCTTTGGCGGCAAGAGCCACGAACCCGCCGCCGCGCTGGCCGAGAAGCTGAAAGAGATTTCACCCTTTCCCGTGGGCAAGGTGTTCTTCGCCTGCTCCGGCTCGGAAGCCAACGATACCCAGCTGCGCTTCGCCTGGTACGCCGCCAATGCTCGTGGACAAACCAGAAGGAAGAAAATCATCTCCCGACGCATGGGCTATCACGGCGTCACCTTGGCGGCTGCCAGCCTCACCGGCATTCCCAGCATCCATCAGGGCTTCGATGCGCCGTTCGATTTCGTCCTGCACACCGACCTGCCGCACCATTATCGTGGCGCCGAGCCGGGCGAAAGCGAGATGGAATTTTCCGCGCGGCTGGCGGCCAATCTCGAGGCGCTAATCGAACGCGAGGGCGCGGACACCATCGCCGCCATGATCGTGGAGCCGGTGATGGGCGCGGGCGGCGCCATCGTGCCGCCGGACGGCTATTTCGACGCCATCACCAAGGTTCTTACCCGCCACGGCATTCCCTTGATCAGCGATGAGATCATCACCGGCTTTGGCCGCACCGGCGAATGGTTCGGCTGCGCCAAATATGGCTTCGAGCCGGACAGCGTCTCGGTGGCCAAGGGATTGTCCAGCGCTTATCTGCCGGTTTCCGCGGTGCTGCTGTCGCCGGAACTGACCGAGGTGATCGAAGCGGAAGCCAAGCGAAAGAATGTCTTGGGCCACGGCCTCACCTATGGCGGTCATCCGGTGACGACGGCGGTGGCGCTCAAAGCCATCGAGATCTATCAGCGCCGCGACATTGTCGGGCATGTGCGCCATGTCGCGCCGGTCTTTTTGAATCGCCTGAAGCAGCTGGAAGACCATCCGCTGGTGGGCGAGGCGCGGGGCGTGGGCCTGATCGCGGGCCTGGAATTGGTGGCCGACAAAAAGACCAAGGCGCATTTTCCCGCCGAGACGCAGTTGGCCCAGGTGGCGGTGAATTTCGCCGAAGCCGAAGGCCTGGTCGTGCGCCCGCTGCCCACGGACCGCATCGCCATCTGTCCGCCCCTGATCATCAGCGAAGCGGAAATCGGCGAGCTGTTCGACCGGCTAACTCGCGCGTTGGATGCGACGGCGGACTGGGCGAAGCGGGAAAAGTTGTTTTAACCGGCCAACGCGACCTGTGTGATGTGCGACGGCCGGGCATAGATCAGGGCTTGGCCGCTCCACACTTCCAGGCGCTTGGCGCTGGGCAGTTTCATCGCGTGGGCCAGGACCTTGGCGCGGCCGTCATCCTCGCAATTGGCGAGGAATTTGTAGGTGAGAGTGCCGTCGTCGTCCAAATAGCAGATTTCATAAGCGGGCATCGCTGCCTCCCGAATTTTGCTCGTCTCCTACCCCGCGTGTTTCTGTTTTGCGCGACAGAGACGCGAAAGTCGAGTGACAATCCTGTTCATCTCGATCACGAATTTTCTCGCGCGCCACATTCTTCGCGGCTGCGATAACAACAATTATTTTATGGAGTTAAGCAGTGGATCCTTGTGCGCATTCGCGCGTTGACGAAGCAGCCACGGGCTCTTAGACCGGGCCTTTCCGCTTTGGAGATTTCATATGACTGGCCCGTTCAAACTTGCTCCGCTGCCATGGGATGACGCGGCGCTGGAGCCCGCCATTTCCGCGCGCACCATTTCCTTTCACTATTACAAGCACCATCAAGCCTATGTGGACATGCTCAACACGCTGGTGGAAAAAACACCGTTCGCCGACATGAAGCTGGAGAAGATCGTCCAGGCCACGGCGAAATCGGCCGACGACAAGGAAAAGAAGATTTTCAACAATGCGGGCCAAGTCTGGAATCACGATTTCTACTGGCGCAGCCTTGCGCCGGCCAAGACCGCGCCCAAGGGCGCGCTGGCGTCCGCCATTGAGCGGGATTTCGGCGGTCTCGATGCCCTGATCGCGCAACTGGCCGAAGCGGGCAAGACCCAGTTCGGATCGGGCTGGGCCTGGCTGGTTTCCCAAGGCGGAAAGCTTTCCGTGACCAAGACCGCCAACGCGATGACGCCGATGGCGGACGGGACCAATTGCCTTCTCACCGTCGATGTGTGGGAGCACGCGTATTATCTGGACTATCAGAATGCGCGCCCGAAATACCTGGAGACGGTTCTGGCCAATATCCTGAATTGGGATTATGCGGCCGCGAACCTCGCGCGCGAAAGCGAGGCGGTGCGCGCCGCCGCCGAATAATTCGGCGGCATTCGCGCCGATATCGATTGCTTCGTCGCGCCGCCGGTGCGACGGAGCATGTGCGCTTTCGATGAAAGCGCCAATCCGGCCCGGTCCCGATACCGGACAGCCTTGACAGTTGACGTTGAGGTAAAGAGTGGTCATCGTGATGTGCGATGAACGACACGAGCGCGCGATGAGCAGCCGTATCTATACCATTCGTCAGCTGACCAAGGAATTCTCCGTCACGGCGCGGACTTTGCGCTTCTACGAAGATGAAAAGCTGATCGCGCCCGGACGGCGCGGTCAGACCCGCCTTTACAGTTCGCGCTGTCGCGCCCGCATCATCCTGATCCTGCGCGGCCGCAGGCTGGGCTTCAGCCTGGCGGAGATCCGCGAAGTGCTGGACATGTATGACGGCAAGGATGGCGAGCTTGCCCAGATGACCCACGCGCGCAAGAAATTCGAAGAGCGCATTCAGATCCTGGAGCGGCAGAAGCTCGACATCGATCAGGCGCTGCGTCAGTTGCGCGACGGCATTCGCGACATCGACGCGGCGCTGGAAGGAAAGCCTCGCACGCCCTGGCCGCTTTTCTTCGACCAGGAAAATATCCAGGCCGTGCCACCCAGGCCTTTCGCCGCCAAATCCTGATCAGCGCTGGAACAGCAAATTCCACAGGCGATGAAACACGCCGCCCGGCGCGCGATGGCCCATGCGGACCGGGAACCTATTGGAAACCAGATGACCCAACATGGCGGCGCCGCTCCGAAAAGAACCGTACACGGACTGTCGGCGCCAGCCTGAGTGTCCCTGGTTAATGGCTCATTAATCTTTCCGTGAAGCTTTCGCGACGGTCAGAACGGGCGGGGATCGCCGATCGGTCCGCGGCCGGGCGGCGGCGGCATGTTGTTGCCGGGTTGATAGGTGCGGCAGGCATTGAAGCCGGTTCCCCAGCCCGTGCGATAGGCCCGGTTGGTGCGGTAAGCCGCTTCGTCGCGCATGGGTGCGGTGTCCCGCGGGTTTGCCCCCTGGGTTCCGGCGCTGGCGCAGCCGTCGGAATAGCCTGCCCGGAAATCCGGCGTCCGCTTCATCGCGCGATCGGCGGCGCTTTCGCATCCCATCAGCGCCAGCAAGGCACTCAACGCCATCAGCCCTGGAAAAATTCGCGATCGGGTCATGGCTCCAATTCTAACCTTTACCGGCCCTTAAGGCGAGAAGGGCCAGACTGGCCCGATATTCCGGGGCTTCATGGCGGCGTTCAATTTCGCATCGACGCGTGTTCTGGTGGTGGGCGCCAAAGGGCAGACCGGCCCGTTGATGCGCACCGTCCTGACGGCGGCCGGTCTCAGCAAAATAGCCCTGATCGACGAGCCCCGCCGCGCGCTGGAGATACTTTGCGCCGAGCCGTTCGATGCGGTGCTTGCGGAAGCGTCGGCCCGGCTGGACGACGCCTCCTTCGCGCTGGCGGTGCGCCGCAGCCGTCTGGTGCTCAATCCCATGATTCCGATTTTCGCGGTCTATAGCGGAGCGCGCCGCCGCGATGTGGAAAAGGAACGGGACGACGGCATCACCGATGTGATCTGCCGTCCCGTCAGTCCCAAGACCGTCGCGGACAAATTGCAGCTGGCATTGGCTGCGCCCCGGCCCTTCATCGCCGCCGCCGGTTTTTTCGGTCCGGACCGCCGCGCCAAGGAACGGCCCTGGCGGGGCGCGGACCGCCGCGCGCTCACGCCCAAGAAGATCAAAGTCTCGCTCAACCAGGATTGAGGCGCGAAAACCGGCCCTCAGATGCGGCCGGCGCCGCGCGCCTTGCGGTCGGCGTCGATCTCCGCCTTGACCTCCGCCAGCTCGCGCAAGGCATCGCTCTGGAAGGAAGCAAAAAGCGTCGAGGCGCCGGCGCATGTTTCCCCATGATCCGCGCAGACTTTTCCCGGTCGCGAGAGACCTGTAGCGGCCCAGGAGGTCAGAGTGGAAGGAAGCGATGCGCCGGCGCCTGGACGTCCGAAGCCGAGATCGGGCTCGCGCGGCATCAACAGCGCTACAAGTCCAATCCAGAATATGGCCCGGAAAATCATCGGCACACGGTCTCTTGCAACGGCGCGGCCAGCATGACGAGGAGGCTTTGCCCCCTCCTGAAATCTTTCGCTAAATTTGAAACTAACTCGCCCGGCATCGCCGCTTCTCCCGCATGAGGACAATGCGGAATGTGCGATTTCGCTCCCCTTCAATTCAAAATCGCGGCGTGATTGAGCCTTCTTTGCTTAAAATTGTCCGCAAAGCCAAAGGCGAAGGAGCAGGCCGCGCCGCCTCTGGCTTATTGCGGTGAACGGGAATTTACCTTGGCCTCGCGATGGAACTTCGCGGGGGAACTATTTGTTGCGCTGGCTGAGTTCAGATATCTGACGGCGCATCGCTTCCATTTCGCGCTTCAGGGCATCGACATCGCTGGAGGATGATTTTTCTTCCGCCGGCTCTTCGGATTTGCGGCCCGCCGCGGCGGCCCCGAATGGCGAGAACATCTGCGTGGCGCGCTCGAAGATCGCCAGATTCTGCCGGGTCAGATTTTCGATCATCTGATTGCCGCCGCCCATCGCTTCGGCGATGCGATCGCGCATGGCGCCCTGGTTCTTGGTGAAACTGTCCATGCTCATGTCCAGATAGCCGGGCACGAACGCCTGCAGGCTGTCGCCATAGAAACGGATCAGCTGGCGCAGGAATTTGATCGGCAGCAGATTCTGGCCCTTGGCCTCTTCTTCGAAAATGATCTGGGTCAGCACCGAGCGGGTGATGTCCTCGCCGGTGCGCGCATCCTGGACTTCGAATTCGACGCCGTCCTTCACCATCCCCGCCAAGTGATCCAAGGTCACATAGCTGGAGGTCTGGGTATTGTAGAGGCGACGGTTCGCGTATTTCTTGATGACGACCGGCCCGTCCTTGGATTTTTCTTCCGACACGAATCCCCGCCTTTTCTTGCGCCGTCCCTACGCGGCTTTGAGCAAAGACAACATCATGCCGAAGGGTCCGTCCAGCACCATTTTAGCAAACGCAATATCGGGGGAGGTCCCGGAAACTCGGTAATTCCTTGTTCTGCCTTGGGAAATTCATTGCGGTTTACCACGCCTCGCATTCGCGGCATTTTGCGGGAAGACAGATCGTCAGCCGGAGGATTTCGTGGAAGAGGTCGTTATTGTGGCAGGCGCGCGCACCGCCGTGGGCGCTTTTAACGGGGCATTCGCGACGGTACCCGCCCATCAGCTGGGAAAAGTCGCCATCGAAGCGGCTCTGGCGCGCGCCAAGGTTGAAGCCGGCGAAGTCAGCGAAACCATCCTGGGCCAGGTGCTGACGGCGGCGCAGGGCCAGAATCCGGCACGCCAGGCCGCCATCGCGGCGGGTCTGCCCATCGGCGCGCCCGCCTGGGGCATCAATATGGTCTGCGGTTCGGGACTGCGCGCGGTGGCGCTGGCGGCCCAGGCCATCAAGAATGGCGACAGCCGCATCGTGGTCGCCGGTGGCCAGGAATCCATGAGCCTGTCCACGCACGCGGCGTATCTGCGCGCCGGCCAGAAGATGGGCGATCTCAATTTCATCGACACCATGATCCGGGACGGGCTGTGGGACGCCTTCAACGGCTATCACATGGGCACGACCGCCGAGAATGTCGCCCGCGAATGGCAGATCACCCGCGAGCAGCAGGACAAATTCGCCACCGCCTCGCAGAACAAGGCGGAGGCCGCCAAGAAGGCGGGCCGCTTCAAGGACGAGATCGCGCCGGTGACGGTGAAGACCCGCAAGGGCGAAACGGTCGTCGATACCGATGAATATATCCGCGACGGCGCGACCTATGAGGCGCTGGCGGGATTGCGCCCGGCTTTCTCCAAGGACGGCACCGTGACCGCGGGCAATGCGTCGGGCATCAATGACGGCGCCGCCGCGCTGGTCATGATGAGCGCCAAGGATGCCGCCGCGCGGGGCCTTTCTCCGCTCGCCCGCATCGCCAGCTGGGCCCAGGCCGGGGTCGATCCCAAAGTGATGGGCTCCGGTCCCATCCCCGCGTCGCGCAAGGCGCTGGAGAAAGCGGGATGGCAAGCCCAGGACCTGGATCTGATCGAAGCCAATGAGGCCTTCGCGGCTCAAGCTTGCGCCGTCAACAAGGACATGGGCTGGGACCTGGACAAGGTGAACGTCAATGGCGGCGCCATCGCCATCGGCCACCCCATCGGGGCGTCGGGCGCCCGCGTCCTGGTCACCCTGCTGCACGAGATGGGCAAGCGCGGCGCCAAGAAGGGCCTCGCCACCCTCTGCATCGGCGGCGGCATGGGCATCGCCATGTGCGTGGAACGGTAATTTTTATGGGTCGCGCGGCCCGGGCGCGGATGCGCCCAATTTTTGCTGAGCGCGCTCCGCGCGCATGGCGGAAAACCGTTCCGCGTCCTACGGACGCTGCACACTTTTCCTGGCCGATGCTCCCGTGAAATTTCATCTCGATGCCAAGAGCTTCACGGCTTCGAAAGCCTGGGGCGCGCGCGACATCGCCGAGATCGAAGGCGCCAGCGTGCGCCTGCATTGGACCGACCAACCTTACGTCTGGCACGTCAATGACGGCAGCGAGGTGTTCGTGGTCCTCGATGGCGCGGTTGATATGCATTATCGCAAGGATGGGACGGAGATGATTCAGCGTCTCGGTCCAGGGGACATCATGCTCGCCGAAAATGGCGACGAACATGTCGCCCATCCTGTCGGCGAGGCGCGAATTCTGGTAGTGGAGAAGAAGGGCAGCGTCTGAACGGACGCATAAACAGGGAGCAGGCATGGCACGGGTGGCAGTGGTGACGGGCGGCACGCGCGGTATCGGCGAAGCGATCTCGGTGGCGTTGAAGAATGCGGGCTATAAGGTCGCGGCCAATTACGCGGGCAATGACGAACGCGCCAAGGCGTTCACGGACAAGACCGGCATCGCGGCCTTCAAGTGGGATGTCTCATCCTTCGACGATTGCGCGGCGGGCATGGCCAAGGTGGAAGCGGCGCTGGGTCCCGTCGACATCATCGTCAACAATGCCGGTATCACCCGCGACGCCACCATGAAGAAAATGAACCGCAACGCCTGGGACGAAGTGCTCGACACCAATCTGGGCGGCTGCTTCAACATGTGCAAGGTCGCCTGGGACGGGATGCTGAACCGCAGCTTCGGCCGTATCGTCAATATCGGCTCGATCAACGGCCAGGCCGGTCAATATGGCCAGGTCAATTATGCCGCCGCAAAGTCCGGCATTCACGGTTTCACCAAGGCGCTCTCCCAGGAAGGCGCGGCCAAGGGCATCACCGTCAACGCCATCGCCCCCGGTTATATCGACACCGACATGGTGGCGGCGGTGCCGGCCGATGTCTTGGAGAAGATCGTCGCCCGCATTCCCGTGAAACGCCTGGGCCAGGCCCATGAAATCGCCCGTGGTGTGTTGTTCCTGGTGGCCGATGATGCCGGCTTCATCACGGGATCGACGATCTCGATCAACGGCGGCCAGCACATGTATTGAGCCTGAATAAGGGCGCGGTCCTTTTCGGCTCTGGCGTTGTCGCGCGTCCTCACGGGCTATACGCCCGCTCCGGGCGACGCTCCTAGCCAGATCCGAAAATTCCTCGCGCCGGGTTTTCATGCTAGTGCGCTCCCATGATTGCGTCCCTCATTGCCGAGAAGCTCACCTGCGTGCGCGGGGACAGGCCTATTTTCGCTGATCTGAGCTTTCAGGTTGCGGCAGGCGAGGCGCTGGTGGTGGAAGGCGCCAATGGCGCGGGCAAGACCTCGCTGCTGCGCCTGATCGCGGGGTTTCTCACGCCGGCATCGGGCGGCCTTGTCCTCAACACCGACAAAGGCGCGATCGCGGATGGTGAAGAACGCGGCCGTCATGTCGGCTGGTTGGGCCATCACGATGCCGTCAAGCCGCAGATGGATGTGGGCGAGCAACTGGAATTTTTCGCCCGCCTGTATGGAACGGGCGGTGACGTGAGGCCGGTGCTGGAGCGGGTGGGAATCGCCCGCCAGCGTGAATTGCCCTGCCGCTATCTCTCCGCGGGCCAGAAGAAGCGGCTGGGCCTGGCGCGGCTCCTGATGTCGGGACGCGGGCTGTGGCTTTTGGACGAGCCCTTCGCCGCGCTGGATACGGCAGGACGCGCGCTGGCCGCCGATCTGATGCGGGCGCACTGCGCAACTGGCGGCATGGTGATCGCCGCCACCCACGATCCCCTGGGGCTTGAGGCGCGGTCTCTGAAGCTGGAGGCGGCATGAGCGGGCCCTTTGTCAGCCTGGTGATGCGCGACCTGCGCCTGGCGTCGCGGTCCGGCGGCAGCGCGGCTTTGGCATTGGCCTTCTTCGCACTGGTGGCGACCTTGGTGCCGCTGGGGGTGGGCGCGAATCTGAATCTTTTGGCCCGCATTGCTGGCGGCGTGCTTTGGGTGGGCGCGGTGCTGGCGGCGTTGCTGTCGCTGGACCGGCTCTATCAAGGCGATTTCGATGACGGCAGCCTGGATCTGATTGCCTTGTCGCCCCTGTCGCTGGAGCAGGTGGCGCTGGCCAAGCTTCTGGCGCACTGGTTCTCCACCGGCTTGCCGCTGACGCTTTTGTCGCCGCTCCTGGCGCTCCTGTTCGGCCTTCCGGGGCCGGGCACCTGGGCGCTGTTCGTGTCGCTCCTGATCGGCACGCCCGCCGTCAGCGCAGTGGGCGCGATCGGGGCCAGCCTGACCCTGTCCTTGAAGCGGGGCGGATTGATCCTGCCCCTGATCATCCTGCCCTTGCTGGCGCCCGCCGTGATCTTCGGCGCGGGCGCCGTGACGGCGGCACTGGACCATCTGCCCAATGGCGCCCTGGGACTTTTGTCGGCCTTTGCCGCCGCCGCGGTGCTATTGTCGCCTTTCGCGGCCGCAGCATGCGTGCGGCTCAACCTCGCAGGGTAGGCCTGCGAAAAACCGGCTAAATAGGATCATGTTTCGTTACGCAAATCCCGCCGTCTTCATGCGCCTGTCGGGTGTGCTGCTCCCCTGGATTTCGGGCGCGGCGGCGATCCTGCTGGCCGTGGGCCTCTGGTCCAGCTTTCACGTGCCGCCCGATTACCAGCAGGGCATGACGGTGACGATCATGTTCGTGCATGTGCCCGCCGCCATCGTGGCCGAAGCCGCGTATGGCGCCATCGCAGTCGCGTCTTTGTTCTCGCTGGTCTGGCGTCATCCTCTGGCCGATACCGCCGCGCGGGCCGCTGCGCCTTTGGGCGCGGTCTTCACGGCCTTGGGCCTGGTCACCGGATCCTTGTGGGGGCGTCCAATGTGGGGCGCCTATTGGGTGTGGGACGCGCGTCTCACCAGCTTTTTGCTGCTGCTGTTTCTCTATCTGGGCTACATGGCGCTGTGGAATGCGATCGAGGATGAAGCGCGCGCCGCGCGCGCGGCCGCCATCCTCGCCCTGGTGGGCGCGGTCAATCTGCCCATCATCAAATTCTCGGTCGATTGGTGGAATACCTTGCACCAGGGCGAAAGCATCGTCTCCGGCCAGATCGCGTCGGTCTTTCTGTTGCCGCTGGGGCTGATGGCGTTCGGCTATATGCTGCTATTCGCGGCGCTTTGGATGGTGCGCATCCGCACCGAGATCGTGAACCGCCGCGCCCGCAGCCTGATGCAGAGGGCGGGATGAGCGGCGATTTTCTCGCCATGGGCGGCTATGGCGCTTTCATCTGGCCGGCCTATGGCGTCTCGGCCCTGGCCCTGATCGGGATCGTCTGGCAAAGCTGGGCGGCATGGCGCGCGGCGAAGAAAAAGCTCGATGCGCTGGAGCAGGACGGCCCATGAAACGCTGGATCTATGCGGTGCCGGCGATAGGCTTTCTGGCGCTGGCGGTGGTTCTTTTCCAGGGTCTGTTTTCCGGACGCGCGCCCGATCTTCTGCCTTCCGCTCTGATCAACAAGCCGGCGCCGGACATCGGCCTGGATGCGATGGACGATGTCACGCCGGGCTTCACCCGCGCCGATCTGGCATCCGGGCGTGTCACGGTGGTCAATTTCTTCGCCAGCTGGTGCGTGCCGTGCCGGATGGAAAGCGCGCAGCTGATGGCGCTGTCCAAGATGCCGGGCATCACCATCTATGGCATCGATTACGAAGAGCGCCAGCCCGGTGCCGGGCGCGCTTTTCTGAATGAGGAAGGCAATCCCTTTTCCCGCATCGTCGCCGACACCCATGGCAAGGTCGGCATCAATTGGGGGGTGTATGGAGTTCCGGAAACCTATGTGGTGGACGGCAAAGGCATCGTCCGCTTCAAGCTGGTGGGCCAGCTCACGCCAAAGGCCATGACCGAGCAGCTGTTGCCGGAAATCGAAAAGGCCCGCCAGGCCTCCTGAGCCGCAGGCCGGTCTTTAAGGTCTTCCTAACCATGACTTTCTAGGGTGGGGGGATGCAGATCAGCGCCCAGACCCTTCTGGCCAGCCAGCAGCAGGCCGCCGCCATCCAGCCCCGCCCGGCGCCGGGATTTGCCGCCGCTTTGGAGAAATCCGGCGGGTTCGAGCCTTTGCCTCTGAAGCAGACCGCGCCCGTCCAGGAACCCCTGGCCGCGCAGCCCTCAGCGTCCGCAAGGCTGGGCGCGATGATCGATATCAAGGTTTGAATATTAAAGGCGCTTGCCGTTGCGGCGGGCCGCGGCCTTGTGGGCCTTGGAGGCGCCATTGGCGGCATAGGCTTCGGCGGCCGATGCGATCTGCGACAGCGACTTGACGAATTTCAGCCGTTCCGGCGCGGGCAGCGCGTCGAGCAAGGCGCGTTCGGCCCGGTCGGCGGCATTGCGCGCGGAACGCAGCGCCTTGCGGCCCGATGGCGAGATCGCCACCGCATTGGCGCGCTGGTCTTCCTCGGTGCGTTCGCGTGACAGCAATCCGCGCTCCAGCATCCGGCGCACCATCTCGGCCAAGGTCGAGCGATCGATGCCGGTGATCTCCACCAAGGTGGTCTGGCTGGCGCCGTCATTATGCTCCAGCGCGCAGAGCAGCGTGAATTGCTGCTTGGTCAATTCGCGCGTGCCGGCTTCGCGCGCATAAAGGTCGCCATAGAATTGCTGGCAGCGGCGGATCAGGTGCGAGGGGGCTTCGGATAATTCAAAGCCTCCATTCGCCTTGCGCTGACCCTTCAACATGCAGTGACCCCCAAACCCAGCGCGGACGAAGTTTCCGGTCGAAGCGAAGGATGCCTGATCGGAAGATGAGGCGCGCACTAAACAGCAATGCACGACGATGCGCCAGTCTTAAAAAGAATTTGTCCGATGGTGTCCATCGCATTTTTCAGATGCGCGGCATTTTATTTCCAGGTCGGCAATGATGTCGCGCCGCCCGGATTTTGCTATCGTGTTGCCGGGCCTTGCAAAGACACAAAGCGTTGTATGTATGCCACGCGCGCACATATCTGTTGCGGCGGGATCGTCCGTGAACAGAATTGCCCGCTATTGTTCCGGGCCTGCGTCATGCTTGAGCAGGAACGGGGTCTGTGCCAGGGCGAAAAGAAATATCAGCCCGGTGATGCCCCAGACCTTGAAGGAGACCCAGGTCGCGGTCGAGGTATTGCGCCACACCGCTTCATTGATCGCGGCCAGCGCAAGAAAGAAGAGACCCCAGCGCAGGGTCAATCCGCGCCATCCTTTTTCCGTGAGGTCGAAGGCTTCGCCGAAAACATATTTTATGAAAAGACGATTGAAGCGCAGACCAACCAGCAAGGTCGTTCCGAAAATCACATAAAGGAATGTGACCTTCACTTTGATGAAAGTCTCGTTGTGCAGATAGAGCGTCAGTCCGCCGAAGAACACCACGAGGATGGCGGTGACGACGGGAATGGGAGACAATTTTTTTTCCAGATGCCATCCCAGGGCCAGTGAAATCAGCACCGCGACGATGAAGATTCCGGTGGCCGCGAAGATGCCGGCGAATTGAAAAGTGGCGAAGAAAATTATCAGCGGCCCCAGGTCCAGGGCCAGCTTGCGGAGCTGGGGATTCATCCTGTTCCTATAAGGGCTTGCGCGAATTTCTCCGCGTCGAAAACCTGCAAATCGGCCTCGCCTTCGCCCACCCCGATAAAGTGTACCGGCAGGGCCGAGCGAGCGGCCAGCGCGACCAGAATTCCGCCTTTGGCGGTGCCGTCCAGCTTGGTCATGATGAGACCGGTGAGCGGCACGGCTGCCGAGAACGCTTCGACTTGCGTGATCGCGTTCTGACCTGTTGTTGCATCCAACACGAGCAACACCGCATGCGGCGCGCTGGCGTCGCGCTTCTTGATCACGCGCGCGATTTTTTCCAGCTCGGCCATCAACGCGGTCTTGTTCGACAAGCGTCCCGCCGTGTCGATGAGAAGAATATCGGCATTCTCGCGCTGCGCTTTTTCCAGCGCCTCGAAGGCAAGTCCCGCCGCGTCGCCGCCGGCCTTGCCCGACACGAAGCTCGCGTCGGCCCGTCCTGCCCAGACCCCCAGCTGCTCGATCGCGGCGGCGCGAAAGGTGTCGCCCGCCGCCAGCACCACCTTTTTGCCTTCGCCGGTCAGGCGCCGGGCCAGCTTGCCGATGGTTGTGGTCTTGCCCGTGCCGTTGACCCCTGCGACCAGGATCACGAAGGGCTTTTTGCCTTCATCGATGGCCAGCGGCTTTTGCAGCGGCGCCAGGGAGGCGGCGATTTCCGTGGCCAGGATGGCGCGCACTTCGGCATCGGTGATTTCGCTGTCATAGCGGTTCTTGGCCACGGCGGCGGAAAGGCGCTTGGCCTCGCTCACGCCCATATCGGCCCGGATCAGGGCCTCCTCCAGGCCCGCCACGGTCTCCGCGTCCAGCTTCTTCTTGGTGAAGAGGCCGGTGATGCTGTCGGTCAGGCCGGCGCTGGATTTGGCCAGGCCTTTTTTCAGTCGCGCGAACAGGCCGGTTTCTTCCGGCGGCGCTTCGCCGAATGTTCTCATGCGGCGGCGCTTTCCTGCTGACGGCCCGTCAGGCGGATACCGTCCGTTGCCGCAATGACCACGGAGACAATGCTGCCGGGCAAAGCGGAGCCATCAAAGGCCCCATCTTCAAAGGCAATGGGGGCGAAACAGGCGCTGTGCCCGAAGCCAGGCTTTTCCACCAGCACGGACTGGGTGCCGCCGATCATCTGCTGAAAGCGGGCGGCGCGGGCGGCATCGCCCTTGGCCCGAAGGCGCGCGCCCCGTTCCTTGGCCAGTCCCGTGCCCAGCTGCGGCATGCGGGCGGCGGGCGTGCCTTTGCGGGGCGAAAAGGGAAAGACATGCAGCTGCGTCAGCCCCGCATCGTCCACCAGATTCAAGCTGTTCTGGAACATCTCTTCGCTTTCGGTGGGAAAGCCGGTGATCAGGTCGGCGCCGAAGGCCGCGTCTGGCCTTAAGCGCCGCACTTCGTCGCAAAATGCAATCGTATCGGCGCGGCTATGGCGGCGTTTCATCCGCTTGAGGATCAGATCGTCGCCCGATTGGGCGGAGAGATGAAAATGCGGCATCAGCCGTTCTTCCTCCGCGATGACGCGCATCAAGGCGGCATCGGCTTCGATGGAATCGATGGAGGAAAGACGCAGGCGTTTGAGATCGGGCACCAGCTTCAAGAGCCTGGCCACCAGCTGGCCCAGGCTGGGCCAGCCCGGCAGGTCCGCGCCATAGGAGGTGAGATCCACGCCCGTCAGCACGATCTCGGCAAAGCCGTTTTCGACCAGGCGGCGCGCTTCCTCCACCACCGCGCCCATGGGCACGGAGCGTGAATTGCCTCTCCCATACGGAATGATGCAAAAGGTACACCGATGGTCGCAGCCATTCTGCACTTGCAGAAAGGCGCGCGCCCGTCCTTCGAAATGATCGACCATCTGGGGCGCGGTTTCGCGCACGCTCATGATGTCGTTGACCCGCACCCGCTCGGACGCACCCTGGCCGAAATCGGCGTAAGCCGCGGCAGTGAGTTTTTCCTGATTGCCCAGCACGGCATCGACTTCCGGCATGGCGGCATAGGTCTCAGGCTCGGTCTGGGCGGCGCAGCCGGTGACGATGATGCGGGCGCCAGGATGCTCGCGCCGCAGCTTGCGGATCGCTTGGCGCGACTGGCGCACGGCTTCAGCGGTCACGGCGCAGGTGTTGACCACCACGGCGTTCTGCAACTGCGCCTCGCCCGCACGCGCCTTGATCGCCTCGCTTTCATAGGCGTTGAGGCGGCAGCCGAAAGTGACGACGTCAATGGCCATAGGCATCCAGATCGAGTTGGCCCAGGAACACGGTGGTTCCCGGACCCGTCATCAACATATGGCTGTCGCCTTGCCGCCATTCCAGCAGCAATTTGCCGCCATCGAGTTCCACTTCCACTGTGCGGTCGGTGAGGCCCCGCCGGATCGCCGCAATGGCGGTGGCGCAGGCGCCAGTGCCGCAGGCGAGCGTGACACCCACGCCCCGCTCCCACACCCGCATGCGGATATGGCTCCGATCCTTCACCTCAGCAAATTCCACATTGATGCGCGTGGGGAAGAAAGGGTGGGTTTCCAGTTTTGGGCCCTGCACGGTGACGGGCGCCCGTTCGGCATCCGCCACGAATTGGATGCAGTGGGGATTGCCCATCAGCACGGCCGAGGCCGTGATATCGGTTCCATCCAGCGGAATGGTGAAGCCGTTGGTGTCCACCTCATGGGTGATGGGAATGTCTTTCCAATCCAATCCGGGCACACCCAGATCGACTGTAACGAGGCCCTTGCCGGCATCGCGGCAGACCAGGAAGCCGCCTTTGCTGTCGAGTTTGATTTCGGTGCGCCCGCTTTCGTCCATCAAAAGCCGCGCGATGCAGCGCGTGGCGTTGCCACAGGATTCCACTTCGCCGCCATCGGCATTGAAGAAACGCAGCACCGCGTCGGCGCGTTCATTGCCCGGCGTGATCAGCACCAAGGTATCGCAGCCCACGCCGAAATGACGGTCGGCGATGGCGCGGGCGCGCGGCGTTGTCATAGGGATGGGCGTTTGGCGCGCATCGAACACGACGAAATCGTTGCCCAGGCCTTGCATTTTGCGAAAGGGGATCATGGGCGCCTTATAGGGGGCCGGGAGCCCTTTTGCCATTGCCGGAAGCGGTCAAAATCGCAAAGCTGGCTGTCCAATCCGGGGAGCCGCCATGCCTGCGCGCCTGAGCCTGACGTTCCTTTCCTTTTTGTCGTTTTTGAGCATCGGAGCCATCGCCGTGACCGCCCAGCCCGCCAGAAATACCGATCCCTATGCCTGGCTGGAGGATGTGCATGGGGCAAAACCCCTGGCCTGGGCGGCGGAACAGAACAAAAAATCGCTGGGCGTCCTCAAGGCCGATCCGCGGTACCAGAAAAATTACGACAGCATCCTGGAAGTGCTGGACGCGCCCGACCGCATTCCGTCCGGCAGCCTCCGGCACGGCTTTGTCTATAATTTCTGGCAGGACGCGAAAAATCCCAAGGGCGTGTGGCGGCGCACATCGACCGCCGATTACGCCAATCCTGCGCCCAAATGGGACATTCTGCTGGATGTCGATGCGCTGGCGAAAAGCGAAAAGGAAAATTGGGTCTTTGAAGGCGCCGAATGCGCCCCCAAACAAACACGCTGCCTGATCCGCCTGTCGCGGGGCGGCGGCGACGCCGTGGTGGTGCGCGAATATGATCTGAAAGCGAAAAAACTCGCCACGGATGGGTTTTCGCTGAAAGAAGCGAAAAGCGATGCATCCTATCTCGACGACAATATGGTGTTGTTCGCTAGCGATTTCGGCAAGGGGAGCCTGACGAATTCGGGTTATGCCCGCATCGTGAAATTGTGGAAGCGGGGCACGCCGATTTCATCCGCCAAGACGATTTATGAAGGCAAGGTGGAAGATGTGCTGGTGTCGCCCGCCACCTTCCATACGCAGGACGGCGATTTCGCGCTGGCGATCCGCGCTGTAAGCTTTTTCGAGAATGAATATTACGCCGTCGATGCCGCCAAGGGCACGGCCAGGAAATTGCCGCTGCCGCTATCGGCCGATGTGAAAGGCATGATCAATGGAGCCTGGGTTACGACCTTGCGCAAAGATTTTGCCAGCGCCGACGGCGACAAGATCAGCAAGGGTTCGCTGGTCTTGTTCCGCAATGATGGCAGCACGCAGGTTCTGTACACGCCCGAAGCGCGTGCCAGTATCGAAAGCGTCGCGGTGGGCCGGGATGCGATCTATGCCGCGATCACCGACAATGTGATCGGTTCCGTGCATGCCTTCCGGCATGGACCCAGCGGCTGGGTGGACAGGGGCGTGATCCTGCCGCGCGGCGGCGCCGTCGATATCGTTTCGGTCAATGATTTCGGCCCCGAAGCGATGTTCAGCTTTCAGAGCTATCTCACCCCGCCCACGGTGTTCTTCACCAATGGCGAGGAGCAGCCGCGCCCCATCAAGTCGCTGCCGGCGCGCTTCGATGCGTCGGGCCTTACCA
>CALMGU010000022.1 GCA_937865685.1 uncultured Alphaproteobacteria bacterium | reverse complement strand
TGGACCCAGGCATCGCCATTGTCGGCCTTGACGATCTTGTAGGGCACCATGCCCACGTCTTTTTGCGTCATCGGATCGTCGAAGCGGCGGCCGATCAGGCGCTTGATGGCGAAGAAGGTGAATTCGGGGTTGGTCACGCCCTGGCGCTTGGCGGGCTGACCGATCAGGCGCTCGCCATCGGGGGCGAATGCGACGATGGACGGGGTGGTGCGGGCGCCTTCCGCATTTTCGATGACCTTGGGGGCAGAGCCTTCCATCACCGCGACGCAGGAATTGGTGGTACCCAGATCGATACCGATTACTTTAGCCATTTCACTTCCTCTCGAATGGGCATGGAGTCCTGACCCTGACGGCGTCCTCCGGTCCATCCCATTGAATTCTTTGACAAAAACAGGCCGCTGAGCAAACCCATGCCGACCTCAGGGGGTATATAGGGAGGGCGGGGGAAATTGCCAAGGCGGCACCTTGGCAGATGCCGGTTTTTCAGGGGTTAAGGGTCCAGAAGGCGTAGTTCAAAGCCGTGGCGAAACTCGTCCAGGCGAGGTACGGCAGAAACAGCCATCCGGCAAGCCGGTCGCGGCGCCAGAACAAAATCGTGGTGGCCAGGATCAGGGCCGCTAGCACGCTGATTTCGACCAGGGCCAGGCCAATCTGATGAGCCGCGAAGAAGATCGCGCTCCAGGCGAAGTTGAAAGTCAGTTGCAAGACGTATGCGCCGATCTCGAGACTTTTCGTGCCCGCGATGCGCCACACCCGCCAGGCGGCCACCGCCATCAGCACATAAAGCGTGGTCCAGACCGGCGCGAACACCCAGTTGGGCGGCGCGAAGGATGGATGAACCAGGCCCGCATACCAGCCCGCGATATTGGGCTCGGTGAAGATGCTGGCCGATGCGCCCACCGCCGAGGTGACCAGGATGAAAAACAGCAGCGGCCGTCGGCTGGCGCGTTTGGGATCGTCGTCGGTGGAATCCAGAAAGCTCATCGCGCCTGCAACGCATGATCCGAGAGAATGGACGCAATCGAGGCCGCCACTTTCTTGGCGGTGGGAATGTGCAGGAATTCGTTGGGGCCATGGGCATTGGAATGGGGGCCCAACACGCCCGTCACCACGAATTGGGTCTTGGGGTATTTCCGGCCCAGCATCGCCATGAAGGGAATGGAGCCGCCTTCGCCCATGAAAGCCACCGGCTTGCCGAAACTGTCGTTGCTGGCTTTCGCCAACGCCTTCTCCAGCCAGGGCGACAAAGCAGGCGCGTTCCAGCCGCCATCCATCTGCGGCGCATCGAATGCCACTTGCGCGCCATAGGGCGGATTTTCCTCCAGCGCCTTTTTCACCGCCAGCCGCGCCGGTTCGGCGTCACAGGTGGGCGGCAGGCGCAGCGACAATTTCAAGACCGTATAGGGCAGCAAGACATTGCCGCCATCCTCCGGCAGTGGATAACCGTCCGCCGCCGTGATCGCCAGCTGCGGCCGCCAGGTGCGGTTCAGGATCAATTCGGCGTTGTCGTTCGCCATCGGCTTCACGCCGGGCGCGAACGGAAATTTGGTATAGACCTCGTCGCCTAGAATGGCGGCGGCGTCTTTCGCCTGTTGGCTGCGGTCCGGCGGGATCTGCACAAAAAGATCGTCCAGCCGCATCTGGCCGGTCGCTTCGTCCTCGATCCGTGACAGAAGCTGGCGCGCGATGCGGAAGGATGATGCCACCATGCCGCTGGCATCGCCCGAATGCACGCCTTCGGTGAGGACCTTGACCGTGAGATTGCCGATCACCATGCCGCGCAGGGAGGTGGTCAGCCAAAGCTGATCGTAATTGCCGCAGCCGGAATCCAGGCAAACCACCAGATCGGGCGTGCCGATACGGTCCGCCAGATGATCGATATAGAAAGGCAGATCGGGCGAACCGGATTCCTCGCACGCTTCGATCACGATCACGGCGCGGGCGCGCGGGAGATTTTGCTCCTTCAGCGCCAGCAGCGCGCTGATCGCGGCGAACATGGCGTAGCCGTCGTCGGCACCACCGCGTCCGTACAGCTTGTCGTCCTTCTGCACAGGCGTCCAAGGTCCGGTACCTTCGGTCCAGCCTGTCATTTCCGGCTGCTTGTCGAGATGGCCATACATCAGGATCGTGGATTCTTGATTGGTCGCTCCGGCTCGCGCCGACGCTCCTGCGGTACCAGGCACCTCAATGAAAATCAGTGGGGTGCGGCCCGGCAATTTCACGACTTCCAGCTTGGAGCCGGGAAGCTGTTTCAGCTTCTCCTTCGCCCAGGCGGTAAACATCTCCACCACCTTGTCCATATGGCCGTGGCTTTCCCAATCGGGATCGAAGGCCGGGCTCTTGTTGGGGATGCGGATGTAATCGGTGAGGGCGGGAATGATCTCTCCGTCCCAGAGGCCTTCCATGAAGGCGGCGGTTTTTTTGGGATCAATCGTTGATGTCATAGGCGGCCACAATCGCAGAGTTGTAGATCTCGCTCATTTTCGCGCCCAACGGCGCGATCTGCACGGATTTCTCCAGGCCGACCAGCAAGGGGCCCATCACGTTGACCCCGCCCAGCTGCTGCAACAGCTTGGTGGAAATCTGCGCCGAATGCATCGCCGGCATGATCAGCACATTGGCGGTGTCGGTGAGGCGGGCGAAGGGATAAAGGTCGAGCTTGGCCCGGTCCAGCGCCACGTCCGGCGCGAATTCGCCGTCATATTCGAAATCCACGCCCCGCGAATCCAGAATGTTCACCGCCTCGATGATGCGCTCGCTGCGTTCCGACCGGGGAAAGCCGAAGGTGGAAGAGGCCAGCATCGCCACGCGCGGGGTCAGGCCCAGCTTGCGCGCCGTCGCCGCGGCGCGGATGGCGATGTCGGCCAGCTGTTCGGAATTCGGCAGTTCGGTGATCGATGTGTCGGCCACCAGCACGATACGGCCTTTGGCGAACACCACCTGCATGCCGATGGGGCGGGTGCCGTGGGAATCGTCGATCACCATGCGCACGTCGCCCAGCGCGGCGGCATAGTTGCGGGTGACCCCGGTCACCATCGCATCGGCGTCACCCGCCGCCAGCATCGAGGCCGCATAGATGTTGCGGTCGTTGAGCACCATGCGGGTCGCGTCGCGATGCAGCGCGCCGCGCCGCTGGATGCGCTTGTAGAGCCGTTCGATATAAGGCGTGGCTTCCTGCGAGGAGCGCGGCACGCGGATTTCCAAGGCATCGGGATCGATACCGATACGTTCGAAGCCGCGCCGCGCCACTTCGGCCCGGCCCACCAGGATGGCCTTGCCCAGGCCGGAATTCTGGAACGCGTAAGCGGCGCGGATCACCGCTTCGTCTTCGCCTTCGGCGAACACCACCCGCTTGGGCTTGGCGCGCACCGCCGCCGTGATGGTCTGCAGCAAGGTGGCCGAAGGATCCAGCCGCGCTGATAGCTGATAGGAATAATGATCCAGATCCTTGATCTCGCGCCGGGCAACGCCGGTCTTGATCGCCGCTTCCGCCACGGCGCGGCTGACATGGCTGATCAGGCGCGGATCGAAGGGCACCGGAATGATGTAATCGGGGCCATAAACGGGCCGCGAGCCGCGATAAGCGGCGGCGACCTCGTCGGGTACATCCTCGCGCGCCAGGTCGGCCAGCGCCTGGGCGGCGGCGACTTTCATCGCTTCGTTGATGGTGCGGGCGCGCACATCCAAGGCGCCGCGGAAGATATAGGGAAAGCCCAGCACATTGTTGACCTGGTTGGGATAATCGCTGCGGCCGGTGGCGACGATGGCGTCGGGGCGCGCGGCCTTGGCCTCTTCCGGGGTGATTTCGGGATCGGGATTGGCCATGGCGAAGACGATGGGCGCCTTGGCCATGCTCTTGATGATGTCCTGGGTGAAGGCGCCCTTGGCGGACACGCCGATCAGCACGTCCGCGCCTTCGGCCGCTTCGGCCAAGGTGCGCTTCTTGGTGACCACCGCATGGGCTGATTGCCATTGATTGAGGTCGGTGCGGTCTTTGTGCAGCACGCCCACCTTGTCCACGGCAATGCAATTGCCCGGATGCACGCCCATCGCCTTGATCAGTTCCAGGGTGGCGATGCCCGCCGCGCCCGGCCCGTTCAAGACCACTTTCATTTCGGAAAGTTTGCGGCCGGTGATCTGGGCGGCATTGATCAGGCCCGCCGCCACGATGATGGCGGTGCCATGCTGATCGTCGTGAAAGACGGGAATGTCCATCATTTCGCGCAACTGCTGCTCGATGATGAAACAGTCCGGCGACTTCACATCTTCCAGATTGATGCCGCCGAAGCTGGCGCCCAGATAGCGCACGCAGTTGATGAAGGCGTCCACATCTTCTGTGCCGACTTCCAGGTCGATGGCGTCGACATCGGCGAAGCGCTTGAACAGCACGGCCTTGCCTTCCATCACCGGCTTGGCGGCGGCGGCGCCCAGATTGCCCAAGCCCAGAATGGCGGTGCCGTTGGTGATCACCGCCACCATGTTGCCCCGGTTGGTATAGTCGAACGCCGCGTCGGGATTGTCCGCGATGGCCCGCACCGGAACCGCCACGCCCGGTGAGTAGGCGAGACTGAGGTCCCGCTGGGTTGCCATCGGCTTGGTCGGCGTGATTTCCAGCTTGCCCGGCTTGGGTCCGGCGTGAAAGGAAAGCGCTTCTTCGTCGGTGAAGGTGGGACGATCGTTGTCGGCCATGAGACCCGTTTTGTTTTCAGCAATCCACAGATTATCGGCCGAGCCTGCCATGCTGCTGTCGGGCGATGGGAATGCAGTCTGATAGGCTTTTGGCCATGACGGAACAACCTTCTCTGACGGGCGGGCAGCCATTCGATATCAGGGGCCAAATGACCGGCGCTCTGGCCGCCGATGTCACGCCCATGATGGCGCAGTACCTCGCGCTCAAAGAGGCGCATGAGGGCTATCTGCTGTTCTACCGGATGGGCGACTTTTACGAGCTCTTCTTCGCAGATGCAGCAAAAGCCTCCGAGGCCTTGGATATCGCCCTGACCAAGCGGGGCAAGCATCTGGGCGAGGACATCCCCATGTGTGGCGTCCCCGTGCATGCCGCTGAATCTTATATGGAAAAGCTGATCCGCAAGGGTTTCCGGGTGGCGGTCTGCGAGCAGGTCGAAGACCCCGCCGAAGCCAAGAAACGGGGCAGCAAGTCCGTGGTCCGGCGCGAAGTGGTGCGGTTGGTGACCCCCGGCACCCTGACCGAAGACGCGCTGTTGGACGCGCGGTCATCCAACCTTCTGGCTGCGCTTGGTCGCTCCGGAGCCGAGTTCGCCCTGGCCGCCGCCGACATGTCCACGGGTGCTTTCTGGGTCGCGGGCCTGAAGGAGCGGGACATCGCCGCCGAACTGGCGCGGGTCGGCCCTCGCGAATTGCTGATCCCCGATGGACTTCTGGCGCATGAAAGCGTCGGGCCCTTGCTGAAAGGCTTGAGCACGGCGCTGTCACCCTTGCCGTCCAGCCGGTTCGACTCCGCCAATGGCGAGCGCGCGCTGGCGGGACATTACAACGTCGCGTCATTGGACGGTCTGGGCAGTTTCAGCCGCGCGGAATTGTCGGCGGCGGGCGCGCTGATCGCCTATCTGGAACTGACGCAGAAGGGCAAGCATACCCGCCTGGCGCGCGTGGCGCGGGTCACGCCCTCGCATTTCATGGCCATCGACCAGGCGACGCGGCGCAATCTGGAACTGACACAGACTTTGTCGGGCGCCCGGGGCGGCAGCTTGTTGTCCGTGATCGACCGCACGGTAACGGCGGCGGGGGCGCGCGAACTCGCCGCGCGTCTTGCCGCGCCGCTCACCGATGTGAAGGCCATCGAGACGCGGCATGACTCGGTGGAATTCTTTTCGCGCGACAGTGAGTTGCGCAGGCGATTGCGTGATGCGTTGCGCAGTGCGCCCGATCTGTCGCGTGCCTTGGCGCGGCTGTCGGTGGGGCGTGGCGGGCCGCGCGATTTGGCAAATCTGCGCGACGGGATAAACGCGGCGCGCGCGCTGCGCGATGGACTGGCGAAAGTCGCGCTGACTGGGGAAGCGGCGCAGGCCCTGGAAACCATCGTCCAAGGCATCGCGGCGGTATCGCGCCTGTCCGACCGGCTGGAATTGCTCCTGGTGGACGAGCCGCCTTATCTCACCCGCGATGGCGGCTTCATCAAGAATGGGGTGCATGCGCCGCTGGATGAGCTGCGCACCTTGGCGCATGAATCCCGCCGCGTCATTGCCGGGCTGGAAAATCAGTATCGCCAATGCTCCGGCGTGGCGGCCCTGAAGATCAAGCATAATGGCGTGTTGGGTTATTTCATCGAAGTCACCCAGCAACATGGCGACAAGCTGATGGCCTATCGCGACGCGGAAGGCCGCGATCTGTTCCGCCATCGCCAGACCATGGCGGGCGCGGTGCGTTTTTCCACCGACGAGCTGGCATCATTGGCGACGCGCATTGCCCAAAGCGCGGACGCCGCGCTGGAATTGGAACGATCGCTGTTCGACGACATGGCGGCGCTGGCGCTGGGCCATGCCGATGATGTGGGCGGCATCGCCGATGCCCTGGCCTTGATGGATGTGTCCGTGGCGCTGGCCGAACTGGCGGTGGCGGGGCGCTATGTGCGCCCCACGCTCGACAATGGATCGGGATTCAAGATCTCGCGGGGCCGCCATCCCGTGGTGGAAGCGGCGCTGGCGGCGGAGAATGCGCGCGGCTTCGTGCCCAATGATTGCGACCTGTCACCCAATGCCAAAGGGCGGCTCTGGCTGGTCACCGGCCCCAACATGGCGGGTAAGTCGACTTTCCTGCGCCAGAACGCCTTGATCGCGATCCTGGCGCAGATGGGATCTTTCGTTCCCGCCGAAGCCGCGCATATCGGCATTGTCGATCGCCTCTTTTCGCGCGTGGGCGCGGGCGATGATCTGGCGGCGGGCCGCTCCACCTTCATGGTCGAGATGGTGGAGACCGCCGCGATTCTGAATCAGGCGACGGCGAAGTCGCTGGTCATTTTGGATGAGATCGGGCGCGGCACTGCCACGTATGACGGTCTTGCCATCGCCTGGGCGGCGGCGGAGCATCTGCACGAAACCAACAAAAGCCGCGCCCTGTTCGCCACGCACTATCACGAGATGGTGGCGCTGTGCGAACGGCTCTCCGCCATGACTTGCGTCACCATGAAGGTGCGCGAATGGAACGACAGCATCGTCTTTCTCCATGAAGTGACGCCGGGCGCGGCGGACCGTTCCTACGGCATCCATGTCGCCAAGCTGGCGGGCCTGCCCCAGGCCGTGGTCGAACGGGCCGAGGAAGTCTTGAAGGCGCTGGAGGAAGGCCGCGAAGGTCATCAGCCCCTGGCGCGAATCGACGACCTGCCGCTGTTCGGCGCCTCGGCGCCCGCGCCCAGGACCAGCGCGGTGGAAGATGCCCTCAAGACCGTCGATCCTGATGCGCTATCCCCCAAGGAGGCGCTGGAAATCCTCTATGATCTGAAACGGAAACTGCCGTAGCATCACGGGATGAGCTCGGCAGGCCGCGTCCGCAAATTCCTGGTGGTGATCGACAAGACGCCTGAGTGCAAAGTGGCGCTGCGCTATGCCGCCCGCCGCGCCCAGCACACCGGCGGACGGGTCACGCTTCTGGCCGCCGCCGCGCCACCCGATTTCCAGCAATGGCGTGGGGTGGAAGAGATCATGGAAGACGAGGCCCATGCCGAGGCCGAAGCGCTGCTGCACAACGCCGCCAAGGTGGTGAATGAGCTGGCCGGAATCCTGCCTGAACTCATCATCCTGCAGGGCCGGACCACAGAATGCGTCGGCCAGCTTCTGAAGGAAGACCAGGATATCTCGATTCTGGTTCTGGCGGCCGGGACGGGAAAAGCCGGCCCTGGCCCCCTGGTCACCATGTTCGCCAGCGGACTGCAGGCGGTACCCGTCACCATTGTTCCCGGAACGCTCGACGAAGCAGCAATTGACGCCATTGCCTAGAGGGCGCCCACCCCGGCCACTCGCTAGGGCTCGCGGCGTTCGTTCGCTTTCGCAGGTCCGCTGGACCTGCTCACGCGTTCCGCGCCGCGGCCTCACCCCAAAATTCCTTGCGCCCGGCACCTTGCGGGCCGATAAACCGGCCCATGACCGGCAAAATCATTGTCCTGATTGCGATCCTGGCGGTGGCCGTGGTGCTGTGCCTGGGGCTTTACACCCTCTGGGTGGGCGGCGAGACGGCGCGGACCTGGTCCAACAAGCTGATGCGCATCCGCATTTTGGCCCAGGCCATCGCGGTCGTGATCATCATGGTGGTGCTGTATTTCAGCCAGCATGGCTGAGATGTCCCGGTGGCGTTGAACCCCGGACGCTCCCCTTATATGTAAGCCAGCTGCGGCGGGTGCCGCGCAATTAAATTTCAAGAGTATGGTCATGGCCAAGACGCTGTACGACAAGATCTGGGACGCGCATCTGGTGGCGCAGAAGCCGGGCGAAACCCCGATTCTCTATATCGACCGCCATCTGGTGCATGAAGTCACCAGCCCCCAGGCCTTCGAGGGCCTGCGCAACAACAAGCGCAAGGTCCGCCGCCCGGAACTGACCCTGGCCGTCGCCGATCACAATGTTCCGACCAAGGACCGCGACCAGGGCATCACCGACCCGGAGTCGCGCGAGCAGGTTGAGACCCTGGAAAAGAACGCCAAGGAATTCGGCGTCGAATATTTCGCCATGGACGATATCCGCCAGGGCATCGTGCACATCATCGGCCCCGAGCAGGGCTGGACCTTGCCCGGCACCACCATCGTCTGTGGCGACAGCCACACCTCGACTCATGGCGCCTTCGGTTCGCTGGCCTTCGGCATCGGCACTTCGGAAGTGGAGCATGTGCTGGCGACCCAGACGTTGCTGGCGCAGCCCTCCAAGAACATGCGGGTGACCGTCAACGGCAAGCTGCCCGAAGGTGTGACCGCCAAGGATATCGCGCTGGCGGTTATCGCGAAAATCGGCACCGCCGGCGGCACCGGCTATGTGATCGAATATGCGGGCGAAGCCGTCCGCGACCTGACGATGGAAGGGCGCATGACGCTCTGCAATCTCACCATCGAAGGCGGCGCCCGTGCCGGCATGGTGGCGGTGGACGATACCACCATCAATTACATCAAGGGCCGCCCCCGCGCGCCCAAGGGCGCCGCGTTCGAAGCGGCGGCGCATTACTGGCGCACACTTCATTCCGACCCCGATGCGAAATTCGACACCGAAGTGGTGCTGGATGCGCGCGACATCGTGCCGATGGTGACCTGGGGCACCTCGCCGGAACAGGCGCTGCCGATCACGGCGAATGTGCCGGACCCGGCGGCGATGAAAGAAGAAAACCACCGCGCCGCCGCCCAGCGCGCATTGGATTACATGGGCCTTGAGGCCAACATGAAGCTCACCGACATCAAGGTGGATCATGTCTTCATCGGCTCCTGCACCAATGGCCGCATCGAAGATCTGCGCGCCGCCGCAGACGTGGCCAAGGGCCGCAAAGTCGCGCCCGGCGTCAACGCCATCATCGTGCCCGGCTCCGGCCTGGTGAAGGAACAGGCCGAGGAAGAAGGCCTGGACAAGGTGTTTCTGGACGCGGGCTTTGAATGGCGCGATCCGGGCTGCTCCATGTGCCTGGCGATGAACGCCGACAAGCTGCAGCCGGGGGAACGTTGTGCGTCCACGTCCAACCGCAATTTCGAAGGCCGTCAGGGCCGCGGCGGGCGCACGCATTTGGTCAGCCCGGCAATGGCAGTTGCGGCGGCCGTCACCGGCCATCTCACGGATGTAAGGACGCTCTGACTCTACCGTCATCGCCCGACTTGTTCGGGCGACCCATGGATGGCCCGCATGAAGCGGGCCACGACGGAGTGGTCAGAAAAAGCTGATCGGGTCCACATCCACCGCCGCGCGGACGCTTGCGGGGATTTTCACTTTGCTGAGCCAGGCGCGCAGATAAGCTTGCATGTCCACGCCTTTGGCGGCCTGTACCAGCAGCCGTTCGCGGGTCTGGCCGCGCAGCAGGGAATAAAAGGCCGGAGTCGGGCCCCACACTTTGATGTCCTTGGCGGGCGGCGCGGCCTTGCCAAGCTGGCGTGCGATCTCGCGGACCTGTTCGCCGTCATAGCCGGACACCACAATGGCGGCGAGGCGGCCGAAGGGCGGCGCGGCCGCCCGTTCGCGATACATCCGTTCCTGCTCGTAAAATCCGTCGCGGTCGCTTTTCGCCAGGGCCTGCATCACCGCGTCGCTGGGGTTGCGGGTCTGGAGCAGCACCTGGCCGGGCTTTTCCGCCCGTCCGGCCCGGCCTGACACCTGATGCAGCAATTGAAACGTCCGCTCGCGGGCCCGCAGATCGCCGTCCGCGCCGCCCAGATCGGCGTCAATGATGCCCACCAATGTCAGCTGCGGGAAGTGATGACCCTTGGCGATAATTTGCGTGCCGATCAGGACGTCGATCTCGCGCTTGGCGAAAGCGCGGATCGCGGCCTGGGTTTCGGCGGGCCCATGCAACGTGTCGGACGAGGCGATGGCATAGCGCGCGTTGGGAAAGAAATGCGCGAACTCTTCCGCCACCCTTTCCACGCCGGGGCCGCAGGCGATCAAGGTGCCTTCGGCTTTACATTCGGGACATGCGGTCGGCGCGGGGATTTCATAGCCGCATTGATGACAGGCCAGCCGCTTGCGATAGCGATGCTCCACCAGCCAGGCGGAACAATTGGGACAGGTGAGTTTATGGCCGCAAGCTTCGCATAACGTCAGCGGCGCATAACCCCGGCGGTTGAGGAACAGCATTGCCTGTTCGCCCGCCGCCAAGGCTTGCGTCATCGCATCGCGCAACGACGGCGACAGCCATTTGGCGTTCTCGTCCGCGTCCTTCTCCCGGCGCAGATCGACGATGCGCACATCCGGCAGTTCCGCCACGCCATGGCGATTGATGAGCTTCAGATGGCTGTAGCGCCCGCTTGTGGCGTTGACGAAGCTTTCCAGGGACGGTGTGGCGCTGGCCAGGATCACCGGGCAATTTTCCGTGCGCGCCCGCACCACCGCCATGTCGCGGGCGTGATAGATGGCGCCGTCCTGCTGCTTGAAGGCCTGCTCATGCTCTTCATCGACGATCACCAAGCCCAAGGACGGGAAAGGCAGGAACAGAGACGAGCGCGCGCCCACCACCACCTTGGCCTCGCCATTCATCACCGCGCGATAAGTGCGGCGGCGTTCCTTCTGCGACAGATCGCTGTGCCATTCCGCCGGGCGCACACCGAAGCGCGATGCGAAGCGTTCCAGAAACTGGATGGTGAGTGCGATTTCGGGCAACAGGATCAGAACCTGCCGATCCTGGCGCAGCGCCTCGGCAATGGCTTCGAAATAGACTTCGGTTTTTCCCGACCCTGTCACGCCGTCCAACAAATGCGCGGAAAAAGCATGCGCCCGCACGGCCTCGCGCAACACGCCCGCCGCTTCGGCCTGATCGGGATTGAGATCCGGCGCGGTGAAATCCGGCTCGGGCGGGCAAAAGGGCGCGAATTCCGGCAATTCGGTGGGCTTGAGAGCGCCCGCCTGGATCAGACCCCGCACCACGGCGGACGACACATTGGCGTCTTCGGCCAGGCCCGGCACGCTGCGCGCCAAGCCGTCTTCCGTCACCGCCAGCACGCGCTTGCGCGCCTCCGACAGGCGGGGTGGGGTTTCGTCGCCCCTCATATATGCGATGCGCCGCGTCTCCGGCTCGAAAGCACCGCGCGAGCGCAGGGCCATCGCCAGAATCGCCCCCGGCGGATTGAGGGTATAGGCCGACACCCAGTCGATGAAATCGCACAGCGCGGCGGGCAGGCGGGGCAGGCCTTCCAGCGGCTCGGCGATCTTCAGGCGATTGTCGCCCACCGTGCCTTCGGCCGGGCCCCAGACCACGCCCAAACTTTCCCGGTTGCCCAAAGGCGCCGCAACCACCGTGCCGCGTGGCGCGTTTACCCCACGCGGGAGCTTGTAGTCATACGCCCCCGCCAGCGGCAAAGGCAGAAGCACGCCCGCGCGCTCCTGCTCCGGCAAGACAGGCGTTTCCGGCGCAAATCGTACCCGGTTCAAGAGACAAGCCTCATGGGGTAGCATTCGCGCCGGGACTGGCGCCTCGTCAACAAAAAGGTCATTGGAACAACCATGAAAATCTTTCTCGACACCGCCGATGTGGCGGAAATCCGCGAATATGCCGCCACGGGCTTGGTGGACGGCGTCACCACCAATCCCTCGCTGGCCGCCAAGACCGGCCGCGATTACGGCGACGTGCTGAAGGAGATTTGCGCCATGGTGCCCGGCTCGGTCAGCGCCGAAGTGCTGGCCACCGATTTCGACGGCATGATGAAGGAAGGCAAGGCGGCCTCGAAGATCGCCAAGAACATCACCATCAAGGTGCCGCTCACCTGGGATGGATTGAAAGCGTGCCGGGCTTTGTCCAATGACGGGCTGATGGTCAATGTCACGCTCTGCTTCTCAGCCGTCCAGGCGATGCTGGCAGCCAAGGCGGGCGCCACCTTCATCTCGCCCTTTATCGGCCGGGTGGACGATGTGGGCGAAGACGGCATGGGCCTGATCCGCGACATTCGCGCCATCTATGACAATTACGGTTTCAAGACCGAAGTCCTGGCGGCCTCGATCCGCAGCGTGTCTCATGTGCGCGAATGCGCGCTGGCGGGGGCCGATGTCGGCACCATGCCGACGGAGATTTTCAAGAAGCTGATCTCCCATCCTTTGACCGACAAAGGCCTGGCGGCATTCATCGCCGACGCCAAGAAAGCCAACGTCACCATCAAGACAAGTTGATCCGAGCCGATGGGGCGGTCGCCGGACGAGTTGCAGAAGATCTGGCTTTCCGCCCTCAAACATGAGCGGCGCGCCAGCCCCAACACCTTGCGCGCCTATGGCGACGATGTCGCCCGCTTCCTGGCGTTCCAGCGCGAGCACCTGGGCGGCAATGTCACCGAGCACGCGCTGAGCAAATTGCGGCCTGCCGATATCCGCGCCTTCATCGCCACGCGGCGCGGCGAAGGGCTGGGCGCGGGCGGCGTGCAGCGGGCGCTGGCGGCGATCCGGGGCTTCTACAAATTCCTCGCCCGCGAAGGCATCCTGGAAAACGCCGCGCCGCGCGCGGTGCGCACGCCCCGCCTGAAACGGGGATTGCCGCGCCCGCTCAGTCCCATTGATGCCCAGCGCGCCATCGACGAAGCGGGCGAGCATGATGTGGAATGGCTGGGCGCCCGCGATGCCGCGCTGCTCACGCTTCTTTATGGCGCGGGGCTTCGCATCTCCGAGGCACTTTCGCTCAAGCGCGGCGATGTGCCCCTGGCCGACACCCTCACCATTCTGGGCAAAGGCCGCAAGGAACGGGTGGTGCCGGTACTGCCGCTGCTGCGCGAGGCCATCGGCGACTACGCATCAAAGATTCCGTTTACGGCAGCGCCGTCCGCGCCGCTGTTTCTTTCACGGCGCGGCAAGCCGATGAGTGCGCGCGAGGCGCAAGGCTTGATGCAGAAGCTGCGGGGACGCTTGGGATTGACCGAACGCGCCACGCCCCATGCCCTGCGCCACTCCTTCGCCACCCATCTGCTGCAAGGCGGGGGCGACCTCAGAAGCGTGCAGGAACTTCTGGGCCATGCATCGCTGTCCACCACCCAGACCTACACCGCCATCGATATGCGCCAGTTGATGGAGACGTATCAAAACGCGCATCCGCGCGGGAAACAGGTCTAGCGACACGTTGTCATCATCGTGTGGTTTACAACCTGACCGGGCATTCCTATTGTCCGATCGGAACTTGGGGGCGTGCCGGACCGGAACCGGCACACTTGATATTCATGCAAAGAAAAAAAATTCACGTGGCGCGGCTTGCGGCGCTGTGCCTTAGCAGCAGCGTCCTCGCATTGTCACCGGCCATGGCCAGCAGCTTTTCGGTCGGTGGCGGGACTGTCATCACCACGAGCAATGACGGTTCCGGCGATCTCACAGGAACCGGCGGCCCATTTATCTTGGCGCCCAACGGCGGTGGGACAAGCGGCGATGTCATCACCGTAACGGGTGTCAGCATCACGAATACCAACAATTCCGTCACAGGCCGGGCCATGGATATTGGTGGGCTGAATCCAAGCATGGCCTCCTATTCGGTGATCGCGCACGGCAACACGCTTCAAGGTTCTGACAATGCCGGCCTTTGGATCGGCAACAATGGCGGCACGATTTCTTTTGATTCCACGGGAGGAGCTGCGAATCATGTCTCCGGATCGCTGGGGGTTATGGTGGTCAACACCGCCGCTGGCGGCAATGTGTCAATCAAGACCGGTGCGGACCTCATCACGACCAGTGGAGCTTTCGCCGGCGAGGTCTTAGGTGGCAGCGCCACGGGTACCGGAACAATTTCTATCGACAGCGTGGGTGCCACGCTTGCGGGCGGGGGTGCCTATGGCATCTCTGCAGTGACGGGCGGAAGCGGCGCCATCACAATCGGAGGAAATGGCGGCATAGCCAGCTCGATCAATGTCGCCAACGGTACCGGCATCTATGTGAGTTCCGCGTCCAGCATCATCAACGTCACTTTGGCCAATACCGGTTCGATCGCCGCGCTGAACGGCATGTATCTTCAGGGCAGCGCAGTCACCATAGATTCCTTCGGAACAATCGCGGCGACCAACATCGCCATCAATGCTTCCAACGCCAGTTCATTATTCCTCACACTTGAGGACGGTTCGACGACAACAAGCGGATCGATCCTCGGGACCAGCGGAGACGACACGGTCAAGTTGGTCACGGGCGCCCGCACGACGGGCACATTCTTCGGTGGGGCATTCTTTGACGGCGGTGGAGGCAACAATCGCGTGATTTTGACCGGCTCCGGTGTTGGGAGTTTCAGTACCGCAGACGCTCTCAACTTTGCCGTGATTGAGAAAGATGGCACAGGTACTTGGAATCTGTCGGGCGGGGCCCCGGGGATCCAGGGCGCGACGATCTTCTTGAACGGCGGCAATATTGTTGCCCTCCGGGATGCCGTGGCGGGCAATGTGGTGAGCGCCGCCGGCACATCCTTCCAATTCGCTATAGATACCACCCAGACCTATGCGGGCGTCATCTCCGGTGGTGCGAGCGTCAGTAAAACGGGACGGGGCGATCTTACCCTGACCGAAAAGAACACCTATACCGGCGGCACCACCATTTCGGACAGCGGCACATTGATTCTGAACGCCGAGAATGCGCTTCCCGTCGGTGGCGCAGTCACTCTCAATGACAATGCGATTCTCAGCATTAATGGCTTTTCTCAGTCCGTCGGAGCTTTGTCGAGCAGCAGCGCGGCCAGTGCGATAGGAATCTCCAGTGGGGCGCAATTAACGACCACCAGCGCGGAAGAAACCAACCTGAGCAGCCGGTTGTCAGGCACCGGTACTTTCGTGAAGGCCGGTACCGGCACACTCTCATTGTTCGGTAGTGGCGATTCCTTGACGATCAATGTGGTGGGTGGCCGCCTGAACATCTGGGGAGCTCACCCGGGTTCAGCGGTGTCGGTGTTCAGCGGCGCGTCGCTCGGCGGTGCTGGTCGCGTCGGGTCGGTCAATGTTGCAAATGGCGGCACCTTGCGGCCTGGTGTCTCTCCGTTCAGTACGATGCGAGTGACTGGCGATGTGGCTCTGGCATCGGGAGCGACCTATGTCAGCGACATCACGCCCTCTGGTATCGGCTCGATGCAGGTTGGCGGAACCGCAAGCTTGAACGGGTCATCGCTGGTCGTGAATTTGGCGCCCGGCACGTACAGCGTTGACCAACGCTTCACGCTGATGTCGGCGGCGGGTGGTGTCAGCGGCACTTTCTCGTCCCTTTCGACATCCGGTGTGCCTGGTGTGTTCAAGGGTGCGCTCAGTTACGATGCCAACGATGTGTTTCTAGCGCTTTCGCCCAACGCACTGTCTCCCTTGCTTGCGGCGAACGCGACGTCCAACCAGCGAGCGACTGCGAATGGCATAGACGCCGCGCTCGCAGGTGGCGCGACTTTGCCCGGTGGATTCATGGCTTTGTTCGGCCTTTCCGGGGCCGCTCTGGGTGGTGCGCTCAATCAACTGACGGGAGAAATTGGCGGCGACGCGTCACGTTCGGCATCGCAAGCGCTTTCGCCCTACCTTGCGCTTTTGATGCGCACGGGCGCTGGCAACGCCGGCGACGCGCATGCCGCCACTATTGGCGTTCCCGCAGGTATGAGGCCGGCGCAGCTCCGAACGGGGGCAGTAAGAATTTGGGGCGCGGCTTATGGCGGTTACAGCAAGTTTGGCAGCGATGCCGTTACGGGTGCGCGGCAGCTCTCGACCGATGCGGCCGGCCTGGCCGTGGGTATCGAAACGCAAGTCAGCGACGACCTTTTGATTGGCGGCAGCCTGGCGGGCGCGGGGGAAACTTTCTCACTGGCCGGCGGAATGGGGCAGGGCATCAGCAGCGATCTCATGGCCGGCATCTATATGCGGGAAGCTTTGCTGGAGCGCGGCTATCTCTCGGGCGCGCTGGTCTATGGCTCGCACAATGTCGGCACGGTACGCGAAACCACGATTTCGGGAACCGATATCCTGAAAGGGAAATTCGTGGCGGACGATTTCGGCGGCCGCCTTGAAGGGGGATATGGTTTCGGCCTTGGAGACGATTTTGCCCTGACGCCATACGCGGCTTTTGCGGGAGAGAGTTTCTCGTCTCCGGCCTATGGCGAGACCGCTCTTTCGGGAACTTCGGCATTCGCGCTTTCCTATGCGGCCAGGCAGACCGGCCTTGTTCACAGCGAGCTGGGTGCGCGGGCCGAGCGTGATTTCGGTATGGGCGCTGATTCTCTTTCTGCGGAATTTCATGCCGCTTGGGCGCATCAGATTCAGGACGACTTTGTCAGCCAGGCGCGGTTCCAGAGTCTGGCTGGGTCGGCATTTGCGGCAGCCGGCGTGGCATTGCCCGAAGACTCCGGATTGCTGGGTTTGGGCCTGAACCTGACATCGCCGGCCGGCGTCAGTGGCGGCGCCAGGGTGGAGAGCCGCTTCGGTGCGGGCTTCACAGCCGTTTCCGGCTCAGTAAGTATCGGCTATTCCTGGTAAAATCGGAAAAGTGCCCTATTCAAGCTGATCCATGGCAGTTTCACCGCCAAGGGTCATCACCGAGGTTGCAGTCGGGAGCCGGGATGCGTAGTTTCCCGGCCAATCGCGTCCCCTTTAAGGGGATGTGTGGGCCGCCTTAGCTCAGTCGGTAGAGCATCGCATTCGTAATGCGGGGGTCGCGTGTTCGAGTCACGCAGGCGGCACCACTCCATCAAAGTTCCCATCTCTTCCAAGATTCCGGCGGTCACATATGAGCCGGGTGCCTGTGCTTGTCTTGAGCCCACTAGGCGGCGGGGTCCGATGATGGGCATAGTCTCGGGTTCGGGCCTGGGCGTTTCGCAATACGCGTCACAAAATGCCGCCGCGTTTGATCGCGCGCGGATGCAGATTCGGGCACGCAAATTCTTTGCCGTGTCGCGAGAGACAATGAACGGATTATCGGCTGATTCAAGCGACGGGGGTGTCATGTTCAGGGGAATGCTTGCGGGATTTGGTGTGCTGATTGGATTGAATGCGGCGGCGGCGGCCCAGACCTGTCCATTACCGTCCCTGGCCGCATCGGCCCGATTGCAGTCCATACCCGGCAGCGATCTGATGACGGTGCCGGTCGGCCTCAATGGAACGACCAAGAATCTGCTTTTGGATGTGGGCTCGAATTCCACCGAAATTTCGCCGGCCGTGGTGGCGGAGTTGAGCCTGCCCTCCAACGACAGGACGACGGACTCCACGCAGTTCGGCCAGCAGCTGGGGCCAACGGGATCGGCATCCCCCGGACAGGTGAGCATGATGTCGGCGCCCGTCTATCAGGTTAATGGCGCGCGCGCGCGCGACGCCAACCGCCAGCGGGTCCGCATCGGGGATTTCGCTCTTGGAACAGCCTCCGGGCATGACGTGCAACTGGTGGTCTCCACCGAGGCGGGCTTGGGAAAATCAAAACCCTATGATGGCCGCATGACGGGCAGTTTCTTCAAACAGTATGACGTCGAATTGGATTTCGGCGGGAAAGTGATCAACTACCTGACGCCGAATAGCTGCACCGATATCAATCAGGTCGTCTATTGGCCGCATACGGCGGTCGCGGCGGTGCCCATGACTATGTCCGACGGCAAGATGCAGGTATCGGTTTCGATCGAGGGCCATGACATCGATGCCCTGATCGATACGGGCTCCGAACGCACGGTGATGCGCCGCGATGTCGCCGAACGCCTGTTCGGTCTTAAATCCGATACGCCCGACATGACGCCCAGCGGCGACCTGCGGGACGGCAAAGGCGAAAGGGTTTATGCCCATACCTTCAAGCAGATTTCCTTTGAAGGCGTCACCGCGCTCAATGTTCCGGCGCTGATCCAGGCCAACAGCATGATTCACAGGGTGCAGAGAGAGCCCGTCCTGGGCAGCCGCGCGCAATTTGCCGCCGATCCGCGCATTCCTGCCCTGACATTGGGCATGGATGTGTTGCACCGGCTCCACATGTACGTGATCTATGGCCAGGAAAAAATTTACATGACCGCCGCCGAACCCACGAAGGGCCGGGCCGACTAGCGCCCTGGATCAAGTCACGCCGATAGCATAGGTTTCCCGTAATCGTCGGCCCGGATTGGCCGAGAGCAATGGGGGCCATGATGAGCATCGCGAAAAGCCGCAGGCAATTTCTGGAATCGGCGGGCTTCGGCTCCGCCGCGCTGTTGGGCTCGTCCTGGATGGCCGCAGCCCAGGCGGCGGCGGAACGCACGCCGCCGGACCTGATCGTGATCAACGCCAAAGTCACCACCATGGATCCGGCCATGCCGGCGGCGGAAGCCTTCGCCGTTCGCGGCGACCGTTTCATGGCGGTGGGCTCGACCTCCGACATGAAGTCGCTGGCCGGTCCCAAGACCCGCACTTATGACGCCAAAGGCATGATGGTCACGCCGGGCTTCAACGACACGCATAATCACGGCGGCGGAGATTTGCTTTTGTATGAAGTGCTGGTGGGAAATCCCTATGTGGTGGAATTCGTCACCATCCAGAGCATCATCGACAAGTTGAAAGCCCGCGCCGCCAAGACGCCGCCTGGCACCTGGGTGATCGGCTATTATTATGACGACACCAAGGTGAAGGACGGCCGCCCCATCACTAACAAGGATCTGGACAAAGTCTCCACCGAACATCCGGTGGAAGTGATCCATCGCGGCGGCCATACGTCTTATTACAACAGCAAGGCCTTGCAGATGGCGGGCCTGACCAAGAACACCCCGCCCCATTTCGGCGGCACCTTCGACAAGGGGCCGGACGGCGAATTGAACGGCCGCATCACCGACAATGCGCGCGATGTCTTCAAGGGCAAAGGCAAGTTCGTCACCTACAGCCCGGCGGAACAGGAACGCCGCCTGGTCAGCGGCGTGGAGTTCATGTCCAAGAAATTCGTCGAATATGGCCTGACCAGCGTCTGCCATGACGAGAATGTGCTTTCCGCCCTGCAGGTGGCGCGTCAGCGCGGCACTCTGTTGCACCGGGTAAGCTATGAGCCGGATGACACGCTCACCGAAGCCATGATCAAGACCGGCATCAAGACCGATTTCGGCGACGAATGGATCAAGTTCGGCGCCACCTCGGAGCATGTGGTGGATGGATCCTTCTCCGAACGCACGGCGGCGATGGGCAAGCCTTACCGCGGCGTCACGCCATCCTATAGCGGCAATGTCACCGAGCGGCAGGCGGACACCAACGCCTGGGCCGAGCGGGTGCACCGCGCGGGCATCCGCCTCAACTGCCACGCCAATGGCGATGTCGCCATCGCCCAGGTGATGACGGCGTATGAGGGCGCGCTGAAAGCCTTTCCGGTCAAGAACAGCCGGCCCAAGATCACCCATTGCACCTTCATCAACGACGATCTGATCAGGCGGATGAAGGCGGTCGATCTGGTGCCGTCCTTGTTCAGCTCCTATGCCTATTACAATTCCGACAAGTTCCACTTCTATGGCGAAGAATATATGCGCAACGCCATGGCCTATAAGACCTTCGAGGATGCGGGCCTGCACGCGTCGACGGGTTCGGATTTCGGCACGCCGGGGCCCTTCGCCCCCTTGATGTCGATGCAGGGCATGGTGACGCGCAAAGGCTTCAACGGTGAAACCTGGGGCGCGAACCAGAAACTGACCGTGGATCAGGCGATCCGGGCGTCCAGCTATAACGGCGCATACAACACCCGCGAGGAGGCCATCAAAGGCTCCATCACCGTGGGCAAGCTGGCGGATTATGTGGTGATGGCGGACGATCTGCACACCATCGCGCCCGAGAAAATCAAGGATGTGAAGATTGTGCAGACCGTGGTCGGGGGTGTTGCCCGCTATCAGGCGTAACCGGCTTTGACCGGCGGCCTGGAAGACACGGCGATCGTCGCGCGCGAAGGGGGCCTTCATAAAGAGCTGACTCGCGCCCAGATCATCATGATCAGCCTGGGCGGGGCCATCGGCACCAGCCTGTTCCTCTCCAGCGGCATCGCCTTGGGCTATGCCGGGCCTTCGGTGCTGGTCAGCTATGCCATTGCGGGTTTCTTCGCCGTCGCCATGGTGCTCAGCCTGTCGGAAATGGCGGTGATGCATCCCGCCGCCGGATCCTTCGGCACTTATGCGGAAACTTATCTCAGCCCTCTGGCTGGATTTGTGGTGCGCTACACTTATTGGTTCGCGCAAGTGATCGCCACGGGCTTCGAAGCCGTCGCCGCTGGAATCTACATGACCTGGTGGTTTCCCGGCACGCCGGTCTGGCTCTGGTCGCTGGGTTTCGCCGCCATTGTGATTTTCGTGAATTCCCGCTCGGTGGGCAATTTCGGCCGGGCGGAATATTGGCTGGCTTTCATCAAAGTGACGGCCATCGTCCTTTTCATCATCCTGGGCGCCAGCCGCATTTTCGGATTGGGCGCCGAGCCGGTGGGTCTTCGCAATCTTTACGGACTTCCCGGCGGCTTTTTCCCCCATGGCCTTCATGGCATGTGGATGGCGGTGATCCTGGGCATGTTGTCCTTCAGCGGCATCGAAGTGATCGCGGTCACGGCGGGTGAAGTGCCCAATCCCGAAAAAGCCATTCCCGCCGCCCTGCGCACCATGGCGGTGCGGCTCTTCCTGTTCTACGTGCTGGCGCTGGCGGTGGTGGCGGCGATCATTCCCTGGACCGAGACCGGCGGCAGCGTCACGGTGGCGGAAAGTCCTTTCGTCAAGATTCTCTCATTGACCGGCATCCCGCACGCCGCCGGAATCATGAATTTCGTGATCGTGAGCGCGGCCCTGTCGGGGATGAACACCAATGTCTATCTCTGCACGCGGATGCTGTTCTCGCTGTCGCGGGGCAATTACGCGCCCCGCTTCTTAGGCCAACTCAGCCGTTCCGGCGCGCCCGTGATGGCGAGTTTGCTGTCGGGCGCGTTCGTTTTCGCGGCGGTTGGCATGGCGAAATTCACGCCCCGCGCCTATGCCTATCTGCAGGGCATCGCCCTGTTCAGCATCATCATCGTCTGGATGCTGATCCTGGTCTGTCATCTGCGCTTCCGCCACGTGCACAGGGCCGCCGATCTGCCGGTGCGGATGCCATTCTTCCCCGTGATGCAGATCGCGGGCATGGCGGTGCTGCTGGGCGTGCTGGTCACCATGCTGCTGGATCCGGATTGGCGCCTGTCCTGGATCGTAGGCGTACCCTGGCTGGGTGCGCTCATCGCAGCGTATTTTGTATGGAAGAGGACCGCGGCGGCATCCGGCCCGGCCCTGGCGGAATAGAGGCCGCATGCATCTGCCCGCCGAAACCGATATCGCCGCCGCCCGTGCCAACATTGCGGGCATTGCCCTGCGCACGCCGCTCTGGCGACTCAATATCGATGTGCCCGGCACGAACATTTATCTGAAGCTGGAAAATCTCCAGCCGCTGGGCTCCTTCAAGATCCGCGCGGCGGTCAATGCGATCAAGAGCAAGGACCCTGCGGCCTTGCGCGGCGGCGTGGTCGGCGCCAGCGCGGGCAATTTCGGCCAGGGGCTTGCCATGGCGGCCCGCCGGATGGGCGTTCCCGTCACCATCGTGGCGCCGGACGGCGCCGCGAAAGCCAAGACCGATGCGCTGGAGGCGATGGGCGCCAAAGTGATCCGCGTTCCCTTCGCCGAGTGGTGGCAGGTCTTGTTGGCGCGCCGCTTTGAGGGCGCGGAGGGCGTTTTCTTTCATCCCGTGGCGGAGCAGACGGTGGTGGCGGGCAATGCCACCATCGCCAGCGAGATTCTGGAAGACCTGAACGACATCGACGCCGTGGTGGTGCCGTTCGGCGGCGGCGGGCTGATCAGCGGGATCGGCACGGTGATGCGGCGGATGAAGCCGGAGGTCCGCATGCTGGCCGTGGAATCCGAAACCGCCCAGCCTTTGGCGGCGGCGCTTGCCGCCGGCGGGCCGGTGAAAGTGAAACACGAACCCAGCTTCGTGGACGGTATTGGCAGCGGCATGGTTCTGGACGAAATGTGGCCCCTGATCCGGGAAAATGTGGATCAGGCCTTATCCGTGTCCTTGACGGAAATCGCCGGTGCGATCCGGCTTCTCGCGGCCAAGCATCATGTGATCGCGGAAGGGGCTGGCGCGGCTTCGATGGCGGCGGCGCTGGCGGGCCGGGCGGGCAAAGGCAATATCGTCTGCATCGTCTCCGGCGGCAATATTGACGCGGCGCGGCTGGCGGCGATCCTCAAAGGCGAGATGCCGGTCTGACGCCGCCAAAATCCTGGGAGATTTTTTATGATCAGGCCCGAAGAACGCGACAGGATCATTTTCGGCTGCGGAAATTTCGGCGGCCTGGGCTCGTCGCCGGTCTATCGCGACAAGGGCGATGGCCGGGAGCAGGCGCTGGCGATGCTGGATTTTGCGCGTGACCTGGGCCTGACCCGCTTCGACACCGCCAACACCTATGGCGGCGGCGCCAGCGAAATGATCCTGGGCGATTGGCTGGGCAAACAGGACAAGGCGTTTCGCGCGCGCCTGCAGATCGCGACCAAGGTGGGCAATCCCAATGGCTGTCCGCCCGATGACCGGCCCTTGAGCCGCACCCAGGTCGCTTATCATCTGGATCAATCACTACGCCGCCTGGGTCTGGAACAGATCGGGCTTTACTATCTGCACGAATTCGATCCCAAGACCCCGCTCGAAGAAACCATGGAGGCGCTGGACCGAGCCCTGGCCCAGGGCAAGATCGCTTCTTTTGGCGTCTCCAACGCCAGCCTGGCGGATTTGAAAAACGTGCTGGCGCTTTCGAATGGCGCGCTGCGCCGCGCCTTCAGCCATCTGCAGAACGAATATAATCTGCTGGTGCAGCGCGATCTTGGCGACACCATGCCGCTGTGCCGCGCCGAAGCCATTCGCTATGTCGCATTCAGTCCGCTGGCGGGCGGGCTCCTCAGCGGCAAATACCGGCAGGACCAGCAGATTGCTTCGGGGCGCATGAACGATGCCCGCGCGATGTATGAGCATCTGCTCACCCCGGCGAGCTTCGCCGCGATCGAGGCTCTCAAGCAAAGGGCGGCGGACAAGGGCTGGACCGTGCCCGGGGCGGCCTTGCGCTTTGTTCTGGATACGCCAGGCGTCGATCTGATCATCGCGCCCCGCTCGGCCGAGCAGTTCGCCGGTTACGGCATCAAGCAGGCTTGAAAAGAAATCAGGTGCCGTAAGCGGCCAGGAAGACATTCACCGCGTTGGCGACGGTGGTTTCGATGTCCTTCTCGCTGGGCTCGTCGATGCTCCACAGCTTGCGGTGCTGCAACTCGCCCTTGCACAAAGTCATAAAGTGGATCGCCATCCCCAGCATGTAGCCGGGCTTCAGATGGCCTTTTTCCGCGGCGCGGCCGAAAAACTCGGCCAGCATTTCCTTGCCCTTTTGCGGGCCCGCCAGATAGAAGGCGCGCCCCAGTTCGGGAAAGCGTCCGGCTTCCGCCGTGATCAGGCGATAGGTGGCGATACTGTCGTCGCGCAGCATCCAGCGCACCGCTTCTTCGCCCAGGAAGGTCAGGGCCTTGCGGAAATCCTGGCTGTCCAGATCGGCGTCGTAGAGCATTTCCTGGAAATCGCGGCAGCGCTCCGCGATCACGGCCGAAAACAGCTCTTCCTTCGACGAGAAGTAGTTATAGAGCGTGGCCTTTGACCCCCCCACCTTGGCGGCGATGCTGGACATGGAGGTGGCGGCATAGCCGTCCTCCAGGAAGGCGGCATGGGCGATCTGCAGGATGGTTTCGCGGCGTTCGTCGCGGTCGGAGCGGGGGAGGCGGGAAGCAACAGCGCTCATTATTGTGACCGTACCGTACAGTTTCCTGTTGACGGTTATTCCCCAACCAATTACTGATGTCAACGATTAATGACCGTACGGTACAGTTTTAGGAAGCCTACATTGCGAAAAACTGCCAAGCTTTTGATGGGCGTAGCCCTTTGTGGTCTTGCCGCCTGTGCCCCCGATTTGGGCCCCTTGCCGGTTGCCAAGGCGCCGGACGCTTACGCCGTACAAAAATCCTTTGACGTCGCCGCCACGGATTGGCCGGCGGAAAGCTGGTGGACGGCTTATGGCGATGCGCGGCTCGATACGTTGATCGCGGAAGGCCTGGCCGACGCACCGGATCTGAAACGCGCAGAAGCGCGGCTGCGCCAGGCCGATGCCCTTGCGCAGCAGGCAGGCGCCAGCCGCTATCCCAACATCACGGCCAACAGTTCTTTCACCGAAACCCGCAACAGCCTGAACCAGGGCTTCCCGGCCGCCTTCCAATCCTTCCTGCCGCACGGCTATCACGACAATGGCCGCATCACCGGCGATGCCAGCTACAATCCGGATTTTTTCGGCAAGAACCGCGCGACATTCGCGGCGGCCACCTCGGAAGCCGATGCCGCGCGGGTCGATCTGGCGGCGGCCAAGCTCACACTGTCTTCGGCCATCGCCAATGCCTATGCCGGTCTGGTGCAGCTGGCCGCCGACCGCGAAGCGGCGGCGGATGCGCTGAATGTGCGCAGACAGAGCGCGGATTTGCTAAATCAGCGTCTCACCCAGCAGCTGGAAAATACCAGCACGGTTTCGGAAGCCAAATCACGCAGTTTTGCGGCGGAAGCGGAACTAGACCGCATCGATGGCCAGATCGCGCTCGCGCGCAACCAGATCGCTGCCTTGCTGGGCAAAGGTCCCGACCGTGGTCTCGACATCGCACTGCCGGCCAGCCCCAAATTGAAAGCGTTCGGCGTGCCGGCCAATCTGGCCGCCAATCTGATCGGGCGCCGTCCCGATGTGGTGGCCGCGCGCTTGCGCGCCACGGCCGCGGCCAAAAGGATCGATGCGGCCCATGCCGACTTCTATCCCAACATCAATCTTACGGGTTATGTCGGCTATCAGTCCTTCGGCATCAAAGACCTGATCAGCCCGGCCTCCTTGATCGGCCAGATCGGTCCGGCGATTTCGCTGCCGATCTTCGATGGCGGGCGGATCGAAGGCGCTTATCGCGGCGCGCGCGCCCAATATGACGAAGCGGTCGCGACCTATGATCAGACTTTGACCACGGCCTTGCGCGAAGTCGCCGATGCCTTGGCCAACCAACGCGAACTGGCCAAGGAATTGGAACATTCGCGCGCGGCGCTCGCCGCCAGCGAAGACGCCTATCGCGTGGCGCAGCAGCGCTATGGCGCCGGGCTTTCGCGCTATCTCGATGTCCTGACGTCGGAAGACACGCTGGTGACCCAGCGCCGGGCCGTCGCCGATCTTCAGGCGCGCGCTTTCGTGCAGGATGTTACGCTTATCCGTGCCCTGGGCGGTGGATTTCAATATGACGCGCAACAGCGTGTTGCGCGGACGGGAGAATAGATCGTGACAGACCAGACTCTTTCCGCCGGCATGCAGCCGGCCTCGCAGGGCGGCACTCGCATGCGCAAGCGCAGCATGATCTTCATGATCCTGGGCGGCGCCATCGCCCTGGTGGCACTTCTGGTTGGCGGCTGGTACTTCCTGATCGGGCGCTATTATGTGACGACCGACAATGCCTATGTGCAGGCGACCACGGCGCAGATCACGCCGCGGGTCGACGGCACCATCGCCAGCGTGCCGGTGCGTGACACCGATCATGTGAAGAAGGGCGACGTGCTCGCCACGATCGATCCGGCCGACGCACAATTGGCCGTCGCGCAAGCCGAAGCCAATCTTCGCCTGGCCGAGCAGCGCGTGTCGCAATATTACGCCAATGTCGCCAGCGCTCAGGCCATGGTGGCGCAGCGCCAGGCCGACGTGGAGCGCGCCAATATCGATTACAAGCGGCGCGCGGCCTTGGCCGCGACCGGCGCGGTGTCTGGCGACGAGATGACGGTCGCCAGCAATGCGCGGTCCACGGCGCAAGCGGCGATGACCCAGGCGCAGCAGCAGCTGGCGGCGCAGAAGGCGCTGGTCTCCAGCGGCGACGCGGCAAAAAATCCGGATGTGCTGGCCGCCAAGGTTGCGCTCGACCGCGCCAAGCTCGATCTGGACCGCACCGTGATCCGCGCGCCCATGGATGGCGTGGTGGCCCAGAATACCGCCCAAGTGGGTCAACGCGTTCAGGCCGGCGCGGCCCTGATGACGGTGACGCCGCTGGCGCTGGCCTATGTCAATGCCAATTTCAAGGAAAGCCAGCTTGAAGGCGTGCGCGCCGGGCAGGACGTCACGCTGACCTCCGATCTCTATGGTTCGGGCGTGGTCTATCACGGCCATGTGGTTGGCCTGGGCGGCGGCACGGGCGCGGCTTTCTCGTTGATCCCCGCGCAGAACGCCACCGGCAATTGGATCAAGGTGGTACAGCGCCTGCCGGTGCGCATCGCGCTGGATTCCAAGGAACTGGCGGACCATCCGCTTAGGGTCGGGCTTTCGATGACGGCGAAGATCCGCCTCTCCAACTAAGGGTCTCGTCATGTCGGCCAGCGGCGCAGTGGCAAGAAGCGGTCCGGCTCCCCTGCAGGGGGGACTGTTGTGGGCCGGCATCGCCACCCTGGCGATGGCCAATTTCATGGCCGTGCTGGACATGACCATCGTCAATGTCTCGGTTCCCCACATCGCCGGGAGCATGGCGGTGTCGGTCAGCGAAGGCACCTGGGCCATCACCTCCTATGCGGTGGCGGAAGCGGTGATGGTGCCGCTCACCGGCTGGCTGGCGGAACGCTTCGGTCCGGTCCGGGTATTTTCCACCGCCGCGCTGGCTTTCGGCATCTGTTCCATGCTGTGCGGACTCGCCACCTCGCTGCCCATGCTGGTTACGGTCCGCGTGATGCAGGGCCTGGCGGGCGGTCCCTTGATGCCCATGTCGCAGACTTTGCTGTTGCGCATCGCGCCGGCGGAAAAACGCAACATGGCGCTGGGTCTTTGGACCATGACCACCATTCTGGGCCCGATCGCGGGACCGGTGCTGGGAGGGCTCTTCTCCGATACCTGGGGCTGGCCCTGGGCGTTCTATATCAACGTGCCGATCGCGGTCATCTGCACCACTTTGGTCCTGCGCACCCTGTCGCAATTCGAAACCCCGACCGTGAAGAAGCCGATCGATTATGTCGGCCTGGCGCTGCTGATCATCTGGGTGGGCGCGCTCCAGATCATGCTGGACAATGGCGAGAATGACGACTGGTTCGCGTCCAACTTCATCGTCGCCTTGGCGATCATCGCCCTGGTCGGCTTCGTCTCGTTCCTGGCCTGGGAATTGACCGACGAGCATCCCATCGTGGATTTGCGAATCTTCCGCTATCGAAGTTTCGCGCTGTCGGCGGTGGCGCTGCTGTTCACCTTCGGCTCATTCATGGGCTCGATCGTGCTGATCCCGCTCTGGCTGCAGACATCGATGGGCTACACCGCCACCACGGCGGGGCAGATGATGGCCTTCAACGGCCTGGTCGCGCTGTTCCTGGCGCCCATCGTGGCCAATCTGATCGGCAAGGTCGATCCCCGCTTCCTGATGTCATTGGGTCTTGGTCTGGTGGCGCTGGATACCTTCTGGCGCACCACCTTCAACACCGACATCAGCTTCTGGGGGCTTGTGCCGGCGCAGATGGCGCTGGGCTTGGGCATGCCGCTGTTCTTCCTGCCGATGATGAGCATGTCGATGGGTGCGGTGAGGCCCGAAGAAACCGCTTCGGCGGCCGGTCTGATCAACTTCCTGCGCACCATGGCGGGCGCCTTCGCCACCGGCGTGATCGTTTTTGCCTGGCGCGATTCCACCGCGGCGAGCCATGTCGATATCGCCGGATCGCTCAACAACGCGCCCAAGGTCCTGGCGCAGATGCAGGCCGCGGGGCAGGGCCATCAGCAAGCTTTGATGTCGCTGGACGGTATCGTCCAGACCCAAAGCGTGATGCTGGGCACCAATCAGGTGTTCGGCGTGGTGGCGATCATCCTGGCTTGCGTGTCCGCCGGTGTCTGGCTGATGCCCAAGCCGAAACTCGCCCCCATGAAGATGGGCGGCGGCCACTAGTTTCCCGATCGGGTGATCGTTCAAACAAAAACGGCGCCCCGATGGAGCGCCGTTTTTCATTTCACCGGGTGAAAGCTCAGACCAGGCTGGTCTTGTAGAGATTGAGCAGCCGGCCCCAGGCGCGCTCCGCGTCGGGCTGATTGTAGATCGGCTTGCCCGCGCTCAGCGGCATGTCGCGCACACACCAGCCATGCAAGGTGCCGGCATAGACTTCCACTTCCGCCGGAACCTTGGCGCTGGCGAAAGCCTCTTTCAGCTTGTCCTTGGCATCGGGCTGTTTGGCATCGTCATTGGAGGCGATGGCGATCAGCATGTGCGTCTTCATCTTGGGGATCAGCAGATGCGGGCTGTCGGGCTTGTCGGTGACCAGACCGCCGCCATGGAAGGTCGCGCCCGCGCCCACGCGGTTGTTGATCGCCGCGGCGGTCTTGAACACCAGGGGACCGCCCATGCAATAGCCCTGGGTGCCGATCTTCTTGGCGGTATCGACTTCCTTCTGCTTGTCCAGAAAGCCGATATAGGCGGCGGCATCGCGTTCGATCGCGCCCGCTTCATTGATCGGCGTGGTCCAAAGCTTCATCTTCGCCTGATCGGCGGGCGCGGCAAAATCGAACTTGCTGGCATCGTCGATCACCGGCGCCTTCTGGGTGCGGTAGAAGGGATTGGGCACCAGCACCGAATAGCCTTCGCCGGCAAGCCGCTTGGCCATGTCGCGGAAGGTGGGACGCAGGCCGAAAATGTCGGTCCAGATCAGAACGCCCGGATGCTTGCCCGAAGCGGGGCGGATGAAGGCGGCGTCGCAGGTGCCGTCCGGCGTCTTGATGGTCACGTCGGTTTCGGTCACCGCCATCGCGGCCTGGGCCGAGCCGGCGGCAGCCGTCAAACCGGCTGCCACCGACAAGGCGGTGAAGTCGCGGCGTGAAACGTCATGCTTATTGTCTTCCACGTTACCCTCCTGGCTGAATTCAGCGCGCGGACGTTAGCGCATCAAGGCTAAGTCCGCCATGCGCGGCGCGTTCCCCAAGGCAAAGGCGCAAGGCTGAAATATTCCGCCTTATTCAATGGCTTGGAGTTCGAGAAAGACACCGGGCTCCGGCCGCACGGTCATGGTCATCACCGGATGCGGCGCGGGCTGGCTGGGACGGAAACGGAAACGTTGAATCAGGCTGGCCAGGATGATCCCGGCCTGCATCATGGCGAAGTTGGCGCCCACGCAAACGCGCGGGCCCGCGCCGAAGGGAAGATACTGATACTTGTCCCGCTTCGGCCCCTTGCCGGGATCGAAACGGTCCGGATCGAACATCTCCGGGCGGTCCCATAACAGTTCGTGCCGGTGCAGCGCCCAGATGGGCAGGAAGAGAATATCGTTGGGCTTCATCACCCGGCCGCAAAGCTCATCTTCCGCCAGCACGTTGCGAGCCAGAAGGCCGACCGGCGGATAAAGCCGCATCGCTTCTTCCAGCACCTGCTGAATGAAAGGCATCGCCGCCAGATCGGATGCCTCGGCGGTTCGGCCATTCAATTGCGCCGCCACTTCCGCTCGCGCCCGGAGCTGCTGCTCCGGCGAATTGGCCAGAAGATAAAGCGCCCAGGACAGCGCCAGCGCCGTGGTCTCGTGACCGGCGACGATGAAGAATTGCATATTGTGAATCAGGTCTTGCGGGCTCATGCGCTGGCCGGTTTCCGGGTCCTGCGCGGCCAGCATATAGTCGAGCAGATCGTCGGCTTTGCCGGTGGCATGGTTGCGGCGCGCTTCGATGGCGGCGGCCACCATGGAATGCATGGTGCGGACGGAGGAGCCGGCCAGCAATTCGCCCGGCCGGGGAAACCATTCGGGAAAGCCCAGGAAATCCAGCAGCGAGGCGCGGCCCGCGGTCTGGAAATATTGGGTGATGGCCTTGGCGAAAGTTTCGCTGTCGAAATGCTCGCGCCCCGACAAAGCCACATCGCAGATCACATCGAAAGTGGCGGTGAGCATTTCCTTGACCAGCTCCGCCCGCCCGCCGCTTTGCCTGAGCCGCGCGATGGCGCGCTCGGCGGTGACGGTCATGGCCGGGGCCAGGGCCACCACATTGCGATGGGTGAAGACGGGCGCCACCGCCTGGCGCTGCCATTTCCAGTCGGGGCCGTCCGCATTGAACAGGCTTTCGCCGATGGCCGGGCGCAGCATCCGGCGCATGATTTCCGATTTGGGATAATTGGCCAGATTGTCCAGCATCACCCGCTTCATGCCCGCGGGATCGGCCAGCATGTGCCAGCGCACCAGAATGTCGCCGGACACGATGGGCTGGCGATAGGCGAAGCTGGGAATGATCTCCAGCACATTGCGCCGCGCGATGAATGCGGTCTCCAGCCGGGTGAGGCGGCGCCGGTGCACCGGCGCGCTGACGGGAATGAAGGGCGTGTTCAGCACGATGGCGCTCCGGCGCAGCGTTTCGCGACATTATACCTTCTATCGAAAATCACTCGCAGATGCAGCATCGGAAATACTTTTCTTCTCCAAACAAAAAGGCATGATGGCAGAAGGGGGAACCGACATGACAATCAATAAAAAGCAATCCTTGATTCTGGGTACTGGCTTGGCCGCCTTGCTGGCGGGCAGCGCGATGGCGCAGACCGGCGCCAATGTGGAATGGCGGCACTATGGCGCCGATCTGGCCGCAAGCCATTTCCTGCCGCTGGATCAGATCAACGCCTCCAACTTTTCCAAGCTGGAAGTGGTATGGCGGTTCAAGACCGACAACATTGGCAATCGTCCGGAATTCAAGCTGGAAGGCACGCCGCTGGAAATCGGCGGGGTGATCTACACCACCGCCGGTTCGCGGCGAGGCGTGGTGGCGCTGGATGCGGTGACGGGCGAGCTGCTCTGGGTGCATGGCGAAAAGGAAGGCGCGCGCGGCGGCGCCGCCCCCCGTCAGCTGTCGGGGCGCGGATTGTCCTATTGGAGCGACGGGAACGAGGCGCGCATTTTGTATGTCACGCCGGGCTATCGCCTGGTGGCGCTGGACGCCAAGACCGGCCAGCCGGTGCCGGGTTTCGGCGAGCACGGCATCGTCGATCTGAAAAAGGATTTCGACCAGGAAATCCGGCCCGATCTGGAAACCGGCGAGGTTGGGCTGCATGCCGCCCCCACGGTGGCGGGCAATATCGTGCTGGTGGGCGCGGCCTTCCGCGAAGGCTTCACCCCCGCCACCTACCGCAACAACAAGGGTTACGTCCGCGCCTATGACGCGCGCACCGGCAAACGGCTCTGGACCTTCCACACCATCCCCAAGAAAGGCGAGTTCGGTTACGACACCTGGTTCGATGGTACTGCCGACAATACCGGCAATACCGGCGTGTGGAACCAGATCACGGTCGACCGCGAACTCAACACCGCCTATCTGCCGGTGGAATCGCCCACCGGCGATTTTTATGGCGGCTATCGTCCCGGTCCCGACCTGTTCGGCGAAAGTGTGGTGGCGGTCGATCTCGATACCGGCAAGCTCAAATGGTATTATCAGATGGTCCATCATCCCTTGTGGGACATGGATGCCTCCGCCGCGCCCATGCTGATGGACATCACTGTGGGCGGACGCGCGATCAAGGCGGTGGCGCAGCCTTCCAAGCAAGGCTGGCTCTATGTGCTGGACCGCACCACCGGCAAGCCGGTCTGGCCGATTCCGGAAAAGAAAGTCGAGAAAGGCGATGTGCCCGGCGAATGGTATGCGCCCACCCAGCCTTTCCCCACCAAGCCCAAAGCCTATTCGCGCAACGGCGTGTCGAATGACGATCTGATCGACTTCACGCCTGCCTTGAAGGCCAAGGCGCTGGAGATGGTGAAGGATTACAAGATGGGGCCGGTGTTCTCGCCGCCGGTGCTGTCGAGACTGCCGGGGCCAAAGGGCATTCTCACTTTGGGCGGCGGCAATGGCGGCACCAACTGGCCGGGCGGCTCCTTCAATCCGGAGACTCATACCGCGTTCCTGTTCGCCTGCAATTCCTGCTTCGAACCCATCGGCGTGGTGCCGCCTCCGCCGGGCCTGTCGGACATGCGCTATATCGAAGGCATCGCGGGCAACCGGATCGAGATGGTGGGCACGGGCGGGGCGGGCTCCGGCGCGGATGCGCCGCTGGTCAAGGCGCCGCCGCGCCCGGCCGGTGACGGCAACAGCCAGAGCTGGACGGTGGAGGGCATGAACATCATCAAGCCGCCTTATGCCACCATCACCGCCATCAATCTGGATACGGGCGATTTCAAATGGCAGATCCCGCATGGCGAAACGCCGGATGTGGTGCGCAACAATCCCGCGCTGAAGGGCATGACCATCCCCCGCACCGGCCAGACCACCTACAATATCGGCACCCTGGTGACGAAGAATCTGGTGATCGCGGGCGAAGGCGTGCTCACCAATGGTCCCGATCATCCGCGCGGAGCGATGCTGCGCGCTTACGATCAGAAAGACGGGAAGGAAGTTGGGGCGGTGTTGATGCCGGCGCCGCAATCCGGCACGCCGATGACCTATATGGTCAATGGCAAGCAATACATCATCGTCGCCATCAGCGGCGGCAATTATTCCGGCGAGTATGTTTGTTACGCTTTACCGGATAACAACTGAGAAAGAGCGGTATGGCGAAATTCTGCCTGATGGCATCGGTCGCCGCAATTCTTCTCAGCGGTTCATTCGGTCATGCCGCGCCTGCCAAAGATGCAAGCTATGCCGCGATCGATGGCAAGCATCTTTGGCAATATGTGGCCGAGCAGGCCGACATCGCGCGGCGCTACCGGGACAGCGGGCATCCGCAATTCTGGGGCCGCCTTGCGGGGACTTCCGCCGATGTCGAAGACGCTGCGTGGTTGCGGGCCAAATTCAAGCAGATCGGGCTGGAAACCCGGCTGCAGACGGTCAATTTCTTCGCCCCGCAATGGGCGGCCGAAACCTGGTCGATAACGGCGGTTGCGAGCGGAAAGTCCATCCCGATTGCGTCGGCGGAGCCGGCCTATGCCAGCTCCGGAACGGACGGCAAAGAACTGGATCTTGAAGTCGTCTATGTAGGTCTGGGCAGCGAGGCCGATTTCGCGGCCCGCGATGTGCGCGGCAAGGCGATCCTTCTGGTCAAGGTTCCGGCCAGCTATCAGGCAGGGCCGGCGGATATCATCAAGCGCGCCGAAGATCATGGCGCCGCCGCGATTCTGTCCACCGATCTGCGGGGCGGGAATTATAGTGCGCAATCCTATCGCGCCTACACCAAGGTGCCGACCTTCAATCTCGGCACCGAGGATGGCGAAGCGCTCCGCGATATGATTGGCGCTTCGGCCGCGCTGCATGTCAAAATCCGTCTCGACGCCAAATGGACGCCGGATCAGAAATCCTATCTGGTGTGGGGCACTTTGCCGGGGGCGACGGATGAGACGATTTATGTCATCGCCCATCGCGACGGATTCTTCGATGCCGCGGGCGACAATGCCAGTGGCGTCGCGACCATGCTGGGACTGGCGGAACATTTCGCCAGGATCCCCAAAAGCCAGCGCCGCCGTACCATCATTTTCCTGGGCATGGACGGCCATCACCAGATCAAGCCCGGCGGTTTTGGCCGCGAATGGCTGGTGGCCAACCGGGACAAGTTTTTCTCCAAGACGGCGCTGATGATCAATGCGGAGCATCCCGCCGAAGTGATGACCCATGGCGGCACCGCGGGATCGACCACGGCGGGCGTGCCGCTGGAATGGTATGGCGGCGGCGCGTCGCGGCCTCATCTGCAGAAAATAGCGGAAGACGCATTCCGCGAATTCGGCGTGCCGATCTGGTCGGAAGCCAGCGCTCGTCCGCCCGCCGGCGATCTGGGCCGCTTCTATTGGTTTGTTCCCGGCGTGGTGGCCCAGTCCAATGATTTCGCCAACATGCACACGGCCAGTGATTCGCCTGATGTGGTATCCGCGCCGGGACTGGCGGCGGTGACGCGTGCCTATGCCAGGATCATCGATGGCGTAAACAGAATGCCGCTGAAAGATCTGCAGCAGCCGGTAGGCACCGACCCCAACGCGCCGGGCACGCCGCAAGGCTATCTCAGCCTCGCCCAGTGCGAAGCCTGGATCGCTGATTCCGCCAAGTCTTGCGTGCAGTAGAAAACAAAAAAGGCGGGAGAAAATATCTCCCGCCCTTTTTGTTTGGTCGCGCGGCCAACGGAAAACCGTTGCGCGCCGTTCCGGCGCTTCACACTTTTCCTGGCCGTCGCTCCTAGGCCGACAGCACCCGTTTATGCAGGCGGCCGACGGCATCCAGCGCCGATGTCACCGCGCCTTCCTGCCATGCGGGCAGGCGCGAAGCATGCTCGCCCGCCAGCACGATGCGCCCATCGATGGCGCAGAGATTGTTGTAATTCTTGGCGCGGTTGGCTTCCGTCCAGCGACCAGAACAGCCCAAGGTCCAAGGCACGCGATGCCAGGACACGCCCACGCCGCTCTTATATTCCTTCATATATTGCGGATGGATCTTGGCGCCCTGGTCCAGGGCGGCCTTGATCTGTTCGGGCGCCGACAGAGCCTCGAATTCATAGGTGCGCGGGCTGTCGGAGAAGATATAGCCGCCCAGAAGCACGCCGCCGCCCTTGCGGTGATAATCCGTCGAAGGATAGCTGATGTTGGAGATCGGCTGGTCAGTATAAGTGATGCCGCCATAGATGCCGTCATCCTCTTCCCAGAAGCGGCGCTTGAATTCCAAGCCGACCTTATAGGCCGCGTCGTAGGAGAGGGAGTTGATCGCATTCCGCATCGGCCCGCCCACATTCATGGGAATCTGACCCAGAATGGTGGCGGGAATGGTGCAAACGCACCATTTGGCGGTGGCTTTTTGCGGCGCGCCGCCGGTCTTGGAATCGATATAGGTGACGGTGACGCCGTTGCCGTCCTGCTGAATGCCGGTGACCTTGCAATTGTATTTGATCGCGCCGGTCAGCTGCTGGCCAAAGGCCTTGCCGATCATGCCCATGCCGCCAACCGGCTGGAATATCGGCGTCTGGAATTCATAGATCTTGCCCGCGATGACCGAGAACCACATCTGCGAATTGAAGAGTTCCTTCATCGGGATGGGATCGGAATCGACCGGCAGCGGCGCCAACCCGCCGCCCGGATCGACCTTGAAGCCGCGCATGTTGCTGGCCATTTCGCTTTTCTTGTATTCGTAATTCTTGTCCAGCGCGCCCCAGAAGCGCAGCACCTGAAGGAGGCCGTCCTTCTCGTCCTTGGTCAGCGGCGCATCAAGCTTGTCGTGCGCCGTGGCCTTGGCCAGCATCTCGCCCAGATAACCGTCGAAATCCGCCTGGATTTCGCGGTGGCGCTTGGGTTTGCCGCCGAACGACTTGGTCGAATGCACATAGGCATTGTAGTTGACCATGTTGAAGGATTCGAGCTGCACCCCGAATTCCTTGCAGTAATGCAGCAACGCGCGATGGTGATAGGGAATGCGCCAGGGGCCGGGATTGAAATAAAGGCCCTTGTCGAACGTGATCTTCTGGGTGACGCCGCCCATTTCGGTATAGCTGTCGCCGCCATAGAGCGACCAGTTCCGTCCCCCGGGCCGGTCGTTATATTCCAGAACCTGCACTTTGTAGCCGGCCTTGCGCAGTTCATAGGCCGCGGTCATGCCCGCAAGGCCCGCACCGAGGACCAGCACGGTGGCGCCTTTCACATCGCCGGACAATTTGATCGGATTGTTGAAATCCGAAGTTCCCGCATAACCCATCGCCACCATGGTTTCGTACATCATGGCGGTGCCGGCCGTGGTGCCGATCAGCTTCAATAGCGCGCGGCGGCTGACGGGATTCTCATTCTTATTCTGCACGGATCATTCTCCCTAGCGACGCGGGATACTATGCTGTCGCCGGCAATTTCGGGAAGTTGCAGCGCCGCATCATCGGGTCGCTTCTTTATAAAAAACGCGGCCCCCGTTATTCCCGAACCAGCCCTCTGCGGCGCTTTCTCGCAAGGGCCTTCATACCACCTCCCGCGCTGACTTATATGAGCAATATCAGGATGTTACGGGTCATGCGCCGACATTGGCGAAACTTCATCCCTCCCATTCCTCATGGTGCACTGCAATATCTGGGTTGCTCGCCTTTACAGGGGTCCCGTTCGAGATGAGATTGCCCGCGACTTGGTGGAAGGGCGCGTCTCAAAAAGGGTGGATACGCAAAGCGTCGAAGCCGTGCTTCAAATCGCTTGGAAAGCGCAGAGACGCACTTCGTTGACGCGCATTGAGCGATCGCGGGCTGCAAAAGCCGGCCGCCATTCCATCAGAGATGCCTGACATCAGAGTTCAAGTGACAACCACCGTGAAGGGGCGGAAACGAATGTTGAAGAGTTTGATTGCCGGTGCGGGCCTGACGGCACTGCTTTTGGGCGGGCATATGGCTTTTGCCCAGACCGGCCAGAATGTGGACTGGTCGAGTTATAACGCCGACATCACCGGCAGCCGGTTCAAGCCGCTGGACCAGATCAATGCGTCCAACTTCTCCAAGCTGGAAGTGGCCTGGCGTTTCAAGACCGACAACATCGGCAATCGGCCCGAATTCAAGCTGGAAGGCACGCCGCTGGAAGTCGGTGGGGTCGTCTACGCCACCGCCGGTTCGCGGCGCGGGGTGATCGCGCTGGACGCGGTGACGGGTGAGCTTCTCTGGGTCCATGGCGAAAAGGAAGGCGCGCGCGGCGCCGCCGCCCCCCGCCAGCTGTCGGGCCGCGGCCTTTCCTATTGGAGCGACGGCAAGGAAGCCCGCATTCTCTATGTCACGCCGGGCTACCAACTGATCGCGCTGGACGCCAAGACCGGCCAGCGCATTCCCAGCTTCGGCAACAATGGTTCGGTTGATCTGAAGGCGGATGACGACCAGAAGATCGAGCCCGATCTGACCACGGGTGAAATCGGCTTGCACGCCGCGCCCATCGTGGTGGGTGACAAAGTGCTGCTGGGCTCGGCTTTCCGCGAAGGCTTCACGC
>CALMGU010000021.1 GCA_937865685.1 uncultured Alphaproteobacteria bacterium | reverse complement strand
TCATGGAGTTTCCGACTGCCCTGCTTGGCGTCGCACTCGGCACCGTCATCCTGCCATCGCTCGTGAAGCACAGCGCGGCTGCTGAGCCAGCCGAGTTCTCCAGGCTGATCGACTGGGGGCTCCGGCTCACCGTCCTCCTCGCCCTGCCTGCCGCGGTGGGCCTCACGGTGCTGGCGGTGCCGCTCCTCTGCACGATGTTCTGGCATGGCGAGTTTGCGCGGGCCGACGTGATGGCGACCCGCCTGGCGCTCTGGGGGTACACCGTAGGGCTTCTCGGCATCATTGCGGTCAAGGTGCTGGCACCCGGGTTCTACGCCCGCCAGGACGTCAAGACACCCATGAAGGTCGCTGCCGCCGCGCTAGTCATCACGCAACTGGGCAATGCGTTCTGCCTGTTGTTGTTGCCACCCTGGGTTGCCGGCATGCAGCACGCCGTGCTTGCCCTCACCATTTCCATTGGCGCTCTCTTCAATGCCGGGATGCTGCTGTGGCTCCTCAAGAAGCGTGGCATCTACCTTCCGGAGCCGCATTGGGGTGCATTCACGCTCAAGGTGGTGGTTGCGCTCTACCTGATGCTGGGCGTTCTCTGGTTCGCAGTGGGCGGCGCACAGGGACTCACCTCGGGGTCGCGATGGTTCTCGTTCGCGCTTGCGGAGCGTGTGCTCCAACTGGCGTGGATTGTGCCGCTCGCCGCGGCAACCTATTTCGGCGCGCTGGCCCTGATGGGGGTGCGGATCCATCAATTCGTGCGGCGTGAATCATGAGGCTCTACCGCGACCTGGATTGCATGTTGACACCCTCCGCGGTGGCGATCGGAACCTTTGATGGGGTGCACGTCGGCCACCAGGCAATCATCGCAACGACAGCGGCAGCTGCCCGCACCAGGGGCCGGCCAGCAGGCAGGAGCAGCAACGGGCTGCCCGATTGGAAGATCGCGGCATGGACGAGGCGATAATCCAGAGCCTCGGGTCCGGGCGCGGGAAAAATGGTCAGATCGTGCAGGCGGGCCAGATCGACCATCTCCTGCACCGGCATGTCGAGGCGGGTAAGACCGCGCCGCAGTTCCAGCGCCACCTTCTTACGGCGGCAAAGCTCGGTCAGTTTTTCGCAAGCCTTGCCGGCATTCTTTTCGCTGTCGGCGGCGATCTCCGCCATCACCTGCATATAGTCGGCGACGAAGCCGCCCATCATCGGGCGAAAGCTTGACGGATCGCTGTTGAGCTGAGGTACCTGGGCCGTCAAGGCGCTGCCCAAAAGCGCGGCGATGGCGACCCCGCCTTCCAGAAGCTGGTCCCCTGCCGGATCGGGAAAAGTGGGAACATGGAGCAGGGTCTGGCGGATGCTCATGTCGAGCCCTCCAGGCCGCGTCCCGGCATCATGCGGGCGATCAGCGCGTCGCGCAGAATCCATTGGTGATACAGCGCGGCGGCAACATGACCCGCCGCCAGCCCGATCAGGGCATAGGCGCCAAGTTCATGCAGCTCGGTGAGGGGACGGAAAATCTCGGGCGTGCGGGCAAGGAAGGCCGGCAACTGAATCAATCCGAAATCCAGGCCGCGCCCCCGGTAGAAAAGCGTGGGCAGGCCGATCAACGGAACCGCCAGCATGAGGAGGTAAAGCAGGGAATGCGTCAGCTTCGAAAGTCGCTCCATCCAGGTGCCCATGCTTTTCGGTGGAGGCGGCGGAGGATGCCCGAGGCGCCAGCCGATCCGCATCAAGGTGAGGAGCAGGACACCCAGGCCCAGCAGGCTATGGGCGTTCACCACCGCATCCTTATAGGCTTTGGGAAAATCGTCCACCGTCAGGCCCAGCAGAAAGGCGATGGCGATCAAAAAGGCGATGGCCCAATGCAGGAAAATGGCAACGCGGTCGTAACGGGTGATGGTGGTCAATCCGGTCTGCATTGACGCTTCCTCTTATTCCCCGGTCAGGTTAGGGGCGCGGCGGATGTGCGGCCTTGCGCTTGATCAAGCGCGTACCGTGCTGTCTACACCGACAAGGAATGGAGCGCCTTGCCCGCGGGCAGATAGCGATCGAAGGCCGCCGCGGCGATACGGACGGCCGACCGCCATTCGGGCATCATGGCAACCCGGCCGTTCTGAACCGAGATGATCCCGCTCTGCGCCAGCCGCTCCAGATTGCCGAACGTGTCGCGGAAGGCTTCGCGGTCAAGGCCATAGGAGCGGGCGACGGCATCCAGATCGACGCTCATGTCGCACATCAGGCTTTGGATCGCATCCCGGTGCATGCGATCGCTCTGGCTGAGACGAATCCCGCGCGTGACCGGCAGCTTTCCATCCGCCAGCAGCACGCGATAAGCGGGCACGGCGGCGGCATTCTGCACATAACCCTGGGGCAGGGATCCGATGGCCGAAGCGCCCAACCCGATCAGGCTTTCGGCCCGGTCCGTCGTATAGCCCTGGAAATTCCGGCAGAGCAGGCCCTGAGTCTTGGCCTGGGCGAGGGAATCGCCGGGCTTGGCGAAATGGTCCAGGCCGATAGCCGTATAACCGTGGGCGCAAAGCGTTTCGCGGGCCTGTTCCGCCATCCCGAAACGCGTCTCGATGTCCGGCAGCTTGTCGGCGGGGATCAGCGCCTGGTGCTTCTTGAAGCTGGGAACATGGGCATAGCCGAAAACCGCCAGACGGTCGGCGTCGAGTGTGAGCGCGAAATCGAGCGTTTCCTTCCAGCTTTGCAGGGTCTGGTGGGGAAGCCCGTAGAGCAGATCGATGTTGATGCTGCGAACGCCGGCCCGGCGCAGCAGCGCGATCGCCTGCACCGTTTCCTGGTCGCCCTGGATGCGGTTGATGGCGCGCTGGACCTGCGGATTGCAGTCCTGCACGCCGATGCTGGCGCGATTGACGCCGATGGCGGCAAAGGCTTCCACCACGCGCTCCGTCAGGCCGCGCGGGTCCGCTTCGATCGCGATCTCGGCATCGGGAAGAATATCGAAATGCGCATGCAAGCGCTCGCCCAGGCGTCTGATATCCGCCGGATCGAGCATGGTGGGGGAACCGCCGCCGAAATGAATGTGCCGCACGGCGTGGCGCCCGGTCAGGGCCTGGGCGACCAGCACGATCTCTTCTTCCAGCAGGGCGCAATAGTCGCGCACCGGTGTGTAGTGATTCACCACCGAGGTGTGGCAGCCGCAAAACCAGCAAAGCGTGTCGCAAAAGGGAATGTGCAGGTAGAGCGAGAGAGGCACGTCCCGCGGTAGTTCCGCCAGCCATTCGCGATAGATTGAAGGCCCCACGGCATCGCTGAAATGGGGCGCGGTGGGATAGCTCGTATAGCGCGGCACCTGGGCGGAAAATACGTCCGAGATCGTGGGCATGTCGCTTTCCTTGGCGGCGCCCAGAAAAGCGGCCATCGGCGCATCGGGGATTGATCCGGAACAAACGCGTCCTTTCGCCGCGCGGCGTCCCTGCGACCGCGCGATATGGGCCGGGTTGATCCGGATCAAGGGCGTTTTGTGCGCCGCCCCTAAGAAGGGGCCAGGACCATGAGGGGCTTTCATGCGCGTTCTTATCAAATCTGGACTTCTGGCTGGCCTGGCACTCTGCGGTCTTGGCGGCTTGGGCAATGCAGCCTGGGCGGACGACGCCAATACCGGTCCGGCCGGGCATTTTCAGCTTCGCTTGCGCGGCGTGGGCGTGCTGCCTTCGCCATCCGCCAAAATCGCCATTAATGGCGTCAACATCGGCGGAACCACGAAGGTGACGGATTCGGCCGTGCCGGAAGCGGACCTGACTTATTTCCTCACGCCCAATATCGCGGTCGAGGCCATTGCCGCGGTCACCAAGCATTCGGTGAGCAACAGCGTCGCGGGGCCCGTCGGAAGCGTCTGGCTGCTGCCCCCCACGGTAACGGCGCAATATCACTTCGATCCCAATGGCGCCATCCGCCCCTATGTCGGCGCGGGCATCAATTACACGGTCTTTTTCGACGCGCGCAGCGCGCTGCCCAATATCTCATTCGCCAACAATGTGGGTTGGGCCCTTCAGGCAGGCGCCGACATTCCCGTAGGCGATGGACCCTATTTCCTGAATGTGGACGTCAAGAAGCTGTTCCTTTCCACCACTATCAAGGCCGCAGGGGGTGCCGTGCGCGCTCCCGCCACGCTCGACCCCTGGCTGGTCGGCGTCGGCGTCGGCATCCGGTGGTGAGTTGGGTATGGACCGCGACGCCGCCGAAAAAGTCTGAGCCGTAGGGAAGGCAAGCCATGCAAATCACGCAAGCGAAAACCGCACAATCGCCTTGGCGTTTGGATCACTATTTCGTGCCGCTGGTGATCTTCCTGGGCCTGCTGGCCGCCATCGTCGAGGCGGCACGCTCGCCCGATCCGCGGATGGTGATGCAGGCCTGGACGTTCGGGGCCTGCATGGCCGCGTTCGGCGCCTGGTACATGAAAACCTATGTCGGCCGCACACCAGCCGACGAAAAGAATTTCTATGCCGATGCAGTGATCAAGGCAGGCGTGATCGCGTCCACTTTCTGGGGCATCGCCGGAATGCTGGTGGGCGTGATCATCGCGCTGCAACTCTGCTTTCCGCACTTCCTCTATTTCCCCGATCTGCCTTGGACCAATTTCGGCCGGATGCGGCCTCTTCACACCTCGGCGGTGATCTTCGCCTTCGGCGGCAACATCCTCATCACCACATCTTTTTATGCGGTGCAGCGGACAAGCCGGGCACGGCTGTTTGGCGGTTCGCTGCCCTGGTTCGTGATGTGGGGATATAACATCTTCATTGTGATGGCTGGAACCGGCTATCTGGAAGGCATTTCCCAATCGCGCGAATATGCCGAGCCGGAATGGTACGCCGATATCTGGCTGACCCTGGTGTGGGTCTGCTACCTCCTCACCTTCCTGGGCACGCTCTGGAAACGCAAGGAGCCGCATATCTATGTGGCGAACTGGTTCTATCTCGCCTTTATCGTCACCATCGCCGTTCTGCACATCGTCAACAACCTGGCGATGCCGGTCTCGTTCCTGGAAACCAAGAGCTATTCGCTTTTCTCCGGCGTGCAGGATGCGCTGACCCAATGGTGGTATGGCCATAACGCGGTGGGCTTTTTCCTCACTGCCGGCTTTCTCGGCATCGTTTATTACTTCATCCCCAAACAGGCGGAACGGCCGGTCTATTCCTACCGGCTCTCCATCATCCATTTCTGGAGCCTGATCTTCATCTATATCTGGGCCGGCCCGCATCACCTGCTCTACACGGCGCTGCCCGAATGGGCCCAGACCTTGGGCATGACATTCTCCGTGATCCTGTGGATGCCCAGCTGGGGCGGCATGATCAACGGATTGATGACCCTGTCGGGCGCCTGGGACAAGCTGCGCACCGATCCGGTGCTGCGCATGCTGGTGGTGTCGGTGGCCTTTTACGGCATGGCCACCTTCGAAGGTCCGGTGATGTCGGTGAAAGCAGTCAACGCGCTTTCCCATTACACCAACTGGACCATCGGCCATGTCCATTCCGGCGCGCTGGGCTGGGTCGGTTATATCAGTTTCGGCGCGCTCTACTGCCTGGTGCCTTGGTTGTGGAAGAAGAAGCTTTATTCCAACGCCCTGGTGGAATGGCACTTCTGGATATCGACCATCGGCATCGTGCTCTACATCACCTCCATGTGGGTGGCGGGCATCATGCAGGGCCTGATGTGGCGGGCTTATAACGAGTTCGGCTTCCTGGAATACGCCTTCTCCGAAGTCGTGCTCGCCATGCACCCCTATTACATCATTCGCGCCATCGGCGGCCTGCTCTTTCTGACCGGTACTCTGATCATGGCGTTCAATTTGTGGAAGACGGCCACAAGCGGCCAGCCGGTTGCGGCGGCCCAGCCCGTTCTGGCGGCGGAGGCGGCGTGATGAATCATTCCTGGCTGGAACGCAATTCGATCCTGCTTTTGATCGGCATCATCTGCGTCATCGCGGTCGGCGGCGCGGTGGAGATCGCGCCGCTCTTCTGGGTGGGCGGCACGGTGGAGAAAGTGTCGGGCATGCGGCCCTATACGCCGCTGGAGCTGGAAGGCCGCAACATCTATGTCCGCGAAGGCTGTTATGTCTGCCATAGCCAGCAGATCCGTACCCTGCGCGACGAGGTGGAGCGCTATGGCCATTACAGCCTGGCGGCGGAAAGCATGTACGACCATCCCTTCCAGTGGGGCTCGGAGCGCACCGGCCCCGATCTGGCGCGTGTGGGCGGCAAATATTCGGATCAATGGCACAAGGGACATCTGATCGATCCCCGGTCGGTCGTGCCCGAATCGATCATGCCGCCTTACAAATTCCTTTTCTCCACGCCGCTCGACTATCGCGACGTGCAGGCCCTGCTGAAGACCAATCGCGAAGTGGGCGTGCCCTACACCGACGATCAGATTGCCCATGCCAAGGACGATTTGATCGCGCAGGCAGATCCGAATGGTGACGGCGTGGATGCGTTCGAAAAGCGCTATGCCAAGGCGCAGTCGCGCAATTTCGACGGCGGCAATGGTGCCGAGGTGACGGAAGGAGCGGCCCTGATCGCCTATCTGCAGATGCTGGGCACCTTGATCGACTTCAAGGCCTATCACGCCGACGCACCGGAAAACCGGAGGTGATGATGGAACGCTGGGCCTATGAAGACGTGCTGGCCTTCGCCCAAAGCTGGGGCGCGGTCTATTTCACCCTGATGTTCCTGATCGCTTTTGCCTATGCCTGGTGGCCCAAAAACCGGGCGCGCTTCGAAAAGGCGGCATATATCCCTCTCAAGGAAGAAGACTGATGGCCAAGAGAGAAGTCGACGAAGTTTCGGGAACCGAGACCACCGGCCATGAATGGGACGGTATCAAGGAGCTCGATACGCCGATGCCGAAATGGTGGCTGGGCATTTTCTATGCCTGCATCGTCTGGGCGATCGGATATTGGGTGGTCTATCCTGCCTGGCCGACCTTGAGCGGCTATACTCACGGCATGCTGAATCATTCGCAGCGCGATGACGTCACCGCGAATGTGGCGGCGCTGAAATCGGCGCGCTCGGTAAAGGAGGCGGCGCTGCGCGACGCGTCCCTGGCCGACATCCAGCGCAATCCGGAACTGCAGCAATTCGCCATGGCGGCGGGCAAGACCTTGTTCGGCGACAATTGCGCGCCATGCCATGGCGCGGGCGGGCAGGGCGCGCGCACCTATCCCAACCTCAATGACGATGTCTGGCTGTGGGGCGGCAAGCTTTCCGACATTCAGCACACCATCACGGTCGGCATCCGCTCGACCAGCCCCGACACCCGCCAGTCGCAAATGCCCGCTTTCGGCCATGACGGGATGCTGAAGCCGGTCGAGATCGGCAACCTGACGGAATATGTGGTCCATCTGTCGGGGCGTCCGGCCGATGCCAAGGCCGTCGCGCGCGCGACCAAGCTGTTCGCCGACAATTGCGCCATGTGTCATGGTGCCGACGGCAAGGGCAACCGCAGCATGGGGGCGCCGAACCTGACCGACAATGAATGGCTCTATGGGTCGAACCGGGAGGACATCGCCGATCAGATCACCAACGGTCATGGCGGCGAGATGCCCACCTGGGGCGGACGCCTGTCGCCGGAAGAGATCAAGGCGCTGGCCGTCTATGTCCACAATCTGGGTGGTGGAGAGTAGCGGCGGAAATGGACTGGCACAGCAATTCGCGCGGCGACGACGTTCTGGCGCCAACCATGGCGGCCGAAGGGGTCGCGCGGTCGGATGCGGTCGCGTCCAACAGTGCCGCCAATCGCAAGCTCTTCAAATCGCGAATACCCATCTATCCCAAGGAAGTGGATGGTCTCTATCGCAATCTGAAATGGGCGATGATGGCCATCACGCTCAGCATCTATTACCTGACGCCATGGCTGCGCTGGAATCGCGGGCCGGGCGCGCCGGGTCAGGCGGTGCTGGTCGATCTGGCGCATGAGCGGCTTTATTTCTTCTTCATCGAGATCTGGCCGCAGGAAGTCTATTACATCACTGGCCTTTTGATCATGGCCGCAGTCTCGCTGTTTCTCATCAATGCGCTGTTCGGGCGCTTATGGTGCGGCTATTCCTGCCCGCAGACGGTCTGGACCGATCTTTTCATCTGGGTCGAGACCCGCATCGAAGGTGATCGTGCCGCGCGCATTCGCCTGGCTGCGGCGCCCTGGACGGCGGGCAAGGTGGCAAAACGCGTTTCCAAACACGCCATCTGGCTTTTGTTCGCGGTGGGCACCGGTGGCGCCTGGGTGTTCTATTTCAACGATGCTCCCACCCTGTTCCATCAACTGGTGACGGGCGCCGCCAGCCTGGGCAACTATGCCGCCATTGCCGGTCTCGCCTTCACCACCTATTCACTGGGCGGCCTGATGCGCGAACAGGTCTGCACTTATATGTGTCCCTGGCCCCGCATCCAGGCCGCGATGACGGATACCGAGGCGCTGGGCGTCACCTATCGCCGCGACCGGGGCGAGCCGCGCGGTCCGCACAAGAAAGGCCAACCCTGGGAAGGCCGCGGGTCCTGCATCGACTGCAATCAATGCGTCGCCGCCTGCCCCATGGGGATCGATATCCGCGACGGCGCGCAGCTGGAGTGCATCAATTGCGGCCTCTGCATCGATGCCTGCGACGACATCATGATGCGCATCGAATTGCCCAAGGGGCTGATCGCCTTCGATACGGAAGCGAATGTGGAACGCCGCCTGGCGAGCAAGCCGGCCCGCTTCCGCTTCCTCAGGCCGCGCACCGCGCTCTATGGCGGCATCCTGGTGCTGGTGGCGGCAATCATGCTGCTCACCTTGTCCTTCCGCCACACTTTGGATCTCGATGTGATGCGGGACCGCAATCCCAACTTCGTTACCCTGGCCGACGGCGCCATCCGTAACGCCTATACGCTGAAGCTGATGAACCGGACGGGCCAGGCGCGCACGCTCACTCTGTCCGCGAACGGCATCACGGCGCGCAGCGTCAATGTGATCGGTGTGGGCGACGTGAAGGGGGCGGTGCCGCTGGTCGTAGATGCCGACAAGGTGCGGACCCTCAGGGTGCTGGTGACGGTGGCCAAGCCCGATCTGGCGGCGAGCCATGCCCTGAATTTCACCCTCGGCGACGCAAACGGCAAGGAAAGCCGGAGTGTCGCGGCGATCTTCGTTCCGGGAGACGTGAAATGAAAAGGACTCTGACGGGCCGGGGCGTGCTTGTCTGGCTGGCCTTGTTCTTCGGCGTGGTGATCCTGACGGATGTGATTTTCGTCACGGTCGCGGTCAAGACTTTTCGCGGCGAGGACGAAGCCAAGCCCTATCTGCAAGGCATCGCCTATAACCAGACTCTGGCCCGCCGGGCCGAGCAGGCCGAGTTGGGCTGGCGCGCGGTGATCGCCGCCGAGCGGAGCGGCGACAAAGGCGCCGTGGTCGATTTGGATGTGGTCGATTCCAATGGAGCGCCGAAGGCCGGCTTGATCCTGACTGGAGAGCTGCGCCACCCTTCCGACGAAAATCGGGATCGCCCGATCCGCTTCCGGGAATTGTCGCCCGGCCATTACCGGAGCGAAGTCGAGAATGTGCGGCCGGGTGACTGGGATGTGATCGCCCGCACCGAGCAGGGGACCCCGTTCGAAGCGAGTCGCAGATTATGGGTGCCATAGGTCTTTCCGGTTTCCGGCCAGAACTGGCCGACGATCCGTCCCGCTATCTGAAAGAGACGAGCGCGGGCGAAGAGCGTTTCGACGTACTGGTGAAAGGCGCCCGCTGCGCGGGCTGCATCGCCAAGATCGAGCGCGGTGTGAAGGCTGTGCCCGGTGTGCGTGAGGGCCGGCTCAATCTCTCCACCGGCAAGCTGGTGGTGACGGGCAAGAGCCTCAAGCCGGAAACGATCCTGCGCTATATCCGGGATCTGGGTTATGACGCCCAGCCATTCGACGCCGGCGAGATGCTGGATGCGGGCGACCGCGAGGGCCGCTTTCTGCTGCGTTGCCTGGCGGTGGCCGGTTTCGCCACCGTCTTCACCATGGGTCTCACCGATGCCATCTGGTATGGCGGCGGAGATCTGGGTGGTGAGGCGCGGCGCAATTTCTTCTGGCTGGCCGGCGCCGTCGCCATTCCCGCCACGTTCTACAGCGGGCAGCCCTTCTTCCGGGCAGCCTGGCGGAGCATTCGTGCCGGGCGCGCGGGCATGGATGTCCCGATCAGTCTGGCGCTGATTTTGTCGCTGGGGATGAGCATCTACCAGACCGCGACAGATGGGGCCCATACCTATTTCGACGCTTCGGTGATGCTCACCTTCCTGCTGTTGATCGGGCGGTACCTCGATCACCGCCTGCGGGACCGGGCGCGGGGCGCGGCGCGGCATCTTTTGGCGATGCAGACCTTGCTGGTGCGGCGGCAAGCGCCGGACGGCACCATCCAGACCGTGCCCGCGCGCGAGCTTATGCCGGACGACATGGTGATGCTTGCCAGCGGTGACCGCGCGCCGGTCAATGGCGTCCTGGCGGACCGGGGAACCGAGCTGGATCTGTCCCTGGTGACGGGCGAGGTGCTGCCGCAGGCGGTGGCGCAAGGCGCCGTGGTACAGGCCGGATCCGTGGTCACCGGCATGCCGGTTTTGCTGCGGGCCACTGCGCGGGTGGAAGATTCGCTGATCGCCGACCTGGCCCGGCTGCTGGAAGCTGGTCAGCAGGTGCGCAATCGTTATGTCCGCCTGGCCGACCGGGCCGCGCGTGCCTATGTGCCGGGCGTCTTCATACTGTCCCTGGCTGTGATGGCGGGCTGGCTGATCGCCGGCGCACCCCTGGCGACCGCCGTCACCAGCGCGATCACCATTCTCATCATCACCTGCCCCTGCGCGCTGGGGCTTGCTGTTCCCGCGGTGCAAGTGGTGGCAACCGGGCGGTTGTTCCGCAAGGGCGTCTTCGTGAAGTCCGGCGATGCGCTGGAGCGCTTGGCGCAGATTGAGAAAGTGGTGTTCGACAAGACCGGCACTTTGACCGTGGGGAACCCTGTGCTTTGCGATCGGGAGCGGATCGCGCCCCAGATCCTGAACCGCGCGGCAAGACTGGCGCGCGCCAGCCGCCATCCGCTTGCTTGCGCGCTGGCCGAAGCGGCGGGACCGGGTGAAGCGGCGGGCGATGTGCGCGAAGTGGCCGGTTCGGGACTGGAACGGGGTACGGGCGCGGATCTGGAGCGGCTGGGCAGCGCGGGCTGGTGTGGCGCGGAGAATCCCGGCGCGGTGCAACTCTGGTATCGGCATGGGTCCGAAGCACCGGTGGGTTTCCGTTTCGAGGACCGCATCCGCCCGGACGCCAGGGCATTGGTTCGCGACCTGGAGGCCAAAGGTCTTTCGGTGGAAATGCTCACCGGCGATGTGCCGCTGATCGCGGCCCGCATCGCCGAGGAGGCCGGAATCGCCGAGTGGCAAGCGGCGGTCCGGCCGGAACAGAAGGCGCGCCATCTCGAAGCCTTGGCCAACGCCAAAATCCGCACCTTGATGGTGGGCGACGGCCTCAACGACGCCGCCGCGTTGGCGATGGCCCATGTTTCGATCGCGCCGGGCACCGCAGCCGATATCAGCCAGAAGGCGTCGGACATGGTGCTTCGCGGTGGCGACCTGATGCCGATCGCCGAAGCCATCACGGTGGCCCGTAAGGCGCGCCGCCTGGTGCTGGAGAATTTTGCCTTGGCCCTGGCCTATAATCTTACCGCCATTCCGATGGCGGCGCTGGGGATGGTGACGCCCTTGATCGCGGCGGCCACCATGGCGGGCTCGTCGCTTCTGGTCACCTTGAATGCATTGCGGTTGATGGGTGGAGGCAAGACATGACCGGCATCGCATTGCTCATCATGTCCGCGCTGCTGGTGGGGCTGGGCGCGCTGGGATGCCTGCTCTGGGCTTTGTCCAGCGGGCAATATGACGATCTGGAAGGCGACGCCCAACGTATCCTGATCGACTTTCCCGAAGATCAGTGACGGTTTCGGTTCCCGTTACGCCGCTTTCTTAAGGCTGTGCTGCGCCCAGACCTGGATCAGGGCCGAAACCAGATCGTCCATCATCTGATCGGAATGAGCGGGGGACGGTGTGAGGCGCAGGCGCTCCGTGCCGCGCGGGACGGTGGGATAGTTGATGGGCTGGACATAGATGCCATGCTCCT
>CALMGU010000020.1 GCA_937865685.1 uncultured Alphaproteobacteria bacterium | reverse complement strand
TCGGGCGGCGACCGGGTGATGGCCGAGAATTATCTTCAGCATGCGGAGCATTATTTCCGCATCATGGTGGCCCAGCAGGCGCAGCAGGCCCAATATCAGGCCCAGCAGGCGGCGCAGAATGCCAATCGCCAGCCGGGCGAGCAGCCCGCCGGGCAACAGCCCCAACCCGCCGCCCCCGGCAGCGCCCCCTCCTTTTCGCTGGCGGAAAGCGCCGCCGACGAGGAAGAGGGCGAGGACGCGGAAGCGAGTTAGTTTTTACCCCCATCTGTCTGCCACGCGGGCAAGCCCGCTAGCAGACATTCGGCACGCTGACGCTACCGAACTCCCCCGTCATGGGCTTCGCCTTGCTGCCCGCTGCGCGGGCGTTCGGCCGGCAAAAGCTCCACCGGAGCTTTTGCTGATCGGCCTCACCGGGAAGAAAGCCTCGGCCAAGGCGCACTTCCCTGGGTGCGCTCCCCTTGAGACCTGAGTTCCTGTCCCCCATATCTGCCTGGAACGGCGCTCATTTGAGGCCGTATCTTGGTTGCCTGTGCCCGGACCATGGGGCAGGCGGGAGGCAGTATGGACATCGAGAAATTCACCGAGCGGTCGCGCGGTTTTATCCAATCGGCGCAGGGCCTGGCGCTTCGCTCAGGCAATCAGCAATTCACCCCCGAACATCTTCTGAAAGTCCTTCTCGACGATGAGGAAGGCCTCGCCGCGCGCCTGATCAAGGCGGCGGGCGGCAATGACGCGTCTGCGCGCCAGGCCAACGACCGCGCGCTGGCCAAATTGCCCAAGGTCGAAGGCGGTTCCGGTCAGGTTTATCTGGCGGGCGAAACCGCGCGGCTTCTCGACACAGCAGAACAGGCCGCCAAAAAAGCAGGCGACAGTTTCGTCACCGCCGAATATCTGCTGCTGGCGTTGGCCATGTCGGGCGAAACCGGCCGCATTCTGAAGGATGCGGGCGCAACCCCGCAGGGCCTGAACAAGGCCATCGCCGATCTGCGCCAGGGGCGCAGCGCCGACAGCGCCACGGCGGAAAATTCCTATGACGCGCTGAAGAAATATGCCCGCGACCTCACGGAAATTGCCCGCAATGGCAAGCTCGATCCCGTCATCGGCCGCGACGAGGAAATTCGCCGCACCATCCAGGTTCTGTCCCGCCGCACCAAGAACAATCCCGTGCTGATCGGCGAGCCTGGCGTGGGCAAGACTGCCATCGCCGAAGGCCTGGCGCTGCGCATCGTCAATGGCGATGTGCCCGAAAGCCTGCGCGACCAGCGGCTGATGGCCCTGGACATGGGCGCTTTGATCGCGGGTGCCAAATTCCGCGGTGAGTTCGAGGAACGCCTGAAGGCCGTCCTCAACGAAGTCACCGCGGCGGCCGGCAAGATCATCCTCTTCATCGACGAACTGCACACCTTGGTGGGCGCAGGCAAGGCGGAGGGCGCGATGGACGCGTCCAATCTCCTCAAGCCGGCCCTGGCGCGCGGCGAGCTGCATTGTGTGGGCGCCACCACCCTAGACGAATACCGAAAATATATCGAGAAGGACGCGGCCCTGGCGCGGCGCTTCCAGCCCGTCTTCGTCAATGAGCCGACGGTGGAAGACACGATCTCCATCCTGCGCGGCTTGAAAGAGAAATACGAGGTCCATCACGGCGTGCGCATCACCGACGGCGCCATCGTGGCGGCCGCGACTCTGTCCAACCGCTACATCACCGACCGCTTCCTCCCCGACAAGGCCATCGATCTGATGGACGAAGCAGGCTCGCGCTTGCGCATGCAGGTCGATTCCAAGCCAGAAGAGTTGGACGAGCTCGACCGCCGCATCGTGCAAATGAAGATCGAGCGCGAAGCCTTGAAAAAGGAAAGTGACAGGGCGTCCAAGGATCGTCTCTCCGCTCTGGAACATGATCTCGCGGAGCTGGAGGAGCAATCCGCCAGCCTCACGGCCAAATGGCAGGAAGAGAAGAAATCCGTTTCCGACGTGCAGGGCCTGAAAGAGCGGCTGGACGCGGCGCGCCAGGAAGTGGAGATCGCGCAGCGGCGGGGCGATTTCGCCCGTGCGGGCGAACTCACCTATGGCGAGATTCCCAATCTGGAAAAGCGCATCCGCGAAATCGACGAGAAGAACAGCGCCGCTTTGGTCAACGAAGCCGTGACCGCCGAGAACATCGCCCAGGTGGTGTCTCGTTGGACCGGCATTCCGGTGGACCGGATGCTGGAAGGCGAACGCGAGAAGCTGCTGCACATGGAAGCCTCGCTGGAACAGCGCGTGATCGGCCAGAACGAGGCGGTGCGCGCCATCTCCAATGCCGTGCGCCGTGCCCGTGCCGGGCTTCAGGATCCCAACCGGCCGATCGGGTCGTTCCTGTTCTTAGGACCCACCGGCGTGGGCAAGACCGAGCTGACCAAGGCACTGGCCTCATTCCTGTTCGATGACGATGCCGCGATGGTGCGCATCGACATGAGCGAGTTCATGGAAAAGCATGCGGTGGCGCGGCTGATCGGCGCGCCGCCTGGCTATGTCGGCTATGAGGAAGGCGGTGTGCTCACCGAAGCAGTGCGCCGGCGGCCTTATCAGGTGATCCTGTTCGACGAGGTTGAAAAGGCGCATGCCGATGTTTTCAACGTGCTGCTGCAGGTGTTGGATGACGGCCGCCTGACCGATGGCCAGGGCCGCACGGTGGATTTCCGCAATACCGTGATCATTCTGACTTCAAACTTGGGGACCGAATTCCTGTCCACCGAGGAAGGCGGTGATCAAGCCCATGCCCGCGCGCAGGTGATGACGGCGGTGCGGAGCCATTTCCGCCCCGAATTCCTCAACCGTCTGGACGAAATCATCCTGTTCCATCGCCTCACGCGGGGGAATATGGACAAGATCGTGGACATCCAGATCGCGCGGCTGTCGCGCCTTTTGGCGGATCGCAAAATCACCATCGCGCTCGACAAGAAGGCCACCGAGTGGCTGGCCCATGCCGGTTACGATCCGGTCTATGGCGCGCGGCCCTTGAAGCGGGTGATCCAACGCCGGCTGCAGGATCCGCTGGCGCAGCTGATCCTGGAAGGCAAGATCGCCGACGGCGCAAACGTGGCGGTCAGCGCCAGCAAGACGGGCCTGACGCTCAACGGCCAGGAATTCACCGCATCGCCGGACCAGATGGTGGACGCGGCACCGGCCGGAACGTCGCTCAACTGACAAGGAGATGATCCGCTACGTGCGGGTCATCTCGCTTTCGCCTGGCGAAGATCGGTGGAGATATCCGCGACTTTGCGCTCCAAGGGCATCGAGGCGATGGTGGCGTCGGTTTTCAGCCGCTGATCAAGGAACTGGCGCAATTCCCTGCCGCCAAGGGTCCGGCCCTCGGCGATCTTGACGGTCAGCGGATTGACTTGCGAATTGTTGACGCGAATTTCGTAATGGAGATGCGGCCCTGTCGCCAGGCCAGTCGCGCCGCTGAAGGCAAAGACTTGTCCTTGCCGCACACGGCCGCCTTTGCGCATGCCGGGCGCGAAGCGCGACAGATGGCCATAGGCCGTGGCGTAGCCACTGCCGTGGCTCAGCACCACGAAATTGCCATAGCCGTTCGCCCAGCCCATGAAGGAAATCTGCCCCGCGCCCGCCGCCATGACCGGTGTGCCGGTCGGCACGGCAAAATCCACGCCCTTGTGCATGCGCGTATAGCCCAGCACCGGATGGAAGCGCGCGCCAAAGCCCGATGAAATGCGGGCGCCGTCCACCGGCGTCTTCATCAACATGCCTTTGGCCGATTGGCCCTTGGGATCGAAATAATCGGCGGGCTGATCGGGGTCGACTTGGTAACGGTAGAGCGTGATGTCCTTGCCGCCCAGCCGCATGCGCGCATAGGAAATGTCACCGGTCTTCGCGGGCTGCCCTTCGGGCGTATAGTAATAATCGTAATAGACTTCGAACTCATCGCCCGGATGAAGATCGCGCTGGAAGTCCACCTTGTAGGAAAACATCCGGATCATTTCGATCACGATGTCGGCGGGAATGCCTGCCTGCATGCCCGCGAGATACAGGCTGGAATCGATGGTGGCGCCGGCGCGGTGGCGATGCACTTCAAGCTGCTTCTTGGCGATATCGGCCGTGAAGCCGCCATCGGTGGTGCGGGTGATCGTGATGTCCTGGTCGATGGTGGGCGAAAAATGCAGGGACAAAAGACGTGAGATATCCTGCGAAGTGGTGGGCGTGGCGTCTGCGTCACTGTCTTCCGCCAAGGGAACCGTGACTTGCTTGTGGTTGACCGTCACCACCGTGGTTTTGGCTTTGGGCGGCGCGGATGCGTCGGGCGCCAGCGCGAAGGTGAGGTCGATGATCATGCCCGCCTTCAAGGCATGCGGGTTGAAATCCTTGCCCATCGCGGCGATGGCGGCGGCGGCATCGTTGGCCGAAATGCCCTGATCTTCCAGCGCGCCGGCCAAGGTATCGCCGCGGTCCAGCGCGATGGTGCGGGTTTCCTCTCCCGGATTGGCATTGGCCTGGTCTTCGTCGCCGGTCGGCGCGGCTGTCTTCTGCGGAATGAAGGCAGCGTAACGGTCGGTGCCGCCGGCCCGGATCAGCTTCATGAACAATTCATAGGCAACCGGCGTGCGACTGGGCTTGCCCATCAAGGGGCTGGAAACGGGCAGGGTGCCAATCGCCATCCAGGTCACCGAGCCTGCCACCAGAAGCGACAAAGAGGTGGAAACCAGGGCCCATCGACCGTCCGTGGTCGCCAGCGCGGTTCCGATCCGGCGCACGGGAATGAGGCTCAAGCGGGGGCGCCGCGCGCGAAATTTGAAGTTCATGTCGGTCCTGTCGTTCAGGAAGCGGCAGCCATGCCGCGCCCCAGCCCAATCAACCGCGGGGCCCCACCCCAACGCGCGATGGCTGACTAAGCCTCATAGTTAATGGGGGCGTCAAGCAATTTGTCGTCAATAGCCTGTTCTGATTGAGAAATTCCCGAAAGCGAGACGCGGAAGGTTCCGGCCTGCTACAGCAGGGCCATGCGTGCGCGCCTTCGATTCCTGCTGCTATTGCTCCTTGTGTTTCCGGCGCCTGCTCAGGCCTGGGGCCCGCAGGGGCATGAGGTCGCGGCCCGGATTGCCGCCAACCATCTGACGCCGTCCGCGCGCCTGCGCATCTCGCAGCTTCTGGGCGGCGACGCCTTGCCGCTGATGGTTCTCGATTCCAATTGGGCCGACGAAGTGCGCAGCGACCGGCCGCAAACCACCGGCTGGCATTATGTGAATATCGAGATCGGCGCCCGCGGCTATGACCGCCGCCGCGATTGCCCGCGCGACAATTGCGTGGTGCGCCAGATCGAGCGGGAGATCGGCCTGCTGCGCGATCCGCGCGCGCCGCGCGGCGCGCGGCTGGATGCATTCCGCTTCCTGATCCACTTCGTGGCCGACCTGCATCAGCCGCTTCACGCCGCCGATCGCCACGACAAGGGAGGCAACAGCGTCACCGTGATCGAGGGCCGCCGCCGCAGCAATCTGCACCGGGTCTGGGATCAGGACGTGGTGGCGGCATTGGGGCCGGACACGATGCAGGTGGCGGCCGATATCGAAAGCGGTGCATCGCCTCAGGCCATGGCTGCGATGATGGGCGGCGCGCCCGCCGACTGGGCCACGGAAAGTTTCCAGGTCGCGTCCCGTGAAATTTATGGCCGGATTCCCGCCAATGGTTCGGTGCGGCTGCCGCGTGACTACGCGATGCGAGAAAAGGCGGTCGTGCGCCAGCAATTGCTGCGGGCGGGCCTGCGCCTGGCCGGCATCCTCAATGCAATTTATCGCTGAGTGGGATCAGGCTTTGGTGGCCGCGATGATGTCGCGCACCACCGGATAGATCTCGGTCTGCCAGCGCCGTCCGGAGAATACGCCGTAATGCCCGGCGCCCGGCTGGACATAGTTGCGCTTGATCGGCGCATCGGCACACAGGCCCAAGGCCGCGCTGGTCTGGCCCACCGAGCAGATATCGTCTTTTTCGCCTTCGATCGTGAGGATCGCTGTCTTGGTGATCAGGCCGGGGTCGACCTTTTCGCCCCGATATTCAAGTGTTCCCCGCGCCAGGCGGAATTCCTGGAACACATTGCGCACCGTCTCCAGGTAAAATTCGGCCGGAAGGTCGGCAACCGCCAGATAATCATCATAGAAGCGGCGGTTGGCGTTCGCTTCCTGGTCGTGCCCGCGCAGGATGTGACCCAAGAGATCCCATTGGGCGCGAATGTGACGCGCCGGGTTCATGGACAGGAAGGCGCCGACTTGGATGAATCCGGGATAGACATGCCGGCCGGCGCCGGCAAAACGGTCCGGCACGCGAGCGATCAGATTCTGCTCGAACCAGGACAGGGTATGACCGGTGGCAAAGCGGTTCACTTCAGTGGGATTGATGCTGGCATCCACCGGTCCGGCCATCAGGGTCATGCTGCGGGGAATGGCAGGGCTTTGATGCCCCGACATCACCGCGACGGCGGCGAGCAGAGCGCCGCAAGGCTGGCACACCGCCACCGCATGGGAATCGGGGCCCATGGCTTCGATGAAGCGGATCAGATGTTCGACATATTCGTCGGTGCCGAAGCGCCCCGCCGTGGCGGGAATATCGCGGGCATTCTTCCAGTCGGTGATAAAGACGTCATGGTCCGCCAGCATGGTGTGCGCGGTCTGGCGCAAGAGCGTGGCGAAGTGGCCGGCCATCGGCGCCACAATCAGGACCTTGGGCTGGCCGAGATCCTTGTCCTTGCGGAAATGTAAGAGGCGCGCGAACGGCGTTTCGAGAGCGCTCTCCTCATGGATCGCGATCTTCGCGCCGCCGACGGCGACGGTTTCGATGTCATAGCCGGGGCGTTCATGGCTGAGGCCGGCGCGGGCAAACAATTCGGTGGCCGCGGAAAGACCGCGAAGGAACATGTTTCCGCCGGGCCCCATATGGGGATGGTCGAACGTGGCGCGGGTCAGGTTGGCGATGGCGCGCATAGGGGACAGCAAGTCCGCCTGCGCCTGATAGGCGTCGTACAGCATCATACTCCAGCCCCCGGAACTCCGCCCCAGGGGCAGCCCCCAAGGATTCCCCAAGACTAGTGTATTTTATGTTGCAGTGCGAAAGAAATTTTTGCGCTGGTTAAGAGGCCTGGTTGGGCCTGGTCTGGAGCTGGACGAAATTCTCGATCCCCATCTGCTCGATCAGCCGCATCTGGGTCTGGAGCCAGTCGATATGTTCCTCTTCGCTCTCCAGGATATCCACGAACAATTCGCGAGTGACATAGTCCTTGATGTTCTCGCAATGAGAGATGCCCATTTTGAGGTCGGGCAGGGCGCGGGTCTCCAGCGACAGGTCGCAGGTGATCAATTCGCGTACATTCTCGCCGATCATCAGCTTGCCCAGATCCTGCAGGTTGGGCAGCCCCCCTAAGAACAGGATGCGCTTGATGAGCTTGTCGGCATGCTTCATCTCGTCGATGGATTCTTCATATTCCTTGCGCGCGAATTCGCTGAGGCCCCAATCGGCCAGCATGCGCGAATGCAGGAAATATTGATTTATCGCCGTCAACTCGTTCTTCAGAACGATGTTGAGGAATTTGATGGTGGTGGGATCGCCGGGCAGGGAGGCATGCGGATTGGGGCCCGGAGCTTCCGCCGGAACTACGCGGCCGCTTCCAGAACGGGCTTTTCGTCCAGCATTTCCTCGATTGTTTCCTGGCATCGTCCGCAATTCTTTCTCACGCCGCAGCGCGCATAAACATCTTCCGAGCAGCAGGCGCCACTGTCGATGGCGGTGCGGATTCGGTCTTCATTCAACCTATTGCAGACACAGACGATCATGAAAGGAAACCTTCAGGCGTCCCCAGTCGTATAAGCTAGTTGCGAGTGATTGTCAATGTCATGCTAGGGCGGTTCGGCCTGGGATTCCACCAGCTTCTGCACGCTCACATAGTCGGTTTTGCCGGTTCCCAGGACCGGCAGGGAGTCCAGGACGACAATGCGGCGCGGGACGGCCAGTTCGGACGCGCCATGATTTTGCGCCCAGGCGACCAGGTCCAGCCGCCGGGCCCCTGCGGCGTCCGTCGCCAGCACGATCTGCTCGCCTTTGGCGCGGTCCTTGATCGATACCGCGGCGTGATGATTGTCCGGCCAGACCGCCGCGGCGATGTTCTCGACCACGGCGAGGGAGACGGTTTCGCCCCCGATCTTCGCGAAGCGCTTGACCCGCCCGCGGATGGCGATGAACCCGTCACCGTCGATGCTGACCACATCGCCGGTGTCGTACCAGCCATCCTTTGGCGGCACGATTTTTCCCGGCGTATCGGCCGAGATATATCCCAGCATCACATTGGGGCCCTTCACCACCAGAAGGCCGGCATTGGGAATGCCCTCGACCGGCTCCAGGCGCGCCTCCATGCCCGCCATCAGCCGGCCCACCGTGCCCGGATGGTTGGCTTCGATCTGATTGGCGGCGATCACGGGCGAAGCTTCGGTGACGCCATAACCTTCCAGGATTTCCATGCCGTATTTGCGGCGGAACAAGGTGCGGGTTTCGTCGCGCACCCGCTCGGCGCCGCACACCGCCAGCCTCAGACTGTCCAGATCGCCGCTTTCGCCCGCACGCGCATATTGGGTGATGAACGTGTCGGTGGAGAGGAGGATGGTGGCTTTGGCCTCGCGGATGCGCCGCACGATCTCCTTGGGCTGCAGGGGCGTGGGATGGCAGATCACTTTCACGCCTGCGGTCAATGGCAGCAGCATCCCAACCGTGAGACCGAAACAGTGAAACACGGGCAGGGGATTGAACAGCACATCTTCGTCGTAAATATCGATATGGGCGCGCACCTGTGCGATGTTGGCCAAAAGGTTGAAATGGCTGAGCGCAACCCCTTTGGGCAACCCTTCGGTGCCCGAGGTGAAGAGGATCGCGGCCGGACTCTCGCGCCCCGGCTTTCGCGTCACAAGTCCCGGGGCCACGCTGCCCGCCAACGCCGTGAGTTTGTCGCCGAGCGAAAGCTTGGCGCGCACATCTTCCAGATAGATCATCTCCGCGACTTCGCCGATGGCGGCGGCGACGCCTTCGAGCTTGCCCAGTTCGATGAAGCGATGGGCGGTGGCGACGCGCTTGACCTCGGCGGTGCGGATGGCGCTTTGGAGATCGGCATGACTGGACGTGAAATTGAGCATGGTGGGGATGCGCCCATAGGCGCTGATCGCCAGAAATGCGATCGCCGCGCCCGCGCCCGTGGGAAGCAGGATGCCGACTTTCTCGCCGCGCCTGGTGCCGCGCTTGAGGGCATGGCCCAAGGCGAAACTGGCGCGCACGATTTCATCATAGGAAAGCGTCCGCCCGTCCCCGTCCACCATCGCGGGAGTCGAGCCGCCGAATTCGGTGCGCGCATCCAGCAGCGCCTGGAAAATGGAGTCCGGCAAATCGTCCGGCTGAAAAGAAAATCGGGTCGGCCGGCCGGACCGGTTGGTTCTGGCAGCGCTATTCATGGTTCGACATCGGCGCGATGCATCTGTTGGCAAGTCCCATCATAGTCTTCTTCAATTTAACTGATGAACTCCATTTCAAAAACGAGGGGAGTTTGGGGTGGTGTCGGACGGCCTTTTCGTTGTGGCACGAGTTTGGCACATGTTAGCGTCGGCGCCTTGGGGGACCAATGCCGCTGTTTATTCGGGCTTCTGCCGGATCGCTGATAGCCGTTTTTTTCACCTTTGTTACGCCCTGCGGGACCAGCTCGGCGCAGTCCGCCGATTCCATGGTGGGCAAAGTGATGACCGTCAAAGGCCCGATCGCACCCGGCGCACTGGGCGTGACCTTGCCGCATGAGCATCTGTTCATGGATTTTCAGCCGCCCCTGAACACGCCCGAAGGATGGATTGCGGTGGGCGCCCGAAGGCCCGTTACCCCTGACGACATGGCGTTTTTCGAAGCGCCGCTGACGATGGACAAGCTGGGGCCGGCAAAGATGGGCCGGGCCAATCGCGACAATCGCCGCTTGGACAATGAAGAGATGGAGATCCGGGAAATCGCCGACTACAAGCTGTCCGGCGGCAATTCGCTGGTCGAAGTCAGCAGCATCGGGTTGGGGCGGAACCCAGCCGCCATCAAGCGGGTGGCGGACGCCACGGGCGTGAACATCGTCATGGGCTCCGGCTGGTACGAGCACGGCTATGTCCAGGATGCCATCGACAAGCGCTCCGTGCCCGATCTCGCCAATGAAATCGTCCGCGACATCACCGCCGGTGTGGGCGGGATACATGCGGGCGTCATCGGCGAAATCGGCGTCAAGGATTTCTCCCAGGCCTATGAGAAGAAGATCGTCGCCGCGGCCGGCCGCGCCAGTCTGATCAGCGGCGCGCCCATTTCCATTCATATTGGCGTGGGCAGCCGCGACCAGCTCGGCGTCCTACAGCTTCTGAAGGACGGGGGCGTGGATTTGTCCCGTGTCGCCATGGGCCATTCCGATCCCCTGGTGACGGACATGCCCCTGATGAAAAGGGTCCTGGATCAGGGCGCTTTCATCGAATTCGATCTTTTGGGCCGCGCTCCAACGGTCCGTTCCACCTATACCGATCACGATGTGGCGGTCGCCATCGCCGCGCTGATCAAGCAGGGATACGGCAAGCAGATCCTGTTGTCGCAGGATGTCTGCTTCAAGATGGATCTCAAATCCTATGGCGGCGGCGGCTATTCCTTCATCAACGAGCAGTTCATCCCGTATTTGAAGCGGATGGGTGTCACAAATGATCAGATCGCGCAGATGACGATTGAGAACCCAAAGCGGTTCTTGACCTTCGTCGCGCCGCGCCCGGTCAGGAACTAGGGCCGGCCGCAATGGGAGACGCAAACATGATGCGTTCCAGGATCACAGCGTCCGTTGCCATTTTGGCGGGTGGCCTTCTGTGGATCTTGCCGCCGGCTCAGGCGCAAGACGCCAATGCCTTGCCACCCATCCCGAACATCGCCGGCAAGGTGCTCACGGTGCGCGGGCCCATGGCGCCCTCGGCCCTGGGCCGGACACTGATGCACGAACATATCTTCATAAATTTCCAGATGGCGATCCCCGATCCACCCAATCCCGCCACCGCGGCGGAGATGTCGCGTGAGAAGCTCACCTTGGCCAATCTTTCGGCCGTGCGTGCGGGGTCCTGGAATGCCGACAATGATTTTCTGGGGAATTTCGAGGAATCCCGCGCGGAACTGATGGATTACAAAAATATCGGCGGCGGCACGGTCGTCGATGTTTCCAGCATTCCTATCGGCCGCGATCCCAAAGCCTTGTTTCGCGTCAGCAATGCCACAGGTCTGAATGTCGTGATGGGCGGCGGCTGGTATCAGAAGCGCTACTTCCCCTTGAACATGGACCGCCTCACGGTCGAGGAGATGACCGCCAAGATGGTGCGCGACATCGTGGAGGGTGTCGATGGCACGGGCGTCCGGATGGGCATCATCGGCGAGATCGGGATCAACGGAAATCCGCTGACCCCCAACGAGATCAAAAGCACGCGGGCCAGCGCCCGCGCCGCGCGGCTGACCGGCGCGCCAATGACCTTCCATGTCGGCGGCGTCGGCGAAGAGAAATTCACCATCCTGGATATCGTGGCATCGGAAGGTGTGGATCTGAAACGGGTGGTGATGGGCCACAGCAATCCCTTGGCCTTGAACCTTCCCTTCGCGCGTCGGGTTCTGGCGCGGGGCGTCACGATCGAGTTTGATTGGCTGGGCGCCTTGGGGAGCCCGGGCGGCTTTCTCGGTGCCAGCGATGATTACAAAGTCGCCAAAGGCATGGCGGCACTCATCAAGGAGGGCTATGCCGGCCAGATCGTGATTTCCCACGATATCTGCACCAAATTGCAGCTGAAGAAGTATGGCGGTTTCGGCTTCACTTATATCGACGATTATTTCCTGCCCCAGCTTCGCCAGCTGGGCGTTTCGGAAGCCGATATCCATAAGATCATGGTTGAGAATCCGGCTCGCCAGCTCACCTTCGCCGCGCCGTTGCCCCAGGTGGCGGAAGCCGCGCGCAACTGACCGGCCCGCGGCCGGCAGGCAGTCGTGTCATGTCGCTTTGAAATGCCCGATCCAGCTCTGCAGGCTGCGGACCAGCTTCTCTCGTCCGCTCTCGCTCGTGGCTTCTTGGATGAGGCGGCCCAACTGGACGCGCAGCGGGCGCGATTCCAGCCATAGCTTTTCCGCCTGGTCGCTGACCGCGTCTCCCACAGGTGCCAAGGCGGTCACCCGGAACCGGCGGGGACCGGCTATCGCCATCGCAAGGGCGGCAAATCCAACGACGCCGATCACAAGGGCTGCGGTTCGGACAGGAAAGTGCTTGCGTCGGTATGGGGTGTGGGGGCGTTGCTTGGCCATTCGGGAAAAGTCCTATGTTCCTTCCGGCAACGCCGCCTGTCTCCTTTGGTTCAATAAAGGAATAAAATCCCATGACGCATGGCCGCACTGTGTCCGGGGTGGATGATTTTAAAACGAACCACCTCTATATCTCCCCCATGACCGTCGTGATCGATCGCCTCAGCCCGCGCCATCCTGAGAAGGCCAACCGTCCGGATCAGGAGATTCCCAGAAAGCCCGACTGGATCCGGGTCAAGGCGCCGGTCTCCCGCGAATATGCCTCCACCCGCGAGGCGGTGCGCGAATACAAGCTGAACACGGTCTGCGAGGAAGCGGCCTGTCCCAATATCGGCGAATGCTGGGGCAAGGCGCACGCCACCATGATGATCATGGGCGACACCTGCACGCGCGCCTGCGCCTTCTGCAATGTGAAGACCGGGCTGCCGGCGCCGCTGGATCCGGAAGAGCCGGCCCATGTCGCCGCCGCGGTGAAGAAGCTTGGCCTGCGCCATGTGGTGATCACCTCCGTGGACCGGGATGACCTGGCCGATGGCGGCGCGGAGCATTTTGCTCAGACCATCAACGCAACCCATGCGATGAGCCCGGGCACCAGCGTCGAAGTGTTGACGCCGGACTTCCTGCGCAAGGACGGCGCGCTCGATGTGGTGATGGCGGCCAAGCCCGAAGTCTTCAATCACAATCTGGAAACCGTGCCGCGGCTTTATCTGACGGTGCGCCCCGGCGCGCGCTATTTCGCGTCGCTGCGCCTGCTGGAGCGGGCCAAGGAATTATACCCCGAAGGCTTCACCAAATCGGGCCTGATGGTGGGCCTGGGCGAAACCCGCGAAGAGATCATGCAGGTGATGGACGATCTGCGGGCCGCGAAGGTGGATTTCCTCACCATCGGCCAATATCTCCAGCCCACCCGCAAGCACGCCAAGCTGGAGCGGTTCTGGACGCCCCAGGAATTCGCCGGCCTGGAGCAGGTGGCGCGGGCCAAAGGCTTCCTGATGGTTTCGGCATCGCCGCTGACGCGCTCGTCCTATCACGCCGACAGCGATTTTGCGGCGCTGAAAGCCGCCCGAACCGCTTCGAAATAACGTGACCGAGCATTCGGAAAGCCGGATCGTCCCGTACACGGCCGATGTCATGTACGCGGTGGTGGCCGATGTCGAACGCTATCCCGAATTCCTGCCCTGGGTGGTGGCGCTCAGGATCAAGTCGCGCGCTCATGAGGACCGGCGTGAAATCCTGCTGGCCGAAATGGCGGTGGGATACCGGGCGCTGCGTGAACGCTATACCAGCAAGGTGACCCTGGACCCCGCCGCCCGCACCATCGATGTGGTGGCGATCGAAGGGCCGTTTCATCGGCTGGAAAATCACTGGCGCTTCACTCCCGACGCCGCCGGCTCGCGCGTGGATTTCCGCGTGGCGTTCGAATTCTCCAACCGGTTGCTGCAAGCCGTGGCCGGCGGCGCTTTCGAAAGGGTGCTGATGAAGATGACGGATGCGTTCGAGGCCCGCGCCGCCAGCCTTTCCCAATCACGGGCCTGACCCTATAGTCCGGCGCGGCGAGAGGATGGGCATGAAATATCTGTTCGGGACAATCGGCTTTTTGATCGCGCTGAGTTGCGGCGCGCGGGCCGATACCATTCTTTTCGTGGGTAACAGCTTCACTTTCGGCGAGCTCGCCACCGCCAAATACTATCACGCGGACGAAGTTCGCGATCTCAATCCGCCCAATGAAAGAAACCAGACCATCGGCGGGGTGCCCGCGATTTTCAAGGAATTCACCAGAGAGGCGAATCTTTCCTACGATGTGAGCCTGGAGACTGTGGGCGGCAAGGGGCTGGATTTTCATTACACCGAGAAGCTGCCGCTACTGGATAAGCCCTGGGATGTGGTGGTCCTGCAAAGCTATTCCACCTTGGACGAGGACAAGCCGGGCAATCCCGGATTGCTCAGCGAATACACGCGCAAATTCGACATGGCGCTGCACGCCCGCAATCCGAAGGCGAAAATCTACCTGAACGCCACCTGGTCGCGGGCCGACATGACTTATACGCCCGACACGCCCTGGAGCGGCAAGCCGATCACTCAGATGGCACAGGATATCGCGGCCGGCTATGAAACCGCGCGCAAGGCCAGCCCCGGCATCACGGACGTGATTCCGGTGGGCCTCGCCTGGAATCGCGCTTTTGCCGCGGGTGTTGCCGATCCCAACCCCTATGACGGAATCGCGGCGGGCAAAGTCAATCTGTGGGCCGATGACAGCTATCATGCCAGCGACTTCGGTTATTACCTGGAAGCCTTGATGATATTCGGCAAGGTGACGGGCTTGGATCCGCTGTCGCTGGGTCCCAAGGAGCGCGTGGCCCGCGATTTCGGCTTCTCGCGGCGTCAGACGACCGCTCTTCAGCAGGTCGCCCATGACGAGCTGGCGGCGCAAAAATAGCAGTCCACGCGGCGCGTGGCGTCAGAGACAGGCGCGCAAAAGCGCGATCGCATTTTCCACCGTGCGAAGACGCACGCGGTCGCGTCCGATGTCGCCGAAGCGATATTCCCGCACGATCACGTTTCCGGCGAGACCCGCGGCGCCGATATAGACCAGACCGACCGGCTTGTCCGCGCTGCCGCCTCCGGGACCAGCGATCCCGGTCACGGCCACGCTGAATTCGGCGCGGGCATTTTTCAAAGCGCCTTGCGCCATGGCGCGGCACACCGGTTCCGATACCGCGCCATATTCCCGAAGCAGATTTTCAGGGACGCCCAGCAGATCCTGTTTGGCTTCGTTGGAATAGGTGACGAAACCCCGCTCCACCACATCGGACGAACCGGGAATTTCGGTCAGCAAAGCGGCAATCAGTCCGCCGGTGCAGCTTTCGGCGGTGACGATATGCGCATTTGCCCGGCGCGCCACTGTCAGCAGATCGCGGGCCTGGGACAGAAGCGCATCGGCGAACATCAGATCACCCGGAAGTAATGCACCACTCCGGCGATGATCCCGGCGGCGAGGCCCGCCAGCATATCGTCGGCCATCACGCCCATGCCGCCCGGCAGTTTTTCCGCGGCTGAGATCGGCCAGGGCTTCAGGATATCGAACAGGCGGAACAGCAGGAACGCTAGCGCGAAGGCGGCGACGCTGGGATAGATGGGCGTGAAGCAGATCCCGGCACAGGCCAGCCATTGGCCCGCCAGCTCGTCGATCACGCATTCGGAGGGATCGTCGCGGCCGGTGGCGCGGACATGGTCGCCGCAAGCCCAGACGCCGATCACAAAGGCGATGAGGCTGGCGGCCACCAATGTCAGTCCGCCGCCATGTCGGGCCAGCATCGTCGCCAGGACCGTAGCGGCGATGCTCATCACGGTGCCCGAAGCGACCGGGAAATAGCCGATGCCCAGAACCGACGCGAGAATCGTGGAAAATCTCATGCGCTGTTCCTGTCTTTAATCGCTTCCCGGCAATCGCACAGTCGCGACCGCCTGGGCCGCCAGGCCTTCACGCCGGCCGGTATAGCCCATGCCTTCGGTGGTGGTCGCCTTGACGCTGACCCGGTCGATATCGAGCGACAGGATTTGCGCGATGCGCGCCCGCATGGCTTCGCGGTGCGGGCCGATCTTGGGCCGCTCGCAGATCAACGTGACGTCGCAGTGCAGGATCGCGCCGCCCTTATCCTTCACCAGCCGGTTGGCATGATCGAGGAACTTCCAGGACGGCGCGCCGCGCCAGCGTTCATCGGTGGGCGGGAAATGCTGGCCGATATCGCCGGCGCTGATGCAGCCCAGCACCGCGTCGGTGAGGGCGTGCAGCCCGGCATCGGCGTCGGAATGGCCTTCCAGCCCGTGATCGTGGGGCACCTTTACGCCGCACAGCCAGACATGATCGCCATCGGTGAAGCGATGCGCGTCATATCCCATGGCGCTGCGCGTTTCGCCGCCTAGAAGCCGTTCCGCCAAGGCGAAATCCTTTTCCGTGGTCACTTTCAGATTGCTCTCCTCGCCCAGGACCGCATCCACCGCAAGCCCCGCAAGTCCCGCGATGGCGACATCGTCAGTGGCGTCCGCATGGGCGTGGTTGCGATGCGCCTTGAGAATGTCGGCAAAGCGGAAACCTTGCGGGGTCTGCGCGCGCAGCAATCCGTCCCGCTGCACGGTCACCCAGACATCGCCCTCCTTGCGGCGGAGTGTATCGGCAACCGCCAGCATGGGAACGGCGCCCACCGCACCGGCTTCAAGCGCCGCGATGGTCCGTTCGATCAAGCCGCGCGACACCAGCGGCCGGGCCGCGTCATGAATGAGGACGAAATCCGGCGGATCGTCCGCAAGGGCTTCAAGTCCCAGCCGGACGGAATCCTGGCGGCGGGCGCCGCCGGTGATGGGAGGAGGGGCATCGGCGCCCATCGCGGCCCGATACAGAGCATCCTGGCCGGGGCCGATCACGACGCGGACCGGCAAGCCCGCGAAGGCAGCCGCCGTTCGGCGCAGCATCGGCGGGCCGGCCAAAGATTCATATTGTTTGGGGCCTGCGCGTCCAGTGCGCTCCCCTTTTCCGGCGGCGACAATCAATATGGCGATGCGAGACATGTGCCTTCCCCTGGCAGCCTGCCTAACATCGCGGGCCTCCGGTTTGCGATAATTGTTTCCAGGGGCTGAGGTTTTTGCCTATTATAACGTCATACATAGTGTATGGCTAATTTATAGGCATATTCAGTGCAAGAACCGCTGTTTCGCCGCTCTCCGACGGAATTTCCCATCGCCAATACGCTCCCGTCGCCCATTCTGGTGATCGGGACGGGTCAGCAGATCGTCTATGCCAATCCGGCGGCGGAGCAATTCTTCGATACCGGCGCCGCCATCCTGCTCAAGCAGAAGCTGTCCGACATTCTGCCCTTCGATTCGCCGCTGTTCCAGCTGGTGGCCCAGGCGCGGGAGCGCAACGCATCCGCCGCCGAGCGCGATGTCGATCTTTCCACCCCCCGGCATGGCGAGCGCCTTGCCGATGTTACGGTGACGCCGCTGGGAGAGCCGGACGGCACTCTGGTGATCGCGTTCTCGGAGCGGGGACTGGCGCATCGCATGGACCGCCAGCTGATGGCGCGGGGAGCCGTGCGCTCCATGCATGGCATGGCCTCGGTCCTGGCGCATGAAATCAAAAATCCCCTGGCCGGCATCCGGGGCGCGGCACAGCTGCTGGAAGAACAACTTGCTTCCTCTGACCGGCAACTGACGCAGCTGATCTGCGACGAAAGCGATCGCATCCGCGGCCTGATCGACCGGATGGAAGCGTTCGGCGATACGCGCAGCTTCCAGCGCCATCCGGTCAACATCCATGAAGTTCTGGCGCGGGTGCGCCGCGTTTCGGAATCCGGTTTCGCCCGCGGCGCGAATTTCGTGGAGAATTTCGATCCGTCCCTTCCGCCCGTGGCGGGGGATCGCGATCAGCTGATCCAGGTCTTTCTCAATCTGGTGCGCAACGCTTCGGATGCCTTGCCGGAAAGCGGAGGCGAGATCACGCTCACCACCAGCTACCGCCCGGGCGTCCGCTTCGGCGTGGGCACGTCCGGCGAGCGGGTCTCGCTGCCGCTGGAAGTGACGGTGCGCGATAATGGCGCGGGCGTACCTCCCGATCTCCTTGCCTGCATTTTCGATCCCTTTGTCACCACCAAGGCGCGCGGTTCGGGACTGGGCCTGGCCCTGGTCGCCAAGATCGTGGGCGATCATGGCGGGGTGATCGAGTGTGACTCTCAGCCCCGGCGCACGATTTTCCGTGTGCTTCTGCCCATCGCACCGAATGAGGAAACGCAATGACCGCCGCAACCATTCTTGTTGCTGACGACGACAGCGCCATCCGCACGGTGCTGCATCAGGCGCTGGCGCGTTCCGGCTACAATGTGCGCACCACCGGCACCGCGGCAGGATTGTGGAAGATGATCGCCGCGGGAGAAGGCAATGTCGCCATCACCGATGTGATGCTGCCCGACGAAAGCGGATTCGACCTGATCCCCCGCATCAAGCGGCTTCGGCCCGAATTGCCCGTGCTGGTGATGAGCGCGCAGAACACGCTTCTGACGGCGATCACGGCGGCAGAGCGGGGCGCGTTCGAATATCTGCCCAAGCCCTTCGACCTGAAGGAATTGACCAGCCTGGTCCAGCGCGCCCTGGCGGCGCCGGGAACCCGCCCGCAAAGCGAAGAACCCGAAGGCGAGGACCGCCTTCCCTTGATCGGGCGCAGTCCCGCGATGCAGGAAATCTATCGTGTCATCGCCCGGCTCACCCAGACCGATCTCACGGTGATGATCATGGGCGAGTCCGGAACGGGCAAGGAATTGGTCGCTCGTGCGCTGCATGATTACGGCAAGCGGCGCCATGGGCGCTTCATCGCCGTGAACATGGCTGCAATCCCCAAGGAGATGGTGGAAAGCGAATTGTTCGGCCATGAGCGGGGCGCCTTTTCCGGCGCGGCCAACCGGGGCGTGGGGCGTTTCGAGCAGGCCGAAGGCGGCACCTTGTTCCTGGATGAAATCGGCGACATGCCGCTGGAAGCCCAGACGCGGCTTTTGCGCGTGCTGCAGCAGGGCGAATACACCACGGTGGGCGGCCGCATACCGATCCGCACCGATGTGCGCATCATCGCCGCCACCAATCGCGATTTGCGCCAGTTGATCGGGCAAGGCCTGTTCCGCGAGGATCTCTATTACCGTCTGAATGTGGTGCCGCTGCGTCTTCCGCCGCTGCGCGAGCGGATCGAGGATATCGGCGATCTGGTGCGCCATTTCCTGCGCAAGGCCGAGAGTGAAGGACTGCCGGCCAAGACGCTGGATCGCGACGCGCTGGAAATCCTGCGCCGGCACCGCTGGCCGGGCAATGTGCGTGAATTGGAAAATCTGGTGCGCCGCCTGGCGGTGTTGCATTCCGGCGATTCCATTCCGGCCGCGGCCATTGCCGGCGAACTCAAAGAACCGGTGCGGGTGGTGGCGGCGGAAGAGCCGAACGAAGAATTGCCGCTGGGCGCATCGGTCGAGCAATTCCTCACCCGCTATTTCCTCAGCCATGGCGACCGGTTGCCGGCGCCGGGCGTCTATGACCGCATCATCCAGGAAGTCGAGCGGCCGTTGATTTCCATCTGCCTGGCGGCAACGCGAGGCAACCAGATCCGGGCCGCCCAACTCCTGGGCCTTAACCGGAACACCCTGCGCAAGAAGATCCGCGACCTGGGGCTTGAGGTAATAAAAGGGCTTAGGGCCGAATAGGCCCTGAGCGGACCCGAGCTGCCCGAAACGCCCGCGATCACGCAGTGCCGCAGGCCCGGAAATCGCCCGTTTCCAGGGCCGTTGCAGAATTACACCGCTGTATTCTTGCAACAGGCGTTGCTGTGGTTACAATGTCGCAAATTTGACGCCGGGCCTTAACCACAGCGACGGATGCCTCTCATCAGAAGCAGGACCCCACTCAGTCGATGGCGCCAACTCCTTCGGGTGGTCTCTCGCCCGTCGCGGCTGGCCTTGGGCGTGGGGATCCTGGCTGCGGCTTCCGGCGCCATCACCTATGCCATCCTGTCGGGCTTCACGCCCTGGACCCCCAGCCGGCTTGGTCTGATCGTCTTGCTTTTGATCAATCTGACCCTGGGCCTGTCGCTGGGAGCGTTGATCGCTTGGCGGCTGGTGCGGCTCTGGGCGGAGCGCAAGTCCGGCCGCGCCGGAGCCCGGCTGCATGTCCGGCTGGTGGCCTGGTTCGGCACCATCGCCGTGGTGCCCGCGATCCTGATCGCGATCTTTGCCGCAGTGACCCTCAATCTCGGGTTGGAAGCTTGGTTTTCCGGTCGGGTGAAAGACGCGCTGGGAAGCGCGGTGAATGTCGCCCAGCATTATGTGAAAGAGCATGAGCGGGGGATCATCGGCGACGCTTATGACATCGCCAACAATATCCAGCACGACCAGACTTTGTTCGATGCGGACAAGCATGTGCGGCCCGCGCAATTTTTCTCCAAGCTCAATTCGCTGACCAAGGATCGCGGGCTGCAGGCATCCTACATCGTCGACGGTCATGGAAAGATCATCGCTTCCACCAAGCAGCAATTCCTGAAGGATCCCAAGCCGCCATCGGCCACCGATATTTCCCAGGCGCGCAGCGGCTCGATCGTGGTCGATGCCGCGCCCGAAGGCGGCACCGTGACCGCGCTGATTCAGATGCAGGCGCTCAATGACGCCTATCTCCTGGTGGTGCGCCTGGTGGACCCGCAAGTGTTCGGCTACTACCGGCGCACCGTCGATGCGGTATCCGAATATAACCGGCTGGACCAGAACCGGCTGGAAGTGCAGCTGGTATTCGCCGCGCTTTATGCTGTGGTGTCGCTGGTGACGTTGCTGGGCGCGGTGTGGTCGGGCATCTGGGCCGCCAACCGGCTGGTGCATCCCATTTCCAACCTGATTGAAGCGGCGGAACGGGTTTCCGAAGGCGATCTCACCGCTCAGGTGAAAGTCTCCCGCGACGATGACGAGATCGGCACGTTGGGCCATGCCTTCAACCGCATGACCCAGCAACTGGGGGCGCAGCGCGCCGATCTGGTGGCGGCCAACCGCCTGAATGAAGATCGGCGGCGTTTCACCGAGACAGTGCTGTCGGGCGTCAGCGCGGGCGTGATCGGCCTGGATCGCGACGGCAAGATCACCATCGTCAATCGCGCCGCCGCGCGGCTGCTGAATGCAACGCCGGAAGAGCTGGAAGGCCGGCACTATGCGGAATCGGTGCCGGAACTGGGCGGTCTGATCCGCCGGGCTCTGTCGGAGCCGGTGGGCCGCGCGGGTGGTGAAGTCGCCATCAAGCGCACGGGAACGCCGCGGGCCCTGTCGGTCCAGGTCTCCAGCGAAAAAGGCAATCCGCACGGCTTCGTCGTCACCTTCGATGACATCACCGATCTGGTCGGCGCCCAGCGCACCGCCGCCTGGGCCGATGTCGCGCGCCGCATCGCCCATGAAATCAAGAATCCGCTGACGCCGATCCAGCTGTCCGCGGAACGGCTGAAGCGCAAATATATGGGCGAGATTTCCACCGATCCCGACATCTTCCGCCAATGCATCGACACCATCGTGCGCCAGGTCGGCGATATCGGGCGGATGGTGGATGAATTCTCGTCCTTCGCGCGCATGCCGGCGCCAGTGATGAAGCGGGAAAACGCCGCCGAATTGTTACAGCAGGCGGTCTTCCTGCAGCGCGTCGCCCATCCGGAGATCACCTTCGCCGTCGATGGTCCCAAAGAAGCGATTTATTTCGAAGGCGACGGACGCCTCGTCAGTCAGGCGCTCACCAATGTGCTGAAGAATGCGGGCGAGGGGATCGCCGCCCGTCATGCCAAGGGTGACGAGGTTCCCGGACGGATCGCGGTTGCGCTTCAGCCCAATGGGCTGACCTTTGCCTTCAAGGTCAGCGACAATGGCATCGGCCTGCCGGCGGAGCATCGTCACCGTCTTACCGAGCCCTATGTCACCACCCGCGCCAAAGGCACGGGGCTGGGCCTGGCGATCGTGCGCAAGATCATGGAAGACCATGGCGGCGAGATCACATTGGCCGATATCGAAGGCGGCGAAGGTGCCGAAGTCACGTTGACATTCCCGTTCCTGCAGAAAGACTTGCGTCAGAAAGGTGTTGAGGATGAGCAAAAACGGATCGCTGATCGCGTCTGAAATCCTCGTCGTGGATGACGAGGAAGACATTCGCGATCTGATCTCCGGGATCCTGAGGGACGAGGGCTATGAAACCCGCATGGCCGGCGACAGCGATGCCGCCATTGCCGCCATGCGCTTGCGCCGTCCCCAGCTGGTCATTCTCGACATCTGGCTGCAAGGCTCCAAGCTGGATGGCATCCAAATTCTGGATACGTTGAAGCGCGAGCAGCCGGATGTGCCGGTGGTGATGATCTCCGGGCATGGAACCATCGAAACCGCGGTCTCTTCGATCAAGAAGGGCGCGTACGACTTCATTGAAAAGCCCTTCAAAGCCGACCGCCTGTTGCATGTGGTGGAGCGGGCGTTGGAAGCGGCGCGGCTGAAGCGCGAAGTGCAGGAACTGAAGCTGAAGGCGGGCGACGAAGGCGAATTGATCGGCCAGTCGTCCGTCATTGCCCAACTGCGGTCCTTGATCGACAAGATCGCGCCCACCAACAGCCGGGTGCTGATTTCGGGTCCCGCCGGTTCGGGCAAGGAAGTGGCGGCGCGGCTGATCCACGCGCGCTCCCGCCGGGCCGGAAACGCGTTTGTCGCCATCAATTGTGCCACCATGGCGCCGGAGCGGATCGAGGCGGAGCTGTTCGGCACCGAGCAGAGCGAAGGGCCTCACAAGATCGGCCTGTTCGAGCTCGCCCATAACGGCACCTTGTATCTGGACGAAGTCTCCGACATGCCGCTGGAGACGCAAGGCAAGATTTTGCGCGTCCTGATCGACCAGACTTTCACCCGCATCGGCGGCACCTCGCGTGTTCAGGTCGATGCGCGGGTAATCTGCTCCACCACACGCGATCTGCGCGCCGAGACGGAAGCGGGCCGCTTCCGCGAGGACCTCTATCATCGCCTGAATGTGGTGCCGGTGCGCATTCCGTCCCTTGCGGAACGCCGGGACGACATTCCCACCTTGATCTCGCATTTCATGAAGCGCCTGTCGGCGGCGGGTGGGCTGCCCATGCGGCATATCGGCGATGATGCGATGGCGGTGCTGCAGGCACATGGCTGGCCGGGCAATGTCCGCCAGCTGCGCAATATCGTGGAGCGGCTGTTGATCCTGGCGGGCGACGATCTCACCGAAGCGGTGACCGCCGATCTTCTGCCCACGGATCTCGGCAGCGGCAGTGGCTGGAGCGGAAGCAAGGGCGGCGATCTGGTGATCTCACTGCCGCTGCGCGAGGCGCGCGAGATATTCGAGCGCGACTATCTGGTGGCGCAGATCAACCGCTTCGGCGGCAACATCTCGCGCACCGCCGCCTTTATCGGGATGGAGCGGTCGGCGCTGCACCGCAAGCTCAAATCCCTGGGCGTAGGGTCCGCACAGAATTTCAACGCATAAAATACTCGGGGCCGAATATGAAGAAATGGACGGCATCGCGCGCGCCTGCCGGACGCGTAGCATATGTCAACGGGCGTTATCTGCCGCATACCGGGGCGAGCGTGCATGTCGAGGACCGTTCGCTGCAACTTGGCGACGGCATTTATGAAGTCGCCAGCATTTCGGGCGGAAAGCTGATCGATGAAGAACCGCATCTCGACCGGCTGGAGCGCAGCTTGGGTGAGATTGGGATGGAGATGCCGATGGGTCGGGCGGCGCTGAAATCGGTGATGCGCGAAATGGTGAGGCGCAACAGGGTGCGCGACGGTCTTCTCTATATGCAGGTTTCGCGCGGCGCGGTCCGCCGCGACCATCCCATCCCCGATGTCGTTCCCCGCCCCACCCTGATCATGACGGCGCGGTCCCAGGATGTGGAAGCCGGCAGGAAGAAGTTGAAGGAGGGAATCGGCGTCATCACCCGGCCGGATCAGAGATGGGCGCGGCGCGACATCAAGACGGTCCAGCTTCTGCCCAATCTCCTGGCCAAGACCGATGCGCGCAAGGCCGGCGCCTATGAGGCCTGGCTGGTGGACGGCGAAGGATTTGTGACGGAAGGCGCGTCCACCAATGCCTGGATCGTGGACGCCGACAATCATGTCGTTACCCGCCAGCTTTCCCACGACATTCTGCCGGGCGTGACCCGCCGGGTGATCCTGGAGGCCGCGGCCGCGGCGGGGCAGCCGATCGCGGAGCGAAAATTCACAGTTGCCGAGGCGTTGAAAGCCCGCGAAGCCTTCCTCACCTCGGCCACCGGCGCGGCCATCCCCGTGGTAAAAATCGATGGGATCAAGGTGGGAGACGGCACGCCGGGACTGCTGACCAGGCGGATTCACATGCTTTATGCGCAGAAGGCGGGCATCGAATGACGGGGAGGGTTACGGTTTTTTCGCTTTCGCGATTGCAGCAATAGATTATGCTGGTTGCAGTGCCCCGCCCGGTGGGCACACAGATAAGTGGGAAAACCCATGAGCGAAAAACAACAAAATCTGCAAGACACGTTCCTCAACGCCGTCCGCAAAAGCAAATCCCCCGTCACCATCTTTCTCGTCAATGGCGTGAAGCTTCAGGGCAACATCACCTGGTTCGACAATTTCTGCGTGCTCCTGCGCCGCGATGGTCAGGCGCAGCTTGTCTATAAGCATGCCATTTCGACGGTGATGCCGATGGGCCCGATCCAGCTTCAGGATGAAGCGGCGCACGAGTCCGCCTGACATTGTCCGGAGTGAAGAAGAAAGGACAAGACGCGGCGGCAGCGGCTTTTGTCGTTCACGTCGAGCCCAAGTCCCGCAGCGAACGCAGCCCGCGTGACGCCGAGGAGCGCCTGGCGGAAGCCGTGGGCCTTGCCGGCGCCATCGGCCTCGATGTCGTGGAAACCCGGATCGCGCCCCTGGGGCGGCCGACACCCGCGACCCTGATCGGGTCGGGCAAGG
>CALMGU010000019.1 GCA_937865685.1 uncultured Alphaproteobacteria bacterium | reverse complement strand
CCGGCATGCGCGCCTTCCCTGGCACTCGCCGGAACCTGCTCCTGCGGTTCCGCCATTCGCGCCTTCCCTGGCGCTCGCCGGAACCCGCTCCTGCGGTTCCGCCATTCGCGCCTTCCCTGGCGCTCGCCGGAACCTGCTCCTGCGGTTCCGCCATTCGCGCCTTCCCTGGCGCTCAATTGCCGGCGAGTTGGGAGCGGCGGTGGCGCACGTCCACTATGAGGTTATAGACCGAGACAAAGGCCGGAAAGAGGTTGGAAAGGATGCCGACCGAGTCGTTCTTGCCGAAGATGAAATAGCTCAGGAGCAGGCCGCTGCCGCACACCGAGAGCCACCAGAACGCCGCCGGCATGACCACCCGCTTGAGCTTCTTGGTGTAGTACAGCTGCACCAGCCAGCGGGCAGTGAACATGAAGGCGCCGAGGTAGCCGATGAGCTTCCACGGCGTGATGACGACATGCTGGAAATCGAAGAGGGCCTGGTCCATGTGGCGGGCCGGAAGGGACGGATTACGAAGTGTAGCGCCCGCGACGCGGGCGCACGCGCCATGAGGTCCCGTACCATGCGGCCGCCGCGCAGGGCGGGCCGCGCCTTACTCGCCTTCGCGCTTGACGCTGTTGCGCACACCGGCGACCAGGGCCTTGGGCGGGGCGACCCCGGTATGTGCCGCGTCCCACGCGATACGGTTGTCGTCACCCTGCACCTGCAGCGAGACGGCGTTGTCCACGGTGACAATGTTGCGCGATCCGACCAGCACGACTTCGTCGCAAGACCCGTGCACCTCGATCGTGTTGTCCGACCCGGTGAAGGTCACCTTGCCCGACTCCGGACAGAAGTGTGTCAGGGTCGCGTGGTTGTCCTTGACGTTCGCTTCGGTCTTGTCGGCTTCGTCGGCCGAAACGGCGGCAGCGGCGCAAAGGGTCGCCACGAGGGCGATTGCCGGCAGGTGCAGGCGCATGGTCGGGGCTCCGGACTGGAAAGGTGCCCGGGATGTTAGCGTCGCGCGGGGCGCAGGGTAGCGCCGTTCGGTGCGGAAGGCATGAATTTCGCGCTCAGCGGCGGGCCGCGCTGCAGATGGTGGGCGGTATAGGGATCGAACCTATGGCCCCTACCATGTCAAGGTAGTGCTCTCCCGCTGAGCTAACCGCCCGTACCATCGCCGGGTATGGCCCCGACGGGCGGCCTCTATAGCCGCCCTTATCTCCAAAAGAAAGCGCCCGGTTTCAGGCCGCGATCATCCGGTCCACTTCGGCCACGATTTCCCGCAAATGGAACGGTTTGGACAGAACCTTGGCCTGTTTGGGCGCATCCGAGGCCGGGTGCAGGGCCACGGCGGCGAACCCCGTGATGAACATGATTTTAAGCGCGCCGTTCATTTCCACGGCCCGCTTGGCCAGTTCGATCCCATCCATGCCGGGCATCACGATATCGGTGAGGAGCAGATCGAAGTTGAAGTCTTTCAGGCATTCGAACGCATCGCCGCCATCGCCGAAATCCGTCACGGCATGGCCGGCCTTCACCAGCGCCGCCGCCAGGAATTTGCGCAGGGATTCGTCGTCTTCCGCCAGAAGGATATGCGCCATGCCTGCCCAAGCCCTTGTCCGTGCCCAGTAAAAACCATATCCGGGAATCGGTAAACAAGCCCTGCTAGGCATGAAAGGCGGTCTGGCTTAGGCTCCCTGCCTTAACCTTTGACGAGCCCCGCCATGGCGCCCCCGCCTTCCGGCCCCGACGGCGAATCCCCCGCGCTGGGCGATTCGACCCTGGATTTGCTGCTGGCGGAGCCGTTCCGGGTGCTCAGGCCCGCCGTCCAGACCCTGCCTTTCGTCTTCGCGTCGGGCCATTCCGGCCGCCATTATCCGGACCGGCTGATCGCCGAAAGCCGGCTCGACCCCCTCACCTTGCGCCGGTCCGAGGACGCCTTCGTGGACGAATTGTTCGCCGGGGTCGCCGCCATGGGCGCGCCCCTGATCGCCGCCGCCTTCCCCAGGGCCTATTGCGACGTCAATCGTTCCGCCAGCGAGATCGATGCCGCCATGTTCGACGCGGCCCTGGAAATTCCCGTGGACACACCCACGCCCCGCGTCTCGGCGGGCCTGGGTGTCATTCCCCGCATCGTGCGCGACGGCGCGGAAATCTATGCCCGCAAGCTTGCCCCGCATGAAGCACAGCTACGGCTGTCGCGGCTCTACAAGCCCTATCACGCGGCGCTGGCGGCATTGGCCGAAGAAACCCGCAAGCGTTTCGGCGTGGCCGTGGTGGTGGATTGCCATTCCATGCCGTCCGCTTTGTCGGTGCCCGACATCGTGCTGGGCGACCGCTACGGCGCATCGTCGCCGCCGCTCCTCACCGGCTGGGCCGAAAACGCCTTTATCGGCGGGCGTTTTTCGATCGCGCGCAACGCGCCCTATGCGGGGGGCTACACCACCATGCTGTATGGCCGGGGCAGCGCGGGCCTGTTCGGCCTGCAGATCGAAATCAACCGGGCGCTGTATCTCGACGAAGACCGCATCCAGCGCAAACCGGGCTTCGAGGCGCTGAAAAAACGCCTGACCGAATCCCTGGCTCGCCTCACCGCCATCGACCCCTCGCTCCTCGGCGGCCGCAACATCCCGCTGGCTGCAGAGTGAGCCGCGGTTCACGAGCACGTCCAGTGGACGTGCGAGAGCGGCGAACGCCGCGAGCTTAGGCGAGCGGCCGGCCAATGCGTGCCCCACGCGACAATGTCAGGGACGAAAAGACCTGCGCCGAAGAAAAAAGGCCGCTTCCGGGGGAGGAAGCGGCCAAGTTCAGGGAGGAAACGCCCAGAAAGGGCGGCGGCTTCGCAGGGCGGACCCGCGATACCGCGCTGCAACAAAATAGGGGAACTTGATTTCCGCAGCAAGCGCAAAAACGCAGAGCGGGTTTGCATTTTCCCAGCAAAATCAAGATATTTTACAGAATCCGCGCCGGATTTTGCGCCAACCGCGCTTAACCAAGGCAATTGTGCGTCGCAATAATGGGCAAAAAACGAACCCGGCCTGCCCAAGCCCTTCGGATTCATGGGTCCGTCTTGCGCCCGCAACAAAAGATTCGTGCGGCTCAGCTACTTGGCCCCCATCCGGACGCAATCCGCCGTACCCGGACGAAAAGGGGGAGACCTCCAATGGCCCGATCCTTTCTGAAGACGCCGCCGGGACCGGATGCCTGGTTTGAAGCCGCCGGCGCCAGCTTCGCTACCGCGCGGGCGCGAACCGCGCCCACAATCAGGCCGCGCCGCAGCCATCGCACCATTTTCATTTCCGACACCCATCTGGGCACGCGAGGCTGCAAGGCCGAAGCGCTGGCCGACTTTCTGGCGCACAATGAATGCGGCACCCTGTTTCTGGTCGGCGACATCATCGACGGCTGGCAGCTCAAGCGCCGCTGGTACTGGAACGAAGCGCAAAGCCGCGTGGTGGCGGAAATTCTCGCCAAGGCCGATGCCGGCACGCGCGTGATCTTCGTGCCCGGCAACCATGACGAATTCGCCCGCGCCTATGCCGGACGGCTTTTCGCCGGGATCGAGGTGGCGGGCGAAACCATCCACGAAACCGCCGACGGCAAGCGCCTTTTGGTGCTGCATGGCGATCGCTTCGACGGCGTCATCGCCTGCGCCAAATGGCTGGCCCATGCGGGGGACTGGGCGTACGGCGTGGCGCTGCGCTGGAACGACATTCTGTTCGCCCTGCGCAAGGAGTTGGGCCTGCCCTATTGGTCGCTGTCGGCGTGGCTCAAGCACAAGGTCAAGAACGCCGTCGAATATATCTCCCGCTTCGAGGACGTGGTGGCGGAAGAAGCGGCCCGGCGCGGCGTCGACGGGGTGGTCTGCGGCCATATCCATCATGCCGAAATTCGCCGGATCGGCGGTGTGCTCTATCTCAACGACGGAGACTGGGTTGAAAGCTGCAGCGCCCTTGTCGAAGATGCCCGCGGAAATCTGGAGATTCTTCGCTGGGCCAGCCCTCCTCAGAGAGACACGTCCGACGCTCCGGCCGAAGCGGCTGTGCCCGCGCTTATTCCCGCGTAGGACGAAACGCCTGTTGCCGGGGCCCATTCCCGGCGTCGCGGCTCATTTGAAAATCCTCATCGTCACCGATGCCTGGAAACCCCAGGTCAATGGCGTGGTGCGCACCTTGGAAGTGCTGGGCCAGGATCTGGCGTCGCTGGGCCATACGGTGCGGTACGCCACGCCGGAAGGCCGTTTCACGGTCGGCCTTCCCACCTATCCGGAAATCCGCCTGGCGGTGTGGCCGCGCACCCGGCTGGAAAAAGAGATTCGCGATTTCGCGCCCGACGCCGTGCATATCGCCACCGAAGGCACGTTGGGGATGAGCGCGCGGGCCATCTGCCTGAAGCATGGCATTGCCTTCTCCACCTCGTTTCACACCCGCTTTCCCGAATATGTGCGGGCCCGCTTTCCCCTGATCCCCGAAGAACTGGTCTATCGCTGGCTGCGCTGGTTTCATGGGCCCGCCACCGCGATGATGGTGGCGACCGAAAGCCTGCGGCGCGAGATGGCCGCGCACGGCTTCACCAATCTGCGCATCTGGTCGCGCGGCGTCGACGTGGACCATTTCCGTCCCATCCCCGGCGCACACCTGCCTTATCCCGAACCGGTCTGGCTCTATGTGGGCCGGGTGGCGGTGGAAAAAAATATCGAAGCTTTCCTGGCCCTGGACCTGCCCGGCACCAAGGTGGTGGCGGGGGACGGGCCGGCCCGCGCGGCGCTGGAACAGCACTATCCCGCCGTCAAATTCCTGGGTGCCCTGTCCGGCGAGGCCCTGGTGCGGGCCTATGCCGGCAGCACGGTCTTCGTCTTTCCCAGCCGCACCGACACCTTCGGTCTGGTCCTGCTGGAGGCGCTGGCCTGCGGCCTGCCGGTGGCCGCCTATCCGGTCCAGGGGCCTTTGGATGTGGTGGGCGGGGCGCCCGTAGCGGCCCTGGATGAGGATCTGGGCAAGGCCTGCCGGGCGGCCCTTCAAATCGCCCGCCATCCCGGTTCCGTCACCCCCAGGAGCTTTGCCGAGGACCATTCCTGGCGGGCCTGCACCCTGGAATTCCTGCGGAATATCATCGTCGAGCCGGACGAGGCGTAAGCCCTTCGCGCCAAAGCACCTTTCGCCCTTAGCCCCCACAGGCTAGAACCTTGGAAACCGCCCCGGAAACCCCGGTTCAGAAACCAAAGTCAGGCCCGAAGTTCCCTCATGACGCCCGCCTCGACTCCTGGCCGGACGCTGCTGTCGGCGAAGGAACTGGCCTTCCTGCTGGTGACGGTCCTGTTCTGGGCCGCCTTTGTCATCGTCCTGGGCAAGGATACCAGCTGGGATTTCCGCAATTACCATTGGTACGCGCCTTACGCCTTTCTCACCCACCGCGAAGCGATCGATGTCGTGGTCGCGCACCAGGCCAGCTACTACAACCCTTTCCTCGATATTCCCTTCTACTGGCTGGCCACCCACACCCATGCCTGGATCGCGCTGGGCGTTTTGGGCGCGGTGCAGGGCGCCAATGTGGTGCCGCTCTATCTGATCGCCCGCGAAGCGCTGCGCATTCCCGACCGTGAGATCGGCGCCGGCGCCTTGGCGCTTTTGGGTCAGACCGGCGCGCTCACCCTCTCCATGTTCGGCACGACCTACTACGACAATGTGATGAGCGTGTTCGCGCTGACGGGCCTGGCCATTCTGGTGGTGGGCCGTCAAACGCTTCGTTCGGGCACGCCGCTTCAGGCCGCGGGCCTGGCCGGCGCGGCAGGCTTCGTCACCGGCTGCGCCATGGGACTGAAGCTGCCGGAGATGCCCTATTGCGTAGGCTTCGCCGCGGCGCTTCTGGCGCTGGGTGGCAGCTTGCGCCAGCAAGCGACGCGCTTGATCGCGGGCGGCATCGCGGGACTTGCGGGCGTCGCGCTGTTCAGCGCCTGGTGGATGCTGCACATGAAGGGGCTCACCGGCAATCCGCTCTTTCCCTATTTCAACGAATATTGGCATTCGCCGCTGGCGCTGAATTCGCCCTATCGCGACATGCGCTTCATTCCGTTCCATTTCTGGCGGCAAGTGCTGTTTCCGATTTTGTTTTCGGTGGATTGGCATGTCGCCAACGATCTCAGCTATCAGGACATCCGGATCATGGTGGCTTATCTCACCGTCATCCCGGCAATTCTCATCTGGCTGGCGCGCCGCCAAAGCCGCGACGCATTGACGGACGGCCATGTCACCCTGATCGTGTTCGCCTTCGCCGCGGTCAGCTATTTCGTCTGGCTGCGCTTCTTTGCGATCTATCGCTACATCATCCTGCTGGAGATGCTGGCGCCCACGCTCACCGTCATGGCGGTGGGCTTGTTCCCCCTGGCCCGGCGGACGCGTTATCTGATCCTGGGCGCGCTCTGCTTCGCCGTCCTGGTCACGGCGCGCAGCGATTTTCTGGAACGCGCGCCCGTGGAAGACCCTTATGTCCAGGTCGCCATGCCGCCGATCCCCCATCCCGACCGCACCATGGTGCTGATGACGGGGGATTCGCCCATGGGCTTCATCGCCACCACCTTGCCGCCCCAGATTCCCGTCCTGCGCATCGATGGCTGGATGGTGCAGCCCAGGGACGGTTCCGGCCTGACCCGCCAGATGCGGGCGCGTGTGTCCGCGCACCGGCGCGCGGGCGGCGATCTTTACCTTATCGCCGACGCCACCGACATGGGCCGCGCTCGTGACGCGCTGGCGGACTATGGCCTTGCCATCCGCTGGACGGAGTGCCAGCAATTCGACACCAACATTGCGGGCACCTATCAATGGTGTCCCTTATCGGGAAAACCTTGATGAGCCCGCGCATCGCTGTCCTGGTACCCTGCTACAACGAAGAAGCCGCGATCGGCAAAGTCGTGCGCGATTTCCGCGCGTCGCTGCCGGGCGCGTCGGTCTATGTCTATGACAATAACTCCCGCGACAAGACCGTGGAGCGGGCGCATGAAGCCGGCGCCATCGTGCGCACCGAACAGCGCCAGGGCAAAGGCAATGTGGTCCGCCGCATGTTCGCGGACATCGAAGCGGACATTTATGTGCTGGTGGACGGCGACGACACCTATGATGCCGGCGCCGCCCCGCAAATGGTGTCGGGCCTGATCGCGGCAGGCGCCGATATCCTGACCGCGCGGCGCGTCCATACCGAGGCGGCCGCCTATCGCATGGGCCATGTGTTCGGCAACCGGCTGCTCACCGGCCTTGCCGCCACGTTGTTTAATGTGCGGCTGGGCGACATGCTGTCCGGCTATCGCGTGTTTTCGCGCCGCTTCGTCAAATCCTTTCCCTTGACCGCCGAAGGCTTCGGCATCGAAACCGAGCTGACCATTCACGCCGTGCGCCTGATGATGCCGATGATCGAAATGGACACCCGCTACAAGGAACGCCCGGTCGGTTCGGTGTCCAAACTCAATACCTGGCGCGACGGCTTCCGCATCCTCTCCACCATCGGCTATCTGGTGCGCGAGGAGCGGCCGCTGATCTTCTTCTCCTTCTTTTTTGTCGTTCTGGCCGCGATATCGCTTCTGATCGGCTGGCCGGTGGTGAGCGAGTTCCTCAAGACCGGCCAGGTCCCCCGCCTTCCCACCGCCGTCCTGGCGATGGGCCTGATGCTGCTGGCGTTCCTGTCGCTCACATGCGGCTTGATCCTGGACACGGTGACACGGGGGCGCTGGGAGCTGAAGCGCATGTCCTATCTCGCCTTTCCCGGCCCGCTGGAATTCGATCTCGACCGTTCGGCGCCGCGCCGCCGCCACGACGATCCGTGAGTTGGACACGCGCCCTGGCGCGGCTTTCCTTCCTGCGCTTTGCCGTGATCGGCGGCCTGGGTTTCGTGGTGGATTCCACCGTCCTGGCCGTGGACACCAATTGGCTGGGACTGGACCCTTTCAAGGGACGGGTGCTGTCGATTTTCTGCGCGATGATCTGCACCTGGCTGGGCAATCGCTATTTCACCTTCGCCGCCAGGCGCGCCCGGGGCAGCATTTCCGCGATATTCCACGAATGGAGCAAATTCGTCGCCGCCAATATCGTGGGCGCGTTGGTCAATTACGGCGCCTATGCGGCGTTGCTGCATTTCGCGCAAGCGCCTTACAACAACAAATATTTCGCGCTGGTGATCGGCGTGCTGGCGGGGCTGGTGTTCAATTTCACCTTGTCGAAGAAACTGGTCTTCACCGGGCGGACGCCACCGCTTTAGCCGCCTTCGACAATCACCGCTTTGATCACCGCGAAAGCCGCGGCATCGGGACCGAGGCCAAGGCGGCTCACCGAAGCGGCCGTGACCCGCGCCACCAGCCTGGCCCGGCCGCAATGCATTTCCACTTCCGCGCGCGGCCCGTCCAGCCGCACGCTGGAAATCGTCACCGGCAGAATATTGTTGGCGCTGATGCCGCGCGGCGCTTCGCGGGCAATGAGAATGTCGTCCGCGCCGATCCGCACCCGTACGCGCGCTCCCGGCGCATGCATATCCGTGACCATCAGCCGCCCGCCGTCGAACAGCAAAATCTGAAGCCCGTCCTGGACATCGCCCGCGCGCGCTTCCAGCACCGCGCCCAAAGGCTTTTCCGCGCCCAGTCCGGCCAGAAGATCGAACACGCTGCCTTCCGCCGTCACCCGTCCGCCATCCAGCAGCACCACCCGGTCGGCCAGCCGCGCCACTTCGTCCAGGGAATGGCTGACATAGAAGATGGGGATGCGGGCAATGTCCCGCAGCCGCTCCAGCCAAGGCAGGATCTCCGCCCGCCGCGCCGCGTCCAGGCTGGCCAGCGGCTCGTCCAGGAGCAGGATATCGGGTGACGCGAGCAAAGCCCGCCCCAAAGCCACGCGGCTCTTCTCGCCCCCGGAAAGATTTTTGGGTGCGCGCGCCAGGAGTTTTTCCAGACCCAGCAATGAAACGGTTCTGGCGATCTCGTCGGGCGTGGCGCGCGCCGGGCTGCGCCGCCAGCCGAACAGCAGATTCTTTTCCACGCTCATATGGGGAAACAAGCGGGCATCCTGGAACACCAGGCCGATGCGCCGCTTCTCCGGCGGCACGAACAGGTCCGCTTTTGTGTCGAGCACGGTGCGCCCTTCCAGCACGATGCGGCCTTCCGTGGGGCGCATCAGCCCCGCCAGCGCATGCACGATGCTGGTCTTTCCCGAACCCGAAGGGCCGAACAAAGCCGTGACACCGCCTGACGCGGCGGTGAACGCCACGTCCAGAGTGAAGTTGCCGTAAGCATGGCGGATCGCGACTTCGGCGCTCATCGGCCGGTCTTCTCGGTGGTATGGCGCATGATCGTCTGGGCGCCCAGGAGAAACAGGAACGCCAGAATGATGGAAAGCGCGGAAAGCCGCGCCGCTTGCGCTTCGCCGCCGGGGGTCTGCAGCGCTGTGTAGATGGCGAGGGGAAGCGTCCTGGTCTCGCCCGGAATGTTGGAGACAAAGGTGATGACGGCGCCGAATTCGCCCAGGGCGCCGGCGAAAGCGGTGATGGCGCCCGCGACCAGGCCGGGCAACGCCAAAGGCAAGCTGATGTTGATCAGCCGGTCCAGCCAGCCCGCGCCCAAGGTGCGCGCCGCTTCGTCCAGGCCATTGTCGCGGGCCTCCAGCGCCAGGCGGATGGAGCGGACTTGAAAGGGAAAAGTGAAGATGGCGCTGGCCAATACCGCGCCGGTCCAGCGGAAAACGAAGACGATGCCGAGATGATCCTTGAGAAAGCCGCCCAACCCGCCCCGGGTGCCGAAAATCACCAGAAGCAGAAAGCCCATTGCCACCGGCGGCAGCACCAGGGGAAGCTGCACGATCCCATCCAGCAAAGTCTTGCCGGGAAAATTGCGGGCCAGGAGCAGGGCCGTGGCGACCGCGAAAGGCATGGCGACCGCCACCGCGACCGAAGCGATCTTCAGGCTGAGCAGCAGCGCCTCGATCTCGTCCGGGGTGAGAAATCGCATGGAACCTCCTTCCCCGCTTATAGCCTGAAAACAAAAAGGCCGCCCGTGAGAGCGACCTTTCGGTTTTCGCGGACAGTGCCGATCAGTGGCGCGCGTAGAGCGACCAGAGATGGGCGACCATCGCCGACTTGTCGGTCGGGCTGGCGGGCTTGACGGCATCGAACGCCTTCTGGGCATCGGCCTTCTGGCCGGCCGCGATCAGCGCCATGCCGAGACGGATCTGGGCGTTGTTCTTGTCGTCCACGCCCTTGGCGATACCGGCCTTGACGGTGGCCACGGCATCCTTGCCCTTGCCCTGGCCCCACTGATCTTCGCCGATCTTCACCAAGGCATCGCCCTTGGGCGCGGCCTGGGCAGCGGCGAGATCCTTGGCCGCGCTGGCGTTGGCGGCGGCGGCCTGAGTCTTGGCCAGCGCGAGCAGCTTGTTGGTGCGGTCGTCGGTGAGGACTTTCGCGGCCTGGCCCTTTTCCAGAACGGCTTGGGCTTCCGCGAAATATTTCAGCTGGATCGCCAGCTGCGCCAGGGTCGTGTACTCGTCCTTGCCCGCGATGGTGCCGGTGAGCAGCCGGAGGCGATAGACATCCAGCGTGTCATGGTCGCGCATGCCCGCGCCATGTTCACTCATCTTAAGCAGGTCGTTCCAATATTCCGCCTTGCCGGTGTGCGCGACCAGCGTTTCCAGCGCCTGGCGCTGGGTCACTTCATCGCCCGCATCGAACGCGCAGCGCATCTGCAGGGTCAGTGTGGTGTCGTTGGGGTTCGCGCCGAAATTGTTCTTGATGTATTTCAGGCAGCCATTCTTGTCGCCGGACAGATAGTAAGCTTGGGCGATGATCTGCATCGAAGCGGCATCGAGCGCATTGTGCTTCTTCAGCGCTTCGCCGTCGTCGATCACGTCCTTGTACTTCTTGGCGTTATAATCGTTGGCGAACTTCGCCTTGGCGCCGGCCGGAGTGGACGTATCGCCGGACTTGATGGCGATGAAGTCCTTCATCTGGTTGATGATCTTGTTTTCCTCGGCGGACTTGCCGGAGATCGCTTCGGCTTCGTTGAGCTTGGCCAGCGCGCCCTTGTAGTTGCCGGCATTGGCCAGCGCCTGGGCTTCTTGCAGAGGCTTGCCCACCTTCGCGCTCACCGCGGCGGCCGCGGGAGCAGAGAGGAGCATGGCAGCGCCGCAAACCGTGGCGGTACCGAGAAGGAACGCCGTGGTTACGGCACGCAGTTTACTCGCAGTCATAAGAAGACCTCTCTTCGATCGTCACAAAAAGGAAAGCGCGCGGGGTTGCCGCGCGCTTTTCATTCGCGGCCATGTCCCTCACGGCCTAATTATACTGATCAATCCCGGTAAAACCAATATGGATCACGCCAAGACGCTGCGCGTCGGCGAGAACCTTGGCAACCGCGTCATATTTGGCCAAGCGGTTGGGATTGAGATGGATTTCCGGCTGCGGGTTCTTCGTCGCCGCATCCGCGAAATAGGAGTCCATCGTCGCCCGGTCGACCGGCGCACCGTTCCAGGTGACGCTGCCGTCGAAGTCCACCGCAAGTTCCACGGTCTCCGGAATCACGGTCGGAGGCGTCTGGCTGGCGGACGGCATGTCCAGCTTCACGGCATGCGTCTGGATCGGCAGGGTGATGATCAGGAGCGTCAGGAGAACGAGCATCACGTCGATCAGCGGCGTGGTGTTCATTTCCACCATCACGTCGCCTTCGCCGCTCGCATTACCCACATTCATTGACATAGCGAGATACCTTTTTCCTAAACGGTCAGATCAATAAGTGCTGGCATCAAGCATGTGCGGTTCGGTGATGAAGCCGACCTTCTGGATGCCAGCTTGCTGGCACGCCAGAATGACCCGGCCCACGGCCTCGAACCGCACATTCTTGTCACCCCGGATGTGGACTTCCGGGAGGCTCTTATTTGCTGCAACAGCGGCTTTCAGTTTTTCGACGAGCATATTACGCAGCTCGCCGGTCGAGATCGGCGCATCGTTGACATACATGGTCTCCTTGGAGTCGACCGCGACCACGATATTTTCCGGCTTCGTCACCGTAACGATATTGCGGTAGGTCGGGAGTTGCACCGGGATGCTCTTCACGATCACCGGGATGGTGACCAGGAAGATGATCAGCATCACCAACATCACGTCCACCAGAGGGGTGGTATTGATGTCGGTATTCAGCGCTGCTTCATCGTCCGGTACTGCATGTTGGACGTCGATAGCCATGACAAAACTCTCCGCGTGTTAAAGCGTATCTGATCGCTTCGAGATTACTTGCTCTTGGTGACCAGATAGGCCTGCAGGTCGCCCGCGAACGCGCGCAGCTTCTCGGTGATGACCTTATTGCGGCGGACCAGGTAGTTGTAGAGGAGCACGGCCGGAACCGCGACCGCCAGACCGAGGGCGGTCATGATCAAGGCTTCACCGACCGGGCCGGCGACCTTGTCGATCGAAGCCTGACCGGCCACGCCGATGCCGATAAGGGCGTTCAAGATACCCATAACGGTGCCGAACAGACCGACGAACGGAGAGACCGAGCCGACCGAAGCCAGGAAGGTGACGCCGCCCTGCAGCTTGCCGTTGGCGTCTTCCAGCTGACGGGTCAGCGACATGCCGATCCAGTCATTCATGCCAACCAGGCTGGTGCCGCCGGTCGAAGCGGTGACGCCTGCTTCGGCGATGCCGCGGAACATCGAGCCCTTCTGGAGCTTGTCGATGCCTTCATTGAGGGTGGCGGAGGTCCAGAACTTCTTCTCGACGGTCTTGACCTGGCCGAGAATGCGCTGCTGGTCGATCCACTTGGTGAAGAAGATGTACCAGGTGCCCAGCGACATGATCGCCAGAACGATCAGGATGCCGCGCGACACCAGATTGCCGGTCGACCAGATGTGGCCCAGACCATAGGGGGTGGACTGATCGGCTTCGGCGGCGGCACCGGCAGCCTTGTCGCCGGCCGGAGCGGCAGCGGCGTC
>CALMGU010000018.1 GCA_937865685.1 uncultured Alphaproteobacteria bacterium | reverse complement strand
TCTGCGGCATGCGCATCACTGGCTGATCCTGCACGGCCGCTATGTCTGCAAGGCGCGCCGGCCCGAATGCGAGCGCTGCATCATCGCCGATCTCTGCAAATGGCCGGAGAAGACCAACGACATTCCGGCGCCGCTGGTGCCGATCCCGGCAGAGGCCGCTCGCTAGTCTGGGTCGGATGGCGGTTTGGAAGGCCCGGCTACCAGAGCCAGCCGGTCATGACGCCGGCCGCGTAGCCGACGAGAACGGCCAGCAGCAGGTCATCGCGACGACCCAGATGGAAGCGGTCGATGCTCGCCGTGCGTTCCCGTGCTGGGATGAGCCGGAGATGAAGGCGGTCTTTTCGGTGACGCTGGTGGTGGACGACGGGCTGGCCGTGGAGCGCGTCGCGGTGGCCGAGATAGTGAGGTTCGTCGGCTTCCCTGCCGAAGAGTGCGCTGGCGTCCGAGATCTCGCGTTTGCGCAAAGGGTCCTCCGAACATTGGAGATACCGGATTGCCGGCTTTTGCGCGCGGACGCGTGGTAACGAGCGGATGCAGCTCCGCACGTTTGAGACAACTTGTTACCTAGGCTTTACGCGTAGGGCGGTTTGTTCAGGCCGGTTGGCGAGGTCGTGAAGATCTCGACCGGCCTCCGCGCCACCGGTGGTACGCGCCGATCCACCCTCACTCGACCAGAAGCGAAGGTCGGCAGCTGGTGTTGCCGCAGCCGTTGGACGGGCTCGAGCTGATCGAAGCCCGCAACCAGGGCGACGCGCTGGTCCATTCGACCGAAAAGGCGGTTGCCGAGCATGGCGACAAGGTCGATGCCAGCCAGAAGACCGCGATCGAGGCCGCCATTGCCGCCTTGAAGGAAGCGGTCAAGAGCGACGACGCCGAAGACATCAAGGCCAAGACCAACACTCTGGCTCAGGCCTCGATGAAACTGGGCGAAGCGATGTACAAGGCCCAGCAGGCCGAGGGCGGCGCCGCGCCGGAAGGCGGCGAAGCGCCGAAAGCCGACGACAATGTCGTGGACGCCGACTTCGAGGAAGTCGACGACCAGAAGAAGTAATATCTAAAGCTCCGGTTCACCTCTCCCGCGCGAAATGCGGGAGAGGTGGCCGAAGCACCGTCAAAGGCGGGGGCGGGTTTTGAGTATGAGCAAGCGCTGTTATTACGAGACCCTGGAGTGCGCCAAGGGCGCCACGGTCGAGACGCTCAAATCCTCCTATCGCAAGCTGGCGATGAAATTCCACCCGGACAGAAATCCGGGTGATGCGACCGCCGAAGTCCGATTCAAGGAAATCAGTGAAGCCTATGACGTCCTGAAGGACGATCAGAAGCGCGCCGCGTATGACCGTTTCGGTCATGCCGCTTTCGAAGCGGGAATGGGCCGTGCCGGCGCGGGCGCCGCCGGATTCGATTTCGCCGGTTCCTTCTCCGACGTGTTCGAGGATTTCTTCGGCGATCTGATGGGCGGGCGGCGCAACAAGCGCAGCAATCGCGGCCAGGACCTGCGCTACAATCTGGAAATCTCGCTGGAAGAAGCTTTCCGCGGCCGCAGCAGCGAAATCAAAGTGCCGACCATGGTGACGTGCGACACCTGCACCGGCTCCGGCGCGGAACCTGGACACAGCGCCGAAACCTGCCCCAGTTGCGCGGGCCACGGCAAAGTGCGCGCCACCCAGGGCTTCTTCACCATCGAACGCAGCTGCGCGCCCTGCCGGGGCACGGGCAAGATCGTCCGCCATCCCTGCAAGACCTGCCGCGGCGCAGGGACAGTGCAGAAGGAACGCACGCTCACGGTCGATGTGCCGCCTGGCGTCGAGGAAGGCACGCGCATCCGCCTGTCGGGCGAAGGCGCGGCGGGCGGCAATGGCGGGCCCAACGGCGACCTTTATATTTTCCTCTCGGTGGCCGAACACGCGATCTTCCAGCGCGATGGGCACAATCTGCATTGCCGCGCGCCGGTCTCCTTCGTCACCGCCTCCTTGGGCGGCTGCATTGAAGTGCCGACCCTGGATGGCGGTCGCGCCAAAGTGACCATCCCCGAAGGCACTCAGCCGGGCCGTCAGTTCCGCCTCAAGGGCAAAGGCATGCCGGTTCTTCGCAGTGCACAGCGCGGCGATCTCTATATCGAGGTCGCGGTCGAGACCCCTGTCAAACTGTCCAAGCGGCAGAAGGAACTGCTGCGGGAATTCGAGGGTGAGAGCAAAAGCGGCTGCCAGCCCGAGGCCGAAGGCTTCATGGCCCGGCTGAAAGAGTTTTGGAACGGCTGCGATAACGCTTAAGCTCCCCGGGTCAAAACCACCCGGACCCCGTGACCGCCCCCACCGACACCTTCACCGACAATCTGCGCTTTCTAAGGGCATTGATCGCCCGGCCCAAGAATATCGGGGCGGTTGCGCCATCCAGCCGGGCCCTGGCCCGCGCCATCGCGCGCCAGCTCGATCCCAGTCGCCCCGGCCCGGTTCTGGAACTGGGCCCCGGCACCGGCGTGATCACGGCGGCGCTGTTGGAGCGCGGCATCGCGCCCGAGCGGTTGACGGTGATCGAATATGATCCGGATTTCGCGGCCGCTATCGCCGCCCGCTTTCACGGCATCCATGTGGTTCAGGGCGACGCCTTCGACCTCAAGCGCACCCTGGGCGCGCGACTGACCGAACCCTTTGCCGGAATCGTGTCGGGCATTCCGCTGCTGAATTTCCCCATGGCCCGCCGCCTTGCCTATATGGAAATGCTGGCCCACCAGCTGGCACCCGGCGCGCCGCTCATTCAGTTTTCCTATGGCATGCATGCCCCGGTGGTGCCTCCGCCCGGCCATAGCGTGCATTGCGCCGCCCTGGTCTGGGCCAACCTGCCGCCCGCGCGGGTCTGGGTGTATCGCAAACTCTGAGATTTATGCTGCACCTTATGCTGCAGCAAAGGCTGCAGCATAAGTCTTTGCTGTCCCCCATCTGTCTTCTTCGGGACAAACCCTCAGAAGACATCTTCCCCGCCGGCGGCTTCGCCGCGCGAGGGAAGAAAGCCTGTGTTTTCCTGTGGTTAGCTATTCAGCCGCCTCGGCCAGCACGGGGGCGGCCTGAAGCACGTCGGGCCCGACATGGGCCTCGAACTTCTTGAAGTTGGCCCGGAACATCTCGACCAGCTTCTTCGCTTGTGCGTCATAAGCGGCTTTATCCGCCCAGGTGTCGCGCGGATTGAGGATCTTGGCATCCACGCCCGGTACGGCCACCGGCACCCGGAATTTGAAATGGGGGTCGATCCGCATCTCGACCGAAGCCAGGCTGCCGTCCAGCGCCGCATTGAGCAGTGCGCGGGTGGCCTTGATCGGCATGCGGGCCCCGGTGCCGAAAGCGCCGCCGGTCCAGCCGGTATTCACCAGCCAGCAATCGGCGCCATGGGCCGCGATCAGGTCGCGGAGTAGATTGCCATATTCCGACGGATGCCGCGGCATGAAGGGTGCCCCGAAACAGGTGGAGAAAGTCGGCTGGGGCTCCTTGCCCAGGCCTTTTTCCGTGCCCGCCACCTTGGCGGTGAAGCCCGACAGGAAATGATACATCGCCTGACTGGGGGTGAGCTGCGAGATGGGCGGAAGCACGCCGAAGGCATCGGCCGTCAGCATGATCACATTTTTCGGGCTGCCGGCGCGGCCGGTGGGGCTGGCATTCGGAATGAAGTCGATCGGATAGGCGGCGCGTGTATTCTCCGCATATTTTGCGTCGTTGAGATCCAGCACCCGCGTTTCAGGGTCCATCATCACATTTTCCAGCACCGTGCCGAAGCGTTCGGTGGTGGAGAAGATTTCCGGCTCGGCCTCGCGCGAGAGCTTGATCACTTTGGCATAGCAGCCGCCTTCGAAATTGAAGACGCCATGCTCGCTCCAGCCATGCTCGTCATCACCCACCAGGGTGCGCGAGGCGTCGGCCGACAAAGTGGTTTTGCCGGTGCCCGAAAGACCGAAGAAAATCGCGGATTTCCCGTCCTTGCCGACATTGGCCGAGCAATGCATCGGCATCACCCGCTTGGGCGGCAGGATGTAGTTCAGGATGGTGAAGACGGATTTCTTCATCTCGCCCGCATAGGACGTGCCGCCGATCAGGATCATCTTCTTGGTGAAATTGACCGCGATCACGGTCTGGCTGGCGCTGCCATGCTTGGCCGGGTCGGCGCTGAAGCTGGGCAGATCGATGATGGTGAATTCCGGATTGAAGCCTTTGAGGTCGTCGGGCGTGGGCCGGATCAAGAGCTGATGCACGAACAGGGAGTGCCAGGCATATTCGGTGACGATGCGCACCTTGATGCGATGGGTGAGATCGGCGCCGCCGAACAGATCCTTGGCGAACAATTCCTTGCCTTCGGCGAAGGCCATCATGTCGGCATGGAGCGCATCGAAATGCGCCGGGCTCATCGCCTTGTTGTTGTCCCACCAGACATGGGGCTCGGTGTTCGCGTCCTTGACCACGAATTTGTCGGTGGCGGAGCGGCCGGTGTGATGTCCGGTGAGCACCACCAAAGGACCGTCCTTGGCGACATGACCTTCGCCGCGCCGGACCGCTTCTTCGTAAAGCGCGGGCGCGGTCAGATTCCAATTCACTTTGCTGAGATTGCGGAAGCCATGGGCTTCAAGACCAAAGGCGGACATCATTCCTCGCTGAGCATGGGACCCCGGCATTCCGGTCGGCCGTAAGCATCAAAGCCTAATCGGCTCGCGCCCGCCTCACAATCTTGGGGCCGGATCGCGGTTAAATACCAGTATTATCAACGGCTTGACGATTCAACCGCCATGGAAGGTGCGCCGTCCATACAGCATGGTCACATTGATGCGGCGGTTCTCATAGCCGTCCTTGAATTCGATCCGGTCGGTTTCATGGAACAGATCGGAATCGAAGATCACCGCCCGGTTGGCGCGATGGGGCACGACAATGGGCTTGGCGCCGTGCTCGCCCAGAAAGGCCCGCATCGAGGGAACATCGGTATTGTAGCGCTCGAAATTCCAATCCTGCGGCGCTTTCACATCCCAAACCACCAGGCCGCCGCTGTTGGGATTGCGGTTGGCGTCATCCGGCGCGATCCAGAAATTCACATTCACCGCGGCCTGGTCGGCATGCATGGGAATGCCCGCGAGGCTGCTGTCATATTTGAAGCCCCACATCAGCCCCAGACCGTGATCGCCGATCACGGTGGGGAACGCCTCGCGCAGCTCGTCCGCGATCTGCGCCAGCAAGGGACAAGCGAAACCCCGCTCCGGTACCGCGCCCAGATAGCCTTTCTCATAAGCCCGGTGCCACATGGTCGAGCCCCGGCAGAAGCGGCGCAGCGCCTCGAGCGCGGGCTCCGTGAGAAGATTGTCGATCACCACGATCTGCGGGTGGCTTTCCCGCCAGCGTCGCGCGACATCCTCGCGATTTTGGGGATTGACCGCCGGACCATCGATCCGTGCCCCCGGCTCCAGATGAAAGCCAGAGCTATTGATGCCATGCGCCATCATCCAGGCGCGTTGTTCGGCATCGTGCCGCTGTTTGTGCGGCGGATCGGAGCTTTGGCTGATGGGCTTATCGCCATGAACCATTTCCGCGTGACGGCGATAGAGCGCCAATCCTTCCGGCACCCGCCGGGCTTCGCAAAGGATCGCGGCCTTGAGCATCAAAGCTGGCGGATAATCCGGCTTGAGCGCGAGCATATGGTCCAAGGCATCGAGTGCATCCGTCAGCCGTCCTGTGACATGGAACATCGCGGCGCGCTTGTACCAGACGCCCAATTCCTCCAGCCCGGCCGCAATTTTGTCCGGCTGCATGGTGAGGGCGATGGCGCGCTGGCGCGTGATCGCCGGATCGCCAGGCAGGATTTCCAATGCCTTGTCGAAACTGGCGACGGCTTCGGAGATGCGCTCCAGGCCCACCAGCGCGCTGGCGCGCCCGCGCCAGGCGGCGGCATGCCGGGGCATCAGCTCCACCACATGATCGAAGCTCTCCAGCGCGCCGTCGAACCGTCCCAAGGATTGCAGCGCGATGCCGCGGTTGAGCCAGGCCGGGGCGTGGTCCGGCTTGAGCGTCACGGCGCGATCGTAGCTCGCCAGCGCGTCGGTCAGCCGGCCCATATCCTGCAGAACCCCGCCGCGATCACTCCAGGCTTCGGCCAGGTTTGGAGCCAGCCGCAAGAGACGGTCGAACGTCTCCACCGATTCCGCCGGACGGCGTTGCTGAAACAACAGGAGCGCCAGGCGGTAGAGCGCCTCGCCGTCGGACGGATTCTGAAGAAGGATCTGCCGGTAGAGCCGGTCGGCTTCCGGAATCCGGCCTTCCTGGTACAGCGAGAATGCCTGCCGGTGCAGCGCTTGGGATGTCATGAGGGCGGCACGCTAGCCCAGGCAGGGGCAAAACAAAATCGCCGGGCAGATCGCTGGATTTGGGGCTGTTCGCCCGCCCGGCCAGGCATTACATGAAGGCCATGGCCCTGAGCGACGAAGAACTGGAACGCTATGCCCGCCACATCGTGCTTCGGGAAGTGGGCGGCGTCGGCCAGGCGAAAATCCGCAAAGCCAAGGTGCTGATTGTGGGCGCGGGCGGGCTTGGCAGTCCCGTGGCGCTCTATCTGGCAGCCGCCGGCGTCGGCCATCTGGGCCTGGTCGATGACGATGCGGTGAGCCTTTCCAATCTGCAGCGGCAGATCCTTTTCAGCACCGCCGATGTGGGCAAGCTGAAGGTGGAGGCCGCCGCCGCGCATCTTGGCGCGCTCAATCCCGGCGTGACCGTGACCGCGCATCCGGTCCGCCTGACGGCGGACAATGTGCGGGCCTTGATCGCGGACTATGACATCGTGGCGGACGGCTCGGACAATTTCGAAACCCGCTTCCTGCTCAACGATGCCTGTTACTTCGCCGGCAAGATTCTGGTCTCGGCGGCGGTGACGGAGTTCGACGGCCAGCTTGCCACCTTCAAGGCCTGGGACAAAAGCGCGGCCTATCCCTGCTATCGCTGCCTGTTTCCGGCTCCGCCCCCGCCCGGCACGGTGCAGAGCTGTTCGGAGACGGGGGTGCTGGGCGCGGCCGCGGGCGTGATGGGATCGCTCCAGGCATTGGAAATTCTCAAGCAAATCACCGGCATCGGGGAGGGCCTGGCGGGTAAAATTTTGATTACCGATACATTGGCGGCGCGTTTTCGTACCGTATCGCTCGACCCCGATCCCGCCTGCCATTTGTGCGGCCCTCACCCCCAAATCCGGGATCCTCAAGCTTAACCGGGTTTCAACGCTGTCCGGGCAGAGTTCCCGCAAGACATGGCAACCAGCCATGCGCGAGGACCAATGGCGCGGCAAGTTCATTTCGAGGTTTTTCGCCGGGCGGGCGCCAAAGGCGGCTGGACCCTGCATGAAGTGGTGAACGACCGCGCCCGCGCGCTCGCCATGGCGCAGGAGATGATGGCGTCGGAGAAAGTCACCGGCGTCAAAGTCGTCAAGGAAACCTATGACGATGATACCGGCGATTATCTGTCGCTGAAGATCTTCGAGGACGGTCACAACAAGATGAAGACGGCGCCGGCGCAGGAAGATGCGCCGCCGTCGCTGCCTTGCTTCAAGCCGGACGATCTTTATTCCTATCACGCGCGCCAGACCATGATGCGACTGCTGGGCGATTTCCTGGGCCGCAACAAGATCACCATCACCGAGTTGATCCACCGCGCCGACATGCTGGACAAGTTGGAGGCCACAGGCACGCTCTATCAGCATGCGGTGCAGAAGATCGCGGTGGCGCAGGCCGCGTCCAGCACCACGCCGGTGCAGCAGATCGTCAAGAACCTCAACGAACTCACCACCCAGGCGACCCAGCGGGTCTATCGCGATCAGCGCAAAGGATTGTTTCCCAATCCCCGCGCCGATCAGTTCGCCGAACTGGCCGCCAAATTGGCCGGCCAGGGCGATGCGGCCTATATCTTCAACGGCGCCTTGGCGCGCCATCTGAAGGACACCCAAGGCTGGAACGACAAGGTCCTGGCCTTGCTGGAGATCCTGGCCAAGACGCCTGCGTCCGGCGATTCCCGGACCCTGATTCTGTCTTCGATCGACGCCATCCTGGCCGAGGCCCTGAGCGCCTCGACCGCGCTGCACGAACTGATCGGGCAAGCGGAGAATCTGTCCGAGGCGCTGACCCGCCTGGTGGAATTGTTCTTGGGAAAACTGGCCGCCGATCCCGCCCATGGCGGCGTTGCGGCGCTTTCCGCGCGCTTTGCCGCCGACGAATTGCCCGAAGCGCGCACCGCTATTGCCCGCAGGATCGTCGCTGAATTCAAGAGCGCCAAGCGGCTGCGCCCCGATTCGCTGGTCGAGGAATTGACCGCGCTCAGGCGGCTCGCCAATCGCGTGGTTTATGGCGTGGGCAAATTCCTCAGCCATGAGGATCTGATCGCGGCCTTCACCCTGCGCTCCAAGCGGCTGGTGACTCAGGAAATCCTGAGCGGCTATGTCCAGGACTGCGCCCCGGACGAGAAGATGGAACGTCTTCTGTTCGTGGAAGAAAACATCATCGGCATCGAGAACAAGCGGCAATTGGCGGGTTTCGTCACGCCGGTGCTGAATTCCGCGGCTTTCGAGAATTTCTTCCAGAATCCCAAAGTGCCCCTGTTGCAGCGGTTGCAGCGCCTGACCCAGCTGCAGAGCCGGGTCCGGCGCGCCAGCTTCGTGGATGCGCAGCGCCAGGAGATCGCCGACCGGATGGATCGTCTCGCCTGCGAGATGGCCGCGCGGGCCAAGCTGTTCGAAAGTCTCGAGGCCAAGCATCAGAGCCATGTCGAGAAAGCGCAGACTTTGCTGAAGCTGACGATGGGCGGATTTTTCACCGAAGGAGCGCTGTCGACAAAGGCGCGTGACGTCATCCTGTCCTGCCTGGCGACGCCGGGATTCCTCTCCGGTTATTTCGCGCACCAGGCCGGAACCGACACCGAAGCGGCGATGGCCGGCCTGATGGCGGATTTGAACAAAGCCGGCATCACCGCCGAGACCGGACTCAAATCCATCGCGGCTTGAGGCGGAGGCCTAGAGCAATAACCCATGGTCGATAAGCAACTTGTCATGGCCCACCGGAGTGTGGGCCATCCAGTTGACCCGCGATCCATCTCGACAGATGCGCCCATACTACCTGGATGGCCCGTTCGCACGCTGTCGCTACGAACTCCCGGGTCATGACGATCAGGGTTTGAATTTCAAAGCGAGTCCGAATTCTAAAGCTTCAATTCCCAGGTCTGGCTCACCAGGTCCTTGCCGAAATTGGACTTCTGCTCTTCGCTGACCAGCTGGAAACCGGCCGCCTGATAGATGCGTCGCGCCGAAACCAGCACGTCATTGGTCCAGAGCCGCAGCGTCTTGTATCCGGCATCGCGCGCGAAGGTGATGCAAGTGTCCACCAGCGTGCGGCCCAACCCATGCCCGCGCGCGAAAGGTTCGACATGCAGCAGGCGCAGGCGCGCCACCGCCGCATCCTCGCGCACCACGAACACGGCGCCCGCCGGCTCGCCGTCCAGCTCCGCGATCCAGCCTTGCTCGCCCGGCCCGGGTTTGAAATGCGACAGGATACCGGCGATCAATGTTTCATAGGATCCGTCCCAGCCATATTCGCGCGCGTAAAGCACGGCCTGGCGCTGGATCACCCAGCCCAGATCACCGGGGCGGACCGGACGCAAAAGAATGACGGGCGCGGTTTCGGATGCAGGCGACATGAGGCGCTGCAGAGCCTGCATGTGATGCACGATCTGCTGTTGCGCTTCTTCGCCATGGGCATCCAGCATCGCCAGGGTTGCCGTCTGGGCCCGCGAATCCAACGCCGTGAATGAGATGCGTCCCTTGGCCGTCAGATGCAGCAGGCGCACCCGGCCATCGTCCGGGGCAGCGCGTTTGCCCACTAGGCCCTGGCGCTCGAACCCGGCCAGCATGCGGCTGAGATAACCCTGGTCGAGCCCGGTCATGGCCCTGAGCGCTGCCGCCGTCACCGGCTCGGCATGGGCGATTTCATAGATCACCCGCGCCTCGGCCAGGGAGAAGGGCGTGTCGAGCAGGTCTTCGGCCAAGACCCCGATCTGCCGTGTGTAAAAGCGGCTGAAGCGGCGGATTTCACGGGCGCGCAGGTCGGTTTCGGACATAGTTGACATAGTCATATAAATACATGACTTAGTCAACTATCTGGCGCCAGCCTCTCCCCCAAAAGACTTTCTGCGATCAGCAGAACCACGCCCGCCGAAATCACAATGTCCGGAAAATTGCAGACGAAAAGCGGGGCCGGTCCCAGATGCAGGAAGAGATAGTCGAACACCGCCCCATGAAAGGCGCGGTCGGCCAGATTGCCCAACGCTCCGCCCACGATGAGGCCATAGGCGATCGCCGTCAGACTGTTTGCCGCCCGCCAGGCCAGGATGCTGACGCCGATGATGATCGCCGCCAGGATCGCGATCAGAAGATAGCGGCCCATATCGGCGTCCTGCCGGAACAGGCCGAAGGACACCCCCCGATTCCAGACCTGGGCGTATTCCAGCAATCCCGGAATCAGAACCGCGCTGGCTTTCGCCGGCATCAGCAGCATTTCGAGCACAAGGCCGATGACGAAGGAAAGACCGGCAAAGATCGCCGCAAGCGTGCGGATTCGCTTCAATGCGCGGCATCCCAATTGTCGGCGGCGCGGGCTTCCACCACCAGAGGCACGGAGATTTCCACGGCCGGAAGCGCGGCCTTCTCCATCACAGAGGCCACCAGCTTGCGGGTCGCTTCGACGTCCTTGTCCGGCGCCTCGAAAATCAATTCGTCATGGACCTGGAGCAGCATCTTGGCCGCCAGCTTCTTGTCTTTCAGCGCATCGGGCAGGCGCACCATGGCCCGGCGGATGATGTCGGCGGCCGCGCCCTGGATCGGCGCATTGATGGCGGCGCGCTCTGCCCCGCCGCGGAAACCAGGAATTTTGGAATTGATTTCGCGGATATGGATGCGCCGACCGAAAAGCGTCTCCACAAAGCCGTGGGTGCGGGCGAACTGCTTGGTGTCTTCCATGTAGACGCGGATGCCGGGAAAGCGGGCGAAATATTTCTTGATGTAATCGCTGGCCTCGCTTTGCGCGATGCCCAGCTGGTTGGCCAGGCCAAAGCCGGAAATGCCGTAAACGATGCCGAAATTGATCGCCTTGGCTCGGCGGCGGATTTCCGGCGGCATGCCTTTCACCGGCACGCCGAAAATCTCCGACGCCGTCATGGCATGAATGTCGAGATTGTCCGCGAAGGCTTTCTTTAATTGCGGAATGTCGGCGATGTGGGCCAAGAGGCGAAGCTCGATCTGGCTGTAATCGGCGCTGATCAGCTTCATGCCTTTGGCCGCGATGAAGGCCTGGCGGATGCGCCGGCCTTCCTCGGTGCGGATGGGAATGTTCTGCAGATTGGGATCGGTGGACGCCAGCCGCCCGGTTGACGTGGACGCCATCGCATAAGAGGTATGGACGCGGCCGGTCTTGGGATTGATGAAGCCGGGCAAGGCATCGGTATAGGTGCCGCGCAGCTTGGCGAGGCCCCGCCATTCCAGAACCTTTTTGGCGATCTCATGGCCCTGGGCCGCCACTTCTTCCAAGGCATCCACATCGGTGGACCAGGCGCCGGTCTTGGTTTTGCGCCCGCCTTCCAAGCCCATTTTGCCGAACAGGATATCGCCCAGCTGTTTGGGCGAGCCGATATTGAAATTCTCACCCGCCAGCTTGTGAATCTCAGTTTCCAGCCCGCCCTGCGTCTTGCCGAAATCGTTCGACAGGCGGCGCAGCATGTCCGGATCGATGGTGATGCCGGCACGCTCCATATCGGCCAAGACCATGGTGAGCGGCCGTTCCAAAGTCTCGTACACCGCGCGCTTTGCCATCTCGCCCAGCTTGGGCTTGAGCAGCATATGCAGGCGCAACGTTACGTCCGCGTCTTCGGCGGAATATTTGGTCGCTTCTGCCACCGGGACACAGTCGAAAGTGACCTTGTCCTTGCCTTTGCCGGTGACTTCGCTGAAGGCGATGGGCGTATGGGAGAGGTGCAGTTCGGACAATTCGTCCATCCCATGCCCGTGCAGCCCGCCTTCCAGCACATAGGAAATCAGCATCGTGTCGTCGATGGGATCGAGCCGGATGCCGCGCTGGAGAAATACCAGGGCGTCATATTTGAGATTCTGCCCCACTTTCAGAACCGAAGGATCTTCCAGCAACGGCTTCAAGGCGGCGATCACATCCGCTTCGGCCATCTGCTTGATCGTCTCATTGCCGTCGAGCTGCAGGCCGTCACCCTTGCGATGGCCGCAGGGGATATAACAGGCATCGCCCGGCGCGACCGCCAGGGACACGCCGCAGAGTGACGCCTGCATGGGATCGAGCGAGGTGGTTTCGGTATCGACGCAGACAATGCCCTTGGCGCGGGCCCGCGCCACCCAGGCATCCAGCTCTTTCGCCGCCGTCACCGTCTTATACGCATTGTGATCGATGGGCACGCGGATCGCCGCCGTGTCCAGCGGTTCGGCGGGCACCGGTTCGGGCAGCTCCACCTTCAGATGCGGCGGCTTGGCGACGGAGGGATCGGATGGAATCGATTCCACATCCGTCAGCTCGAAATGCGCCGCCACCCGCTTGGTGATGGAGTTGAACTCCATCGCCTTCAAAAATCCGATCAATTCCTTGGCGTCGGGCTGCTGTACCGCGAATTCGTCCGGCGTTTCCTTGATCGGGACATTCTGTTCCAAGGTCACCAGCTTGAACGAAATGCGGGCGTTCTCCGCATTCTCGATCAAGGTTTCGCGGCGCTTGTTCTGCTTGATCTCGCCGGCGCGCTTCAAAAGCGTTTCCAGGTCGCCATATTCGCCGATCAGTTCGGCGGCGGTCTTGATGCCGATGCCGCGCACACCGGGCACATTGTCGGTGGAATCGCCCGCCAGCGCCTGGACATGTACCACCTTGTCGGGCGCGACGCCGAATTTTTCCAGCACCTCGGCGGAGCCGATGCGTTTGTTCTTCATGGTGTCGTAGAGTTCGACCTTGCCATCCACCACCAGCTGCATCAGATCCTTGTCCGATGAAATGATGGTGCAGCGGGCGCCCGCCTCGCGCGCCATGCGCGCATAGGTGGCGATCAGGTCGTCGGCCTCATAGCCATTCATCTCCACGCAAGCGACGCCGAAGGCGCGGGTGGCGTCGCGCACCAGGGGAAATTGCGGGATCAGGTCTTCGGGCGCGGGGGGGCGGTGCGCTTTGTATTCTTTATAGATCTGGTTGCGGAAGGTCTTTTCGCTGGCATCGAAGATCACCGCCAGATGGCTGGGCGCCTCGCCCGCCTTCATGTCTTCCAGCAATTTCCACAACATGTTGCAGTAGCCGGACACCGCTCCCACCGGCAGGCCGTCGGATTTGCGGGTGAGCGGCGGCAAGGCGTGATAGGCGCGGAACAGATAGCCCGAACCGTCAATCAGATAGAGATGGTCGCCTTTTTTCAGGGCGGTCAATGATGATGCCCGCCGCCGTCCCGCAGCACGAAGCGGCGGTCGCAATAGGGGCATTCCACGAAATTCTCGTCGCCCATTTCCAGATAGACCCGAGGATGGCCAAGCCCCCCGCCAATCCCGTCACAAGCGACGCGGCTGGAATCGACTTCAATGATTTCGGGCACTTCGACCGGCATGGCACTCTCTATTGGGGTGAAACGGCCGGATCATAGTCCTTACGGTTTGAGCGGCAAGAGGCTAGGTTTGGCCCATGGTCAAGCTCAACAAAATCTACACAAAGACGGGGGATCGGGGGCAAACCGGGCTCAGCGACGGCAGCCGGGTGGCCAAGAGCTCGGCGCGCATCGCCGCCATCGGCGCGGTGGACGAAACCAACAGCGCCATTGGCGTGGCCCGGCTCGACGCCGAAGGCGATTTCGACGCGATGCTGTCGCGGATCCAGAACGACCTGTTCGATCTGGGCGCGGATCTGAGCATGCCCGAGGACGGCAAGGCCGAAGACCGCTTGCGGATCGTCCCGGCCCAGGTGGAGCGGCTGGAACGGGAAATCGACGCCATGAACGCGGCCCTGGCGCCGCTCAAGTCTTTCGTGCTGCCCGGCGGCACGGCGCTGGCCTCGCATCTGCATCTGGCCCGCGCGATCGCGCGCCGGGCGGAACGGGCCATTGTGGAACTTGCGGCGCAGGAAGCGATCAATGAAGCCGCCATCCAATACGCCAACCGGCTGTCCGATCACCTGTTCGTGATGGCGCGCGCCGCCAACAAGGACGGCATGGGCGATGTGCTCTGGGTTCCGGGGAAAAATCGATAAACACTCTAAACCGGGTGCGTCGATTTTGAGACCTGGCTAAGAGCGTCCCCCGGAGCGTGCGTTAGCACGTGAGGAGGCGCGATGACGCCAGGGCTCAAAAGAACGCACCCATTACTCTGCGTGCTTGCGGCCGAAGATAAAGGCGATCAGCACGCCGACAACTCCAATGAGCCCCCAACCCGGCATCGCCAGGGCGGAATAAATCGTCTGCGCCAGGAAGGTGTGCTGCGCCCAGTCCTTGAACAGGGCGAGCGATCCGGGATGGACGATCGACCAGATCAGGCCCAGGGAACGCACGGTGATCTCGCCGCCCTTTTCCAGCGAGGTCAGCGCATCGGCACCCAAAAGCACCACCGCGGTCACGATCATGCAGAGGGCAATCAGCCGCATCAGGACTGTGAACACGCAAGGCCTTCTAAGAAGAAATAGCGGCGAAAACCTAACCGGGCAGGTCCGCTTCCGCAAAGAAAAACGCCCGCCCGCGATGCGCGGACGGGCGTTGGTTTCGGCTTCGGAAATTAAGCCTGCGGCGCTTCCGCCTTGGCTTCGGCCGGCTTCTTGGCGAGGTCTTCGCCGGTGGCCTGATCCACCTGTTTCATCGACAGGCGCACTTTGCCGCGGTCGTCGAAGCCCAGGAGCTTCACCTTCACGGCCTGGCCTTCCTTGACCACGTCCGACGGCTTGGCGACGCGCTGGGCGGCCAATTCGCTGACATGGACCAGGCCGTCCTTGGGGCCGAAGAAGTTCACGAAGGCGCCGAAATCCATGATCTTCACGACCTTGCCGTTATAGATCTGGCCGACCTCCGGCTCGGCGACGATGCCCTTGATCCAATCGATCGCGCGCTGCGCCGCTTCGCCGTCGACCGCCGCGACCTTGACCGTGCCATCGTCCTCGATGTCGATCTTCACGCCGGTGGTCTCGGTGATTTCGCGAATCACCTTGCCACCCGTGCCGATCACCTCGCGGATCTTGTCTTTCGGCACGGTAAAGGTCGTGATGCGCGGCGCGTTCTTGTTGAGCTCGGCGCGTGGCGCCGTCAGCCCCATGGCCATCTCGCCGAGAATATGCAGCCGGCCGTCGCGCGCTTGCGCGAGCGCCTGACGCATGATCGCCTCGTTGATCGAGGTGATCTTGAGGTCCATCTGCAGCGAGGTGACACCAACCTCGGTGCCGGCGACCTTAAAGTCCATGTCGCCAAGATGATCCTCGTCGCCCAAGATGTCGGACAGAACGGCAATACCGTTGTCTTCCTTGATCAACCCCATCGCGATGCCGGCAACCGGCCGGACCAGCGGCACGCCCGCGTCCATCAGCGCCAGCGACGTGCCACAGACGGTCGCCATCGACGACGAGCCGTTGGACTCGGTGATCTCGGAAACGACGCGGATCGTGTAAGGAAACTTCTCCTTCGTCGGCAGCACCGGATGGACCGCGCGCCAGGCAAGCTTGCCGTGGCCGATTTCGCGGCGCCCCGGCGAGCCCATCCGCCCCGCCTCGCCCACCGAGTAA
>CALMGU010000017.1 GCA_937865685.1 uncultured Alphaproteobacteria bacterium | reverse complement strand
CGACATGGACAGCAGCATCGGCAAGAAGTGGCGCCACGGCTACGAAAGCCGCATCATCATCCCGCCGCCCACCGCCGGCGGCGCCGACCCCGGCGTAGCCAGTGGCGCCCCGATTGGCGGCGGCTACTACATCGTCGAGGACACGCCCAGCAACAGCAGCTGAACCGGCGCGAGATAAAGCGCGCTCGACTGCTGAGATAACTCACGCGTCGGAACCTTGCAACAGGCGCAATCGAATTGCATTGGAAGGAAGTGCCGGAACCTCACCCGTATCTTTCGACTGGCGGACGGGCGAGAGCCTCAACTTGGTCGAAGGAAAGCGGGAACCGGCTAGCATTCTCCGGAAAGAGGTCCTCCATGAAGAAATGGCGGCGGAATTTGTCGAACTCCTCCCGCTCACGGCTTAGCAGATACGCGGCAAGTTCGGTCTCGCTAGGTCCAACCTTACCGCCGCCAACCGCGCTTGCACAAATCTTGGTGGCCCGTGCAACGTACTCCTCCGGCGTACACTGGTCGCGGATATACAGGCCCCAACATTGACCAAAGAAGGTCTCTGCTGAAGTGAAGTCGAACCTTGCCGCCTCGGGATGAGCTGCCCGCATCGCCTTCAGCGCCGAGAGCCCATCGAGGCCCGGCAGATTGCGGTCGAGAACGATGGCGTCGAACGGCGCGCTGGTGGCGAGGAACAGCCCGTCATTGCCCTGCCCGGCTTCCTCGACGACGAAGCCCGCCTCCCGCAGTCCGCGCGCTACGTAGGAGCGCGTGGATTGATCGTCTTCGATGACGAGGATGCGGTTGGTCATGGCGCGCCCGTTTGCGGCGGTGTTGAGCACTCGAAAAAAGGTTGAATCGAGGCAGCGCGCGCGGCGCTTGCGCGCATATTCCGCATCCGGATTGTGAGGCGAGTTCGAAGACCGGAGAAACGGACTGAGTCCCACACAATGGAGTGGGAACGCCTGACAGGCACAAGGTTTTGGGGGCTTAACTCCATCTTAACTATTTAAGATCAAATTCACCTTGTCTTCCCTTGGAGACACCCCACCATACCCAACGCCTTCGGGGCCCCTTCGGGGGCCCCGTTTTTCTTTTCGTCGCCCGTCGCCAAATGCCGGCGTAGCGGCCCACACTCAGCGATCAGCGATGCGCGTCACATTTCCGCTTGGACGGCGCGTGCGCTCTTGGTAAACCCCCCGCCTCGCGTTCGGCGCGAGCGCGTTCCTCGGTAGCTCAGCGGTAGAGCAATCGACTGTTAATCGATTGGTCGTAGGTTCGAATCCTACCCGGGGAGCCATTGTTTCCGCACGGGAATTTCCTCTGCAACGTGCAGCGGGCCACGTGAGCCCGGCGAGGTTATAAGCGTCGAACGAACGACGTCTTCCGGCATGCCCTCAGTGGTAAAAGGCGTCGAATTCCGAACTTGAGAGATTCACGCCAAGCGCCGCGGCGCCTTCTTCAAGATAATCGCCAAGCAACGGCATTCCCATGAGGTAGCGCGCGGTCGATCCGGTGTGACGTTCACGCGCGGTCGCCTTAGCCTCCTCCCATTCGTCGGCCGTAAAATCGCCCCGCCCGACCCAGGCAAGCGCGACCAGCGCGGTCTGCTCGTCCGCCGTCAGCCCAACGATGAAGGCGCGCAATTCCTGCGCCGTCGCATCGTCGATCTGGCCCTCCAGAATACTGACCTCGCGATCGTCGGCGTCGTTCGAGCCATCGCCAGGGATCGATACGCCGGCCTGCGCGTCGAACAAATGCGCCTTCACCACGATAGCCGCGAGCTTATCGAGAGAGATGTCGAGCGATTCGATCGGGATCGGTTCCTCATTGCGGATGATCGTCATATTGGCCTCCAACTAGTGCGACAGGAAGAGCGGCAGCGGCGCGTTGTGGCAGAGGGCGCGCGTTACGCCGCCGAAGATTCGCTCCTGGAACCGCGCATGGCCGTAACCGCCCAGCACAAGCAGGTCGGCGCCGATCGCGCGGCATTCGTCGAGCAAGGCGGCCTCGACGCTGCGCCCCATGCCGTCGATGTTGCTCAGCTGCGCCTTGATCCCGCGCCGCGCGAGATGCGCGGTGACATCCATACCGGGGGCTTGACCGTGCCCTTCAAAGCCCGGCTTGGCGTCGACCGTCATGACCGTCACTGTCTTGGCGTGATCGATGAGCGGCGCCGCGTCCGAAAGCGCGCGCGCCGCTTCGCGTGTCATGCCCGCCAAGCATTCCTCGACCCGGAGGCGGAACAAGGTCGCGGCCATGTTCATCACCAAGAGAGGCGACGTGAGAGGCGATGTGCCGGGATTGCAATCACTGGCGATGGCGATCTTGACGCCATGGGACCGGAGCAAATCGACCGGCGGAAGCTTCGTCTCTCTCAAAAAATAGAAGGCGCCGGGCAAAAGGACAGCCACGGTTCCGGCCGCGGCCATGGCCGCCGCGCCATTTTCCGCCAGATATTCCAGATGATCCGCGGACAGCGCGCCGCATTCGGCGGCAAGCATCGCCCCGTCGGAATTGGACAATTGCTCGGCATGCATCTTGACGGCCAGGCCCGCTTTGCGCGCGGCCCCAAACACACGGGCCGACTGGGCGCGTGAAAAGCCGATGGTTTCGCAAAAGACGTCCACCGCATCCGCCAGATCGGCTTTGGCGATCCTGGGGATCATCACATCGCAGATTTCGTCGATATATCCGTCCGGATCGCCTTGGAATTCCGGCGGCAAGGTATGCGCGCCCAGAAAGGTGGTACAGATCTTCACCGGCCTGCGGCCTTCCAAATCCCGCGCCGCGGCGAGCTGCTTGATTTCGTCGTCCAGGCGAAGGCCATAGCCCGACTTGATTTCGGCGGTGGTCACGCCTTCGGCCATCATCGCATCCAGGCGGGGCAGGGCCTCGTTCACCAAATCTTGGCGAGTCGCGGCGCGGGTCTGGCGTACTGTCGAGGAAATCCCGCCGCCGCTTCGGGCGATCTCTTCATAGGTCGCGCCGTTCAATCGCTGCTCGAATTCGGCGGCCCGGTTTCCGGCATAGACGAGATGGGTGTGACAGTCGATCAGGCCGGGCGTGATCCAGCGGCCTTCGCAGTCGATCCGCTCGGCGGCCTGAAATGTGGGCGCGTCCTGCGCGGCGCCCGCGAATATGATGTTGCCGCCATTGGCCGCGATGATGCCATTTTCGATGAGTCCGATACCGGGGCGAGAGGCGGCCAATGTGGCCAGGCGCGCATTACGCCATACCCTTTCGCAACGCATCATTCCTCCGGACGGCGGCCGCCTCCGACCGCTCTTTAATGTCTAGACATATTGCAAAAAGGGAGGGACTGTCCAGGGCCTGCGCTTTGCCCGAAGATGGAACAATGTCGACCACATACCTGCATTTCGATACCGCGCTTTTGCCCAGCGGATGGGCGCAAAATGTCCGGATCCGGATCGGCGGGGGCGTGATCCGGGAGGTCGAGCCGGGCGCCGACCCGGTGCCGGAAGCGGAACGACACGGAATAGGCCTGCCGGGAATGCCCAACCTGCACAGCCATGCATTCCAGCGCGGCTTCGCGGGACTGGCGGAACGGCGCGCGCATGCGCACGACGATTTCTGGACCTGGCGCGACATCATGTACCGTTTCGTCGATCGGATCACGCCCGACGATTTGGAAGCGATCTCCGCGCTGGCCTATATGGAAATGCTGGAAAACGGCTTCACCCATGTGGGCGAATTTCATTATCTGCACCGGGCGCCGGACGGAGCCTTCTATGACGATCCGGCGGCGATGGCGTGCCGCATCGCGGCGGCCGCAGAGATATCGGGGATCGGCCTCACGCTCCTGCCGGTCTTCTATGCCCATTCCGGTTTCGGCGGTGCGCCGCCCCATGCCGGGCAAAAGCGCTTCATTTCGACTCCTGACGAATTCGCCAAGCTGGTAGAAGGATCCGTCATCGCGGTCGCGAGCCTGACCAACAGCCGGGTGGGAATCGCGCCGCACAGTTTGCGGGCGGTGACAAAGCCCGAACTGACGGAAATTCTGTCTTTGGCTAGAATCTCTCCCATTCACATCCATATCGCCGAACAGACGCGGGAAGTGGAGGATTGCAGGGCCTGGTGCGGAAAATCGCCCGTCACATGGCTGATGGAAAATGCTCCGGTCGATTCCCGCTGGTGCCTGGTCCATGCCACCCATGTCGACGAGGCCGAATTGCGCGCCATCGCGGCGTCCGGCGCGGTGGCCGGCCTTTGCCCCATCACCGAAGCCAATCTGGGAGACGGGGTTTTCCCGCTCGGCGATTTTCTTGCGCATTCGGGACGGATCGGTATCGGCTCGGATTCCAATGTTTACATCAGCGCGGCCGAAGAATTGCGATTGCTGGAATATGCGCAAAGGCTGAATTGCCGGGCCCGCAATGTGGCGGCGTCGGTCACCGCATCGACCGGCCGCTTCGTGTTCGACGCGGCGATAGCGGGAGGCGCCCAGGCGCTTGGCGTCAAATCCGGCCTGGACGTGGGCTCGGCCGCAGATATCATGACTCTCGATGCCGGGCATGCCGCACTGGCCTGCCGCGCGGGAGACGCCTTGCTGGACAGTTATGTGTTCGCGGGATCCGGCGGCATTATCGGCGATGTTTGGCGTGGGGGAGAAAAGCTTGTCAGCAACGGTCGGCATGTGCGCAAGGACGGCATTATGGCCCGCTACAGAAAAACGCTGGGAAGACTGCTTTCGTCTTAGCGCGGCATGAAGGCCGCCTCATCGCTGCACGAAAAGATCCGCGAAACCATCGAAGGCAAGATCCTCTCCGGCGCCTGGGTGCCGGGGTATCGCATCCCGTTCGAACGGGATCTGATGTCGCAATATGGCTGCGCGCGCATGACCGTGAACCGCGCGCTGGGCAGCCTGGTCGATGCGGGTTTGATTGTCCGGCGGCGGCGCGTGGGCTCCTTCGTGGCCCAGCCGCATATCCGGTCGGTGATTTTGGATATCCCGGACATCAAGGCGGATGTGGTCGCCCGTGGCGGCAGTTATGGCTTGCGCCTTTTGTCGCGCAAGGTGCGCAAGGCGAACCGCGCCGATGAAAAGGCGCTGGCGGGGCAGGGACCCGTCATGGTGCTGCGTTGCCTTCATCTGGCGAATGGCCGGCCTTTCGCGTTGGAAGATCGCATCATCAACCTGAAGGCGGTGCCGGCCGCGGCGGCGGCGGATTTTTCCGTGGAGCCGCCGGGCACATGGCTTCTTGTTCATGTGCCTTGGACCGAAGCGGAGCACCGCATCACCGCCGTCAATGCGGACGCCGCGACCTCGGAGATTCTGGATGTGCCGGCGGGAGAGGCCTGCCTGTTGCTGGAACGCCGGACCTGGCGCGGGAAGGCCAATATCACGTCGGTGCGCCAGACCTTCGTGGGCGCCACCTATGACCTGATTGCCCGCTTCACCTCCAAAAGCATGGCGCCGCAAAAACATTCTGCCGTCTGACGGCGCGCGTCTTTGCGAACTTTATTGCGATGCACCCAAGGCTGATCCGTCTTGGCAAATTTGCCCGTAATGTCTAGACATATAGAAGGATCAGGATCCGGTCCGGGGATGCGGTCAGGCTTGGATCCGGTGAATGTCTTTGGGGGATGGCATGACAGCGCGGCGGACAATCCTGACGGCGGCTCTGTGCGTGATGGCGGCGGGAATGGCGTCGGCGCAGACCGCGCCGGCGGCGCGCAGCCAGGCCTCGATCCTGCATCTGGATGATCCGACCCTGTCGAAACCGATGTATCGCGTGTTGTTCGAATCCAATGTGCGGGTTCCGATGCGCGACGGCGTGACCCTGGCGAGCGATGTCTATCGCCCGGATGCGCCCGGCAAATTTCCCGCCATCCTGGTGCGCACGCCTTACAACCGCGCTTCGGCGGGCCTGACCGACGAAGCGCGCTGGTTCGCGGCCCGCGGCTATGTGGTGGTCCGGCAGGATGTGCGGGGCCGTTACGATTCCGACGGCACTTTCTATGCCTTCAAGAATGAAGCCGATGACGGCTATGACGCCGACGAATGGTTCGGCAGCCAGCCCTGGTTCGACGGCAATCTGGGCACCATGGGCGGATCTTATGTCGGCTATACCCAATGGGCGCAGGCGATCCGGGGCAGCAAATATCTGAAGGCGATGATCCCCTACATCACCACGCCGGATATTTACGGAAACTGGATCTATATCGACGGCGCGCCGCATTATGGCTTCGACCTGCCTTGGGGCGGCATCACCATGGACAGCCATGTGAGCCAGTTCACGGACGGCTTCGCATGGGATCCCATCTATCGGCACCTGCCGACGGCGACGGCGGACGAGGCCGGGCATCATCGCACGCCGCATTATCGCGACTGGATGGCGCACCCCACCCGCGATGCCTATTGGGACGGTATCAGCTTCGACAATGACTATAACAAGATTTCGGTGCCGATCCTTTCCCTGGACGGCTGGTACGACATCTTCCTGCGCGGCGACATCAATGATGATGCCCGGATGCGCAAGGAAGGAAAAACGCCGGAGGCGCGGAACAACAAGCGCCTGATGCTGGGGCCTTGGGCGCACAGCGTGGGAACGCGCACCTTGCCCACCGGGATCGACGGCGGCACGCCGGCCGCGTCCGGCGACAATGCCGTTTTTGACATGAAGCTGGTGTTTCTGCGCTGGTTCGATCACTGGCTGAAAGGGATCGACAATGGCGTTGCCGCCGATGCGCCCATCCAGATCTTCGTTATGGGCGACAATGCCTGGCGCGACGAAAAGGAGTGGCCGCTCGCCCGCACCCAATACACCAATTACTATATTCAGAGCGGCGGGCGCGCCAATTCGGCGATCGGCGACGGCATTCTGACCACTGAGCGGCCCAAAGGCGCCGACAGGGACGGCTTCAGCTACGATCCGGCCAATCCGGTTCCGTCCATGGGCGGCAATGTCTGCTGCAGCAATGTGCCCAGCGGGCCGATGGATCAGCGCGCGGTGGAACGGCGCGACGATGTCCTGGTCTATACCACCCCGGAAATGAAGGAGCCGACCGAGATCACCGGCCCCATCAAGATGGAGTTGTTCGCCGCGACCTCGGCCAAGGACACGGACTGGACCGCGAAGCTGGTGGATGTGCAGCCCAATGGCATAGCCCAGAACATCCAATCGGGCATCGTGCGAGCGCGCTATCGCAAAGGCGGGGGCAAACCCGCGCAAGCCATCGAGCCGGACAAGGTTTACAATTATTCGATCGATCTTTGGGCGACCAGTTATGTAATCCTGCCGGGCCACAAACTGCGCCTGGAAATTTCCAGCAGTGATTTTCCCCGCTTCGACCGCAACCTGAACACGGGCGAGGATCCGGCGACGGGAACGCGGATGACAGTCGCCAAACAGACCATCTATCACAGCGCGCGCTATCCTTCGCATCTGGTGCTGCCGCTGATCCCCCGGGGAGCAGGCAAATGAGACCCATCTGGAAAGTCATGACCAGCGCCCTGCTGCTCAGCGCCGCCGCCTCGCCGCTGGCGGGCGCGCAAGGTTTGAATGTGCCCTTCGCGCCGCATTGGGACGATCAGCTTTCCCAGCCCGCCTACAAGGTGCGGGTGGAGCATAATGTGCGCATTCCCATGGGCGACGGCATCACGCTGTCGGCGGATGTCTATCGGCCCGACGCGGAGGGGCGCTTTCCGGTCCTGATCGAACGGACGCCCTACAGCAACAACGCGGCGGACGAGATCGCCGATTCCAAATGGTTCGCCGAGCGCGGCTATGTCGTGGTCAATGAAGATGTGCGCGGGCGTTATGATTCCGACGGCAAATTCTATCCCTATCGCAACGAAGCCAATGACGGTTTCGACACCGACGAATGGGCCGCGGCGCAGTCCTGGAGCAACGGCAAGGTGGGCACCTTGGGCGGCTCCTATCTGGGCTATACCCAGCTGACCCAGGGTCTTCGCGCCAGCAAGCATCTGGTGTCGATGTCGGCGGAAGTCACCAGCTCGGATATTTATGACGGCTGGGCCTATGTGGACGGCGCCTTTGTGCTGGGCTTTGCCTTGCCCTGGGGTGCGGGCGTGATCGATGGTCATGTCAATCAAAGCGGCGCCGGGGTCGATGACTGGCCCACCATCTTCCAGCACCTGCCGGTCCTGGATGCCGCGAAGGCCGGTGGCTATGACAATCAGCCCTACCGCGACTGGCTGATGCATCCCAGGCGCGACGATCCTTATTGGACGGGCATCAGTTATGAGCGCGAGGTCCAGAATATCGGCGTGCCGCTGCTGGTGGTGGATGGCTGGTACGACATCTTCCTGCGGGGGGCCCTGCGCGATGACGTAAATATCCGCAAGAATGGGGCCACGGCGCTGGCGCGCGACAACAAGCGCATGATCGTCGGGCCCTGGGTCCATTCCAAGACTCGTTTCCCGCGCATCAACGGAAACTCGAAGATCACGACCGGTCCCGATCGCGAAGTCGATTTCGGCCCGGATGCCCAGATCGACATGCGCAAGGTTTATCTGCGCTGGCACGATCACTGGCTGAAGGGGATCGACAATGGCGTGGAGAAGGAAGCGCCCATTTCCCTGTTCGTGATGGGCGAGAATCGCTGGCGCTATGAGCAGGAATGGCCGCTGGCGCGCACGCGCTACACCAAATATTTCCTGCAAAGTGGCGGCCATGCCAACAGTGCGGCGGGCAATGGCACGCTTGCATCGCAGACGGGCGGAGCGCCCACCGACACATTTGTATATGACCCGGCATCGCCGGTGCCCACTCTGGGCGGAACCTCGTGCTGCAGCTCCGTGCCGAACGGTCCGCACAATCAAGAGAAGATCGAAGCCCGTGACGATGTTCTGGTCTATACCACCCCGCCCTTGACCGAAAGGGTCGAAGTGACGGGGCCTTTGACGATGAAGCTTTATGCCGCGACCTCCGGGGCGGATACCGATTGGACCGCCAAGCTGGTCGATGTGTGGCCCGACGGCTATGCCCAGAACATCCAGGACGGGATTTTGCGGGCACGGTACCGGCGCGGCAAATCCTTGCCGGCGTCGCTTCCGGAAAGCGGGAGAGTCTATGAATACGACATCGATATGTGGGCGGCGAGCAATGCCTTCCTGCCGGGCCATCGCATCCGGCTGGAGATTTCGAGCAGCAATTTTCCCCATTTCGATCGCAATCTGAATACCGGCGAAGATCCGGCGACAGGCACGAAGATGCAGAAGGCGACGCAGACAATTTATCATTCCGCGAAATATCCGTCCTACATCCTTCTTCCTGTCATTCCGTCACCGAAAATTGCTTCGAAGTAACGATGCATCCGCCCGGTGGAAGCAAAGTGGGCACCGTGTTCATCCCGCGTTCAGATTGAGCGCTCTAATCAAGGAGGAGGGAAAGAGCAGAGCTGATATCTTGAAGCACTGGCGATCCCGTCGCACAGCATAGCTTTATTTTCGTATTGACCGTTCTGCGCGTGTGAGCGGTCCCGCATATTTTGCATTCGATTTCATGGAATTTCGGGGATGCCGGTGTCGATCGAAGGAAAACGGATATTGTTTTTGCGTGCCGCTTTGGCCGCATCATTGCTGGCGGGCGGCTCGCATCTGGCCTGGGCGCAACGTGCCGCCGAAAATGCCGTCACCCAGGCGGACGATGCATTCGGAACCAGTGTGGGCAACGAGCAGGTGGGACTTTATTCTTCCTTCGATGTGCGCGGCTTCTCGCCCACGGCGGCGGGCAATGTCCGCATCGACGGCCTTTATTTCGATCAAGTGACCGAACTCGATTCCCGCGTGGTGGATTCATCGCGCATCCGGGTGGGCATCGCCGCTCAGGGCTATGCCTTCCCCGCGCCGACCGGCGTGGTGGATTATTCCCTGCGCTTGCCGGGAGCCGATCCGCATCTCAGCGTCCTGACCGAGACCAACACCCGCGGCACCACGCGCGTGGAATTGGACGGCGCCACGCCGCTCATCGATGGTGTTTTGAGCGTCGGCGGCGGGGCTGGATTCTTCCGCGACGTGCTGGCCGATGGGTCGAGCAGTTATCAGCATAGCGAAGGCATCCTGGCCCGCTGGACGCCGGCGCCGCATATCGAAATTCTGCCGTTCTGGTCCCGGCTGGACATTCACGACAATCTGGTCGGGCAAGTCTATGTTCCGAACGGCCCGTTCCTTCCCATGATGCCGGGCCGGCATTTTTTTGGTCCGGACTGGGCGGTCAGCCGCGAATTCGACGTCAATTACGGCGGATTGGCCCGGATGGAATTGGCCGAAAGCTGGAATTTGCGGGCGGGCCTGTTCCGGTCCGAGCAGAAACAGCCGCGTCATAAATTCATCCTCCTGACCGATGTGGATCAGCAAGGCCGGGGCGATCTGAATGTCTTTTCCGATCCGCCGTCGGGCGCCCGCTCCACCAGCGGCGAGGTCAGGCTGGATCACAGCCTGGCGGAAGGAGACCGCGTGCATCGCGCGATCCTGTCCTTGCGCATGCGCGACTGGAACGGGATTTATGGCGGGGCGGATCTTGACCGGCTTGGCCGCGTGGCGATCGGCCAGCGCATCGATGTGCCGCCGCCCGGATTTCTCTATACCGACGTGACCCTGGATCATGTCAGCCAGATGACCTTGGGGCTGGCTTATCAGATGGCCTGGAAGGGTGTGGGCGAATTGGGGCTGGGCGCGCAGAAAGTGCGCTACCGCAAACGCACGCAGATACCGGGCCAGGCGCCGGTTCTGTCCGATGCCGATCCCTGGCTGTTCAATGCGTCGGTGACTGGAACGGTCTCGGACAGCGTGGCGGTATTCGGCAGCTTCACGCGCGGACTGGAGGAAAGCGGCATCGCCCCCCAGAACGCGTCCAACCGCAACCAGGCGCTGCAGGCGATCGAAACCCAGCAAAAGGATCTGGGCATGCGCTGGGCGATCACGCCGGAGGTGCGGCTGGTCACCACCTTGTTCGAGATCGAAAAGCCCTACTTCAGTCTCGATGCCACGAACCTTTACCGTCAGCTGGGGCAGACGCGAAACAGGGGTATCGAAATCTCTTTGTCCGGCAGCGTGACGCCGCGGCTGGATGTTGTGGCGGGCGCGGTGTTCTCGGAGCCTCGCGTGACGGGCGAAGCAGTGCGCCTGGGCACGGTGGGCGTGCAGCCGGTCGGCATCGACTCGCGCAAGATCGATGTGCATTTCAACTGGCGGCCGCCGGAGCTGGATGACCTGTCCTTCGATCTTGGCGTGACCCATGCGGGCGCGGTGCCTGCCACCTTGGACAACCGGGTCTTTCTTCCCGAACGGACGATGATGGATGTCGATGCGCGCTACAATATGACCTTGGGCGGTCAGCCGGTTTCGCTGCGCTTTTCCGTCCTGAATGTTTTGGGGTCGCGCGCCTGGGACCTCAGCGATGCCGGCGCTTATAATATCTACTGGAACAGCGGGCGCCGCCTGGCGATACGATTGATCGCCGATCTGTGACGATGCGCATTCCATAAGCGCGCAGCCGGCCCGGTTGCGCGAGAGCGGGGGACGAAGGCGTGGAAATCGAGAAGCACAGTATCGGCTTCGTGCCGCTTGCCGAGCGCTATGGCAATGAGCGGCGGCTGTTCACCATCTGGTTCAGCATCAACCTTTCCATCGTCTGCCTGACCGTCGGCACGTTGGGAATTCTGGCGGGCCTCGACCTGGCCTGGACCGTGCTCGCCCTGGTGATCGGCAACGCCATCGGCACGGTGTTCATGGCCGCGCATTCCGCGCAAGGACCCCATCTGGGCATTCCGCAGATGATCCAGAGCCGCGCGCAGTTCGGGGTTCTGGGCGCCGCCATCCCGCTTTTGGCGGTGATCGTCACTTATACGCTCTACATGTCGGCGGACGAGGTGGTGGTCAAAGCCACGATTCAGTCTCTCATACCCGTCAGCGCGAACACGGCGATGATCGGCTTCGGCATCGCTACCCTGATCGTGGCATTCGTGGGATATGAATTGATCCACCGCATCGGCGTCTATCTGACGGTGCTGTCCGGGCTGTTGTTTTTCACCACGGCCGCGCTCCTGATTTCAGGCGCGGCGCCCCATGCCGATCCGGTCCAGGCCGTGGATCATGGTTTCGTGCTGGCGACCTTCATGGCCACGCTTACTCAGGCGACGGCCTGGTCGCTCACCTTTGGCCCTTATGTGGCGGACTATTCGCGCTATCTGCGCCCCGACATCTCCACCGCCCGGACCTTCTGGTACACCGCGATGGGCAATTTTCTGGGCGCCACATTGATCATGTGCCTGGGGGCCTATATGGCGGCCCATTATGCCCGGATCGCGGCGGATCCCGGCGTGGGCATTGCCGGTCTGTTCGGGCGCGCCAATTACGCGGTCAAGGCGCTGATCGTGTTCGGCGTTTTCCAGGCGGGGGTGATGAATCTCTACAGCGCCTATATGTCGGTCAGCACGGTCTTCACCGGCTTCCGCAATCGCGGCCATGTGAGCAAGCCGATGAAATTCCTGGTGATGTCGGCGGTGATATTTTTCGCCACCGCGATCGCCATTCTCACCCAGCATGATTTCCATCACTATTTCGGCGATATGCTGGACATCATGGTCTATGTGCTGGTGCCCTGGAGCGCGATCAACCTGGCCGATTATTATTTCGTCCGCAGTGCCTCTTACAGCGTCAAGGACATGTTCGACCTGAACGGCCTTTACGGCCGCTTCAACTGGAGCACGATCGCGATCTATTTCCTGGCGATCGTCATCCAGGCGCCTTTCGCGCGGCTTTCATTTTATACCGGTGTGATCGCGCAAGAGATCGGCGCGGACACGGCTTGGATACCGGGCTTGATCGTGCCGGCCATCCTTTACTGCATCATCGAGCCCCGGCGGATGGCGCGGGCGCGGGAAGAATCCGTCGCTTAGAGTTTGAGTGCGTTGGCGACGGCGGGATGAGTGATTTTGCCGGCTTTGACGTTGA
>CALMGU010000016.1 GCA_937865685.1 uncultured Alphaproteobacteria bacterium | reverse complement strand
CGGCCAGCAAGTGAGCGAAGTCGCCTTCGGCTGGAAACAGCTGGCCGTGAGCCGCCGGAAGCTGACAACCTGACCCTGCGAGGATCGACTTGGACAAGACGCCCCCGCCCGTCTCGCTGGCCGCTGCCCGCAACCTGTCCTGGGCACCAGGACGCTCGGCGGAAGTGTTTATCGATGGCGAGATGGAAATCCGTTTTACCGGCCGGCCCACAAAAGGCATGCAGGCCCCGCATGATCGCGACGAATTCTATATCGTCGTGTCCGGTACCGCCCGCTATCGCGTGGACAATATGGTGACGGATGTAGGGCCGGGCGATCTTCTCTTTGCCGCCGCGCATGCCCCGCATGGCTTCGAGGAATATTCAGACGACTTCGCCATCTGGATCGGCTTTTACGGACCGGTGAAGTAGCGGCTTCTGCAACCCCCGGGGCCGAACAGAATCCATTATAAACCGACTACTAAGCCGAATGTTTCTTTACTCATTCGCACCCCTTGCCGCCGTTGCGCATACTGCACCGGAACTCACATCTGCGAATTCCATTTTGATCTCGTGAGCAGATTTGCCATCTTTACTTAATTCATAGGCAAACACCTGCTGAGTATAAGCACCACCGCCCACCTCGAGCGCTACGATCCAGCGACTTCCGTGATTCCAAGCAAACATGTAGCGGCGCCCGCCGGAAGGGTTAAAAGATTCGCCCGGCGCAGAAATTACATCAGCGCTTTCGAGTTTTTCCCGAAGCTCTTTCCATAATCCTGCCGGCAGCTTCATCTTCAACTCTTGCCGCAAGGTAGCCGGCAATCCAGAGGGTAATGCGATTTTTACGAACCCGGCAGGCGTTGGGCAATCCGGTATTTCACGCCCGCAAGACGACACAAGCACTGTTGCGATCACGACAACGGCACAGCGGCATGTCTGCCTGGCGCGTATTCTCATAAATCCCTGGGCCGCACGAAATCGACCAGCTCCCCCTCGCCCGGCTGGATGTCGCGCCAGCGCTCGATATCGAAATCCAGCACCGCCAGGGCACAGGTCGGGAATTTTTCCTCCAGCACGTCGCGCCGCTCGCGCTCCTTGCGCCGGACCGGCTCACGCGCCAGGAATGCGGCCAGCTCCTCCAGCCCCGGATTATGCCCGATCACCATCACCGTGCCCGTGCGGGCGGGCAGGCCCTGGATCATCGCCAATATCTTTCCTGGCTCGGCAAGATAGAGCGCGTCCCGGTAATCGGCGCGCGGAGCCGCTGACAGTTCGCGCAGCACCAGATCGGCGGTCTGCACCGTGCGAGCGGAGGTGGAGACCAGCACGCGGTCCAATTCCGCACCATTCTTGTGCAGATAGCGGGCCACCGCTTCGGCGTCGGCAATGCCGCGCAGGGTGAGCGCGCGGGCATGGTCGTCCTGGCCCGGCTCGCCCGGCGCCGCCTTGGCGTGACGCAGAATATAGAGACGTTTCATGGCCGATATTCCGCGACTTTGGCGCAAATCAGCCGCGACTCTAATGATCTTGACCCAAGGCCCGCAACCGCGTCACAAAACTGCTTCATCATAAGGTGAAGGCATTATGGCGACCAACAAGACCCCCGGAAAATGGCGTAAACGCACCATCGGCGTGCGCGGCGCCACCATGCGGTCGCCCTTCCAGGAGACCAGCGAGGCGCTGTTCCTCACCTCCGGCTATGCTTATGAGAATGCCGAGGAGGCCGAAGCCCGCTTCAAGGGAGAAATTCCCGGTTACCAATATTCCCGCTACGCCAATCCCACCGTCACCATGTTCGAAGAGCGTATGGCGATGCTGGAGGGCGCGCCCATCGCCCAGGCCACGGCCACCGGCATGGCGGCGGTATCGGCGGCGCTGCTGTCATCTCTGAATGCGGGCGATCACATCGTGGCCGCCAAGGCCATGTTCGGCTCCTGCCTGAATGTGGTGACGGAAATCCTGCCTCGCTTCGGCGTCACCCATACACTGGTCGATGGCGGCGATGTTGCGCAGTGGAAAGCCGCGATCAAGCCCAACACCCGCGTCCTGTTTCTGGAGACGCCGTCCAATCCCACGCTTTCGATCGTCGATCTGCGGGCAGTGGCGAAAGTGGCCGAAGACGCCGGCGCCTATCTGGTGGTGGACAATGTCTTCGCCAGCCCGGTGCTGCAGCGGCCGATGGAATTGGGCGCCCATGTCTCGGTGCAATCTTCCACCAAATATATCGACGGCCAGGGCCGCGCTCTGGGCGGCGTGGTCAGCTGCACGGAAGATTTCTACAAAAAGCATCTGCAGGCCTGGATCCGCAACACCGGCCCGTCGATCAGCCCCTTCACCGCCTGGCTGCATTTGAAGGGCCTGGAGACGCTCGACATGCGCGTGCGCCAGCATTGCGAGAATGCCGCCAAGGTGGCCGACTTCCTGGCCACCCAGCGCAAGGTGACGCGGGTGCTTTATCCCTTCCGCGCCGACCATCCGCAGCACAATCTGGCCCGCGCCCAGATGGAAGCGGGCGGCGGCATCGTCGCCTTCGAGATCGAAGGCGGCAAGAAAGCGGCGTTCAAGCTGTCGAACGCGCTGGGCATCATCGATATCTCCAACAATCTGGGCGACGCCAAAAGCATCATCACCCATCCGGAGACCACCACCCATTCCAAGCTGACGCCGCAAGCCCGCGCCGAACTGGGCGTGACCTCGGGTTTGCTCCGCCTGTCGGTAGGCCTGGAAGATGCCGACGATCTCTGCGAAGACCTGGAACAGGCGATCAAGGCGGCTTAAGCGCCGTAAGATTTTCGTCCAACCATTGGCAATTGGAAATGCTGGGCGGGCGCTGTCTCGCGCCAAGCGCTCGTGTCATCCCCGGCGAGCGCTGCATCGCAGATGCGGCGTGAGAGAAGGGGATCCAGGCGTCACAACAAACACCGGTCGGTTGGATAGGCCTGGATCCCCTTCCCTCGCGCTCTGCGCTCGCCGGGGATGACAAAATAAAGATTGCCTATCCGACCTAATCGCTGAGCAGCGCCAGCGGATTCGGCTTGGGCGGAGCGATCCGCCGCAAGGTGTTGGTGTCGCGGTGATCGAAAGCGGGGGTCTTGCCTTTGATCGCCAGATCCGTGCGCGTCACGTAAGTCCAGCTGCCGTCATCGTTGAAGGTGATGTCGATGCGGTAATAGTCCGTGCGGAAGGCTTCATCCAGAAAGGTGGTGGAGCAGATGCCGAACCTAGGATCGCCCCGTCGCGCTTCCACCGAAATCTGCTTGTCGCCCGGCTTGGCGAAACCACCCGCCAGCACCACCTGTCCACGCGGGATGGCGAGGGACTGCATGATCAGGCCCGTGGCCGGCTCCCAGTGCCAATAGCCCACTTGATCGTGGAAGGTGATCTTCTCTTCCGGTGTGTTGATATGGATGTGATAGCGCAACCCATAAAGAAGCTGCGGCCCGTTGGCCTGGGAGTCGATGGGCTCCATCAGGATATGCTCGCGGAAGACGCGCCGTTCGGGACCGTCCGCCTTGGGATTGATGTCCACGCCCTGATCGGACGCCCATTCCCCCGCCAGGCGCGTGAGCGGGCCCAGATTGGCCAAAGTGTCGGGCGAATTTTCGGGTTCGGTATAAATATCGTCGGGAATATTGCTCATGGGGTCCCTGGCTAGAGCATTTCCGCTGAAACGCGAAAATGCTCTAGTTTCTCTGTTGGTCGCGGGTCCGGACGGAAAACGTCGCGCTACGCTGCCGCTAGCGACCACACTTTTCCTGGACCCGCTCTGCCCCCAGAATTTGCCGGACCGACGTGACTATAACAAGCGCGGCATGACGGCTCGCCGCGCATCGCCTATCATGGCGCCATGACCTCTTACACGATTCAGCCTGTGCGGTCGGCCGCCGACCTGGAAGCGGCCAAGGCGCTGTTCAATGCCTATGCGGCGTCGCTGGGCGTCAGCCTGTCCTATCAGAATTTCGTGGAAGAGATGGCGGTGATGCCGGGCAAATATGCCCCGCCCAAGGGCGAGCTGCTGCTGGCGCGGGGCGCGGACGGCATAGCGCTGGGCTGTGTGGGGCTGAGACCGCTCGAAGACGCCGCCACCTGCGAAATGAAGCGCCTCTATGTGACGCCGGAGGGACGGGGCCTGGGTCTGGGCAAGGCGCTGGCCGAACGCATCGTGGAGGAAGCCCGGCGGATCGGCTATCGCCGGATGCTGCTCGACACCCTGCCCTCGCTCGCAACGGCGGTCGCACTCTATGATCGCATGGGCTTTGCCCGCATTCCCGCCTATTACGACACGCCCATCCCCGGCACCATCTTCATGGCGCTGCCGCTATAGCGCATTTTAATGATCGGCGTGTTGGCATGACCGCCATGCCGAATGCTCGGCTGCCGGTCCCCGTGCGCTCCATTTATGATACTCTCTCCGAGGGAGAGACGCATGGCCGAGCACAAAATTCAGCTGCAATGGGAAAAGGGCGACGTCGCATTTACATACGACGCTTATTCCCGCAATCACCAGATCACCTTCAAGGACGGCGTCGCCAAGACATTTTCAGCAGCGTCAGTCTATCGCGGCGATCCCGCCAAGGGCGATCCGGAAGACATGTTCGTGGCCGCGCTGTCGTCCTGCCACATGCTGAGTTTCCTGGCGATCGCGGCCCGCAAGCGGATCACGGTGCTCGCCTATGATGATGACGCGTCCGGCTGGCTGGAGAATGAGGGCGGCAAGCTCTGGATGACGCGGGTGGTGCTGCGCCCGAAAATTCGGTTCGAAGGCGCGCCCGATGCCGCGACGGTGGACCAGATGCATCACATGGCCCACGAACAATGTTTCATCGCCAATTCCGTCAAGACGGATGTGAGGGTCGAACCACGCTAGCAAACGGGGGCAAGAATGACGCGCGACAAGCTTTGCTTTTCGGTCATGTTGGCATCGTTCGTGGCGGGCTTTGTCAGCATCGCCGCCATGCGTCTGATGCCCGCCGCGCCCTGGACGCGCCCGGTATTCATCGCCGCTGTTATCGCCTGGGCGTTATCCGCCGTTTATTATTTCGTCGGAACCCGGAAATAACGCGCCCAGGCACGGGCTTGTGAGCGGAATTAACTGTCGCAGCGGTTCCGCTTGCCTGGGCGGCGGCCCGCCCCGATAATCGGCGCATGTTCGAAAAGCAGACACCCGGCCTTGGACCAGCGGCGGCGGCGCAGTTTCTTTATGAGCGCGAGACCCGCTCCATCCATGTCGCGGTCAAGCCCGCCTATCTGGACGACCAGTCCGATCCGGCGGACGACCGCTATGTCTGGTCTTACACGGTCACCATCGCCAATCGCGGCGAGGAGCCGGTGCAACTGATCTCCCGCTACTGGAACATCATGGATGCGGCCGGGCGGGTGCAGGAAGTGCGCGGCCCCGGCGTGGTCGGCGCCCAGCCGGTGATCGCGCCCGGCGAAAGCTTCGAATATACCAGCGGCTGCCCCCTGGACACCGCGTCCGGGGTGATGAGCGGCCGCTACCAGATGAAGGCCGCTTCGGGTGAAAGCTTTGAGGCCGAAATCCCCGCCTTCCTGCTGGAAAGCCCGTTCGAGCGGCGCCAGGTCCACTGATCCAAGTCCGCTAACCCTGTCCGTCATAAGGTCATTCCGCGCGGCCGCCCGCAAAATCGCGCCCCCGGTTGCAACTTTTCCGCGCTCCCGCATCTAATGAGGCGGGAGCATCGGCCAGGAGCCAATAGCGACAGCGTATTGGCGCGTAGCGGTTGCCGCGACGCTGTTGCTAGGCAACTCCGTCCGGCCGTGCGACCATCAAATAGAGACCACGGAATCCCCATGACCGACACCCTGACCCGCCCCACCCGCGCGGAGGCCGAGAAAGCCATTCACACCTTGCTGCGCTGGGCGGGGGACGATCCCGCCCGCGAAGGGCTGCGCGACACGCCCGCGCGCGTCGCCCGCGCTTTCGAGGATTGGTTCTCCGGCTATGCCCAGGACCCGGAAGCCTATCTCGCCCGCACGTTCGAGGAAGTCTCGGGCTATGACGACATGGTGATCCTCAAGGACATCCGCTTCGAATCCCATTGCGAGCATCACCTGGCCCCCATCATCGGACGCGCCCATGTCGGCTATCTGCCCAACAACAAGGTGGTGGGGATTTCCAAGCTGGCGCGGGTGGTGGACGCCTTCGCGCGCCGTCTTCAAGTGCAGGAAAACATGAACGCCCAGATCGCCCAATGCATCCAGCGCGTGCTGGAGCCCAAGGGCGTGGCGGTGGTGATCGAGGCGGCGCATCAATGCATGACCACGCGCGGCGTGCACAAGACCGGCGTCACCATGGTGACATCGACCATGCTGGGCGATTTCCGCACCAATGACGTGACGCGGCGCGAATTCCTCAACATCATCGGCAACCCCGCCAGCCGACAGGACCGCTAATGTCGCGGTTTCGAAGCTCGCCCGGACTTGATATCAATGCCTATGCGAGCTTCGAAACCGGAGCGACATTAGGATTCAATAATTTGCTAGCGTCTTTCGATTCCGAAATTCGATCGGAGTCCGATATGGATACTTTACGAATTTCGGAATCGGGACACTAGCCATGACCGCGCTGGAACAGATCAAGACCCTGATCGGATTCGACACCACCAGCCGCGGCTCCAATCTGGCGCTGATCGATTATGCCGAAGAGCTGCTGACGGCATCGGGCGCCCGCTGCCGCCGCAGCTATGACGTCACCCGCGCCAAGGCCAATCTCTTCGCCAGCTTCGGGCCCGAAATGGAAGGGGGCTATGTCCTGTCGGGCCATACCGATGTGGTGCCGGTGGACGGCCAGGCCTGGTCGTCCGATCCGTTCAAGGCCGAAGTGCGCGACGGCAAATTATACGGCCGCGGCGCCTGCGACATGAAAGGCTTCATCGGTGTGGCGCTGTCGCTCGCGCCCGACATCGCCAAGGCCAAGCTGAAGCGCCCGATCCATTTCGCGCTGTCTTACGACGAAGAAGTGGGCTGCAACGGCGTGCTGCGCCTTCTCGAAGACTTGAAGGACGCCAACATCAAGCCCGCATTGGCCATCGTGGGCGAACCCACCTTGATGCGCGTGGTGGGCGCGCACAAGGCGGGCGCGGTGCTGCACACCACCTGCCGCGGCCATGAAGGCCATTCCAGCGCGCCCGAAAAGGGCGCCAATGCGGTGATGATGGCGGGTGAGTTCGTCAAGCTGCTGGACGATGTATGGAACGGCCTGCGCGACGACACCGATCCCCGCTTCGATCCGCCCCATTCCACGGTGCAGGCCAACATGATTTCCGGCGGCACCGCCACCAATATCCTGGCGCGCGAGGCGCTGGTGACCTGGGAATACCGCGCTTTGCCCGACCGCGACGCGGGCGCGATCGTAGACACGGTGAAACGCCGCGCAGGGGCCGAGCTTTTGCCCAAATATGCAAGCCGCGCGCCCGAAGCCGCGTTCGAGACGATATTGCACGCCGCCTATCCCGGCCTGGTGATGGACGAGGATTCGCCCGCCATCGCGCTGGCCCGCGAAGTCACCGGCGCCAACCGGGTGGAAGCGGTGGCCTATGGCACCGAAGCCGGACACTTCCAGCGCAATGGCATCCCCGCCGTGATCTGCGGCCCCGGCTCCATCGATCAGGCCCACAAGCCGGACGAATTCTGCGAACTCAGCGAATACACCGCCTGCGAAGCCTTCCTGCGCAAAGTGATCGCGAAAGCGGGCGCATGATTTCCCCTTGTCATGGCCGCCGGAGTGCGGGCCATCCAGGTGAGCAGAAACGCTTCTCCCAGCCGCGCGGCTGATGGATGGCCCGGATAAACCGGGCCATGACATTCTGAGCTGGATTAAAGCCCCACTGTCATCCCCTTCCCTCGCTGTCGCTCGCGCTCGCCGGGGATGACAAATGGGGTCAGGTCAGCGCTTCAGGTGCAATCTCATGCGTGGTGCCACAAAACTCGCACCGCGCGCGGATAATGCCGTCATCATCGGCGAGGCCCGCACGTTCTTCCACGTTATAGCCGCGCAGAATCTGCGTGATGCGCGCCGTGTCGCAATCGCAGCGGAAGGCCAAGGGCTCGGCCGGCTGCACCCGCACTTCGTCTTCATGGAACAGCCGCCACAGCACCGTTTCGGGCGCCAGATTGGTGTCCACCAGCTCCAGATCCTCCACCGTTCGAGCCAGGATCGACAACCGGTTCCAATCGTCTTCGCTGCGGCCCGGCGCCTTGCTGGCTTCCGGCGTCATCTGCAGCATCAGGCCCGCCGCCTGCCAGCGGGGATGTTTCTCGCCCGCCACGAACAAGGGTGCCGCCGCCAGCCTTATCACGGTGGGCAATTGCTCGGACTGTTCGAAATAGGTTTCCGCCGACGCCGCCAACCCATCGGGCGACAAGGACACGATGCCCTGATAGGTCTGCCCGCCCCGCTTGGGTTCGATGGTGATGGCGAGCGCGCCTTCACCCGCCAGCATGGCGAACCCCGCATCGTCCAGGCCGGCGAAACGCTCCGCATCCAGCCGCGCATAGCCGCGCACGCCACGGGGCTGCGCTTCATCGTCCTCGCCATCAGCGGGCGAAGACCCGTAGTAATCCGCCGTCACGATATCCAGCGGCCCGCTGCTCTTGGTCTGCACCGTGAGCCGCCCGTCCAGCTTCAGCGCGGACCCCAACAGCGCCGCCAGCGCCAGGCTTTCGCCCGCCACCCGCGCGGCGGGTTCGGGCAAGGCATGCGCCTCCAGCGCCTGGGCCGAAGCGGAATCCAGGCGGACAAAGCGGCCGCGCACACCGGCCTTGGAAATATCGAACGGCAAGACGAAATCGCCCGCCGGATGGGCGGAAGGACTGGGGGATTGTTCGGACATGGGACCTTATATGGCTGGTCGCGGCGCCCGTTCAACCACCCGGCTTCGCGCGGCCGCAGCCCGTGCCGATAAATCTGGGCGCCCCGCCGCCGCTGGCTTATGAAGGCTTATGGACGTTCTCATCGCCGGCAGCCTTGGCCTTCTCATCGTCGCCATTCTGGTGGCGATCGTGGCGCGCCGCCTGGCCTTGCCCTACACGGTGGGGCTGGTGGCGGCGGGCGCGGGCCTGGCGCTCAGCCGGATCGATTTCGGCATCGCCCTCACCCATGACATTATCTTCGAGTTGATCCTGCCGCCTTTGCTGTTCGAGGCCGCGCTCAACATCCATTGGCACGAGCTGCGCCGCGATCTGGCGCCCGTGCTGGTGCTGAGCATTTTCGGCGTCGCCATCTCCGCCGCCATCGTCGCGGCGGGCATGGCCTGGCTGTTCGCCTGGCCCATCGCGGCGGCGCTGGTCTTCGGCGTCCTGATCGCCGCGACCGATCCGGTGGCGGTGATCGCCATGTTCAAGGACACCGGCATCGGCGGACGCTTGCGGCTGCTGGTGGAAAGCGAAAGCCTGTTCAATGACGGCGTCGCCGCGGTCCTGTTCGGCTTGATCCTCAGCTGGGCGGCTGGGGGAGCCTGGAGTTCATCCAACGCGGCCCTCAGCCTCGTCACGGTGTCGGGCGGCGGCATCGCCATCGGTGCCGCGATTGGCGTCGCCGGAATTTTCCTCGCCGGCCGCACAAAGGATCATCTGACCGAAGCGGCGATCACCTTGGTCGCCGCCTATGGCGCGTTGCTCTTGGCGGAGCATTTTCATGTCTCCGGCGTGCTGGCGACGGTGACCGCCGGACTGGTGACGGGCAGCATGGGCGTGCGCGGCGCGCAAAGCCGTCCCGGCCTCTCCGATGCGGCCCGCGATTTCATTTTGGAGTTCTGGGAGTTCGCCGCCTTCCTCGCCAACTCGCTGGTCTTTTTGCTGATCGGCGTGGCCGTGGCGCGGATCGATTTTCGCGCCCTGGGCGCTATCGCGCTTGTGGGCGCCATCCTGCTGGTCCTTTTGGGGCGCGCCGCCACGGTCTATCCGCTCAGCCTTCTGTTCCGACGCTCGCGCCTTGCCATCGGCAGGGGCGAACAGCATGTGCTGTGGTGGGGCGGATTGCGCGGCGCGCTCGCGCTGGCTCTGGCGCTGGCCTTGCCGGACGCCATTCCCATGCGGGACACGATCGTGATCGCCACCTTCGCGGTGGTGGGATTCTCCGTCGTGATCCAGGGCCTCACCATGCCCTGGCTCCTGAAGCGATTGGGATTTTCCAGAGTGTGAACGATTGCGCCGGGCCTTTTGGCCCCTGGCGTCGTCGCGCGTGCTGTGAGCCGCGTGAATGCACGGGTTCTGCGGACCCGTGCAAGCGGCGAACGCCCTGAGCACAAGCGAAGGGCCGTGGTAGCGAACTCCGCGCGTCGCCTACGCTGTCGCTAGGCGACCCTAGCCAGAAACCAAAATTCCCAGCGCTGGCTGATTAGCCGAGTGCCCAGGCGAGAATCGCCTTCTGCGCATGCAAGCGATTTTCCGCTTCGTCGAACACCACCGATTGCGGCCCATCGATCACTTCATCGGTGACTTCTTCGCCGCGATGGGCGGGAAGGCAATGCATGAAGATCGCGTCCTTATTGGCCAGGCCCATCAATCGCGCATTCACCTGATAGGGCTTGAGCAGATTGTGCCGCTTGGTGGCGTCATCATCGCCCATCGAGACCCAGGCGTCCGAGACGATGCAGTCCGCATCTTTCACCGCCGCTTCCGGATCGGTGCCGAACTCAATCCGTGCGCCCCTGGCCCAATGGATCA
>CALMGU010000015.1 GCA_937865685.1 uncultured Alphaproteobacteria bacterium | reverse complement strand
TTCGGAAGACATCTTCCCCCGCCAATGGCTTCGCCATGCGGGGGAAGAAAGCCTGAGCGTGCTGGCAGAGACTTAGTTGCCCCTGAATTGCTTGGCCAGGTCGCTGAGATGGGCGATCAAGGTGTGGATGTTGCCGTTATTCTGGCCCAGGAAGGCGGTGAACTGGTCGCGCTCCTCCAGCGCCAGCCAGATGCCGGCCACTGAGAAATCCACCACCACCGGCTTGCCGCTATCGGTGCGGACGCGGAAATCCACTTCAAGCGGCTGCTGACCGGTTTTGTCGTTGGGATCGATCAGCTGGGTGGCGACGATGAAATCATCGCTGGAGCGCTGCTGGCTGCCGGTCACTTTTAGCGACTGTCCCGCATATTTTGCGAAGTAGGATTGATAGACCGCCACCGCATAATTCTGAAACGCGGTTTCAAAGGCGGTCAGATCCTGGGGGCTGGCGGTGCGTCGGTACTGGCCCAGGGTAAAATCGGCGATCCGCTTCATGTCGGTCAGGCCCAGCAGGAAACCTTCGAACTGAGTGCGGCGCTGGTCGGTCGAGAGCTGCTTGTTGTTCAGAAGCTCCAGCCCTTTGTGAATGTTGGTCTGGACGAAGTCCTCAGCCGGATTGGCGGCAAGGGCAGGTCCGGCAATGAGGGTCGCGGAAAGGCTCAATATCGTGGCCAGAAAGGTCCGGCGCAGGATCGTCTGGAAGCGCATCATCAATCCGTTCTTTCGAGAGGCCTTAGAGTTGCGGGTGCATGTGGCAAGTTCAAGGCGGGTCTTTAGCACGGGAACATCTTCAAAAGTCAGGCAAATCTTCGGATTTTGCGGCCCGGCCATTGCGGATCGCATTTTCGCGGAGCTGCCGGTAAAGGCTGCGCAGGCTGGCATAATAGTCGACGGAACTGCGCTGGATGCCCTGGACGGTTGTGTAAGTCTGGGCGCGCAGATCCAGGATGGTGAAATATTTCTGTCCCGCGAACCACCAGAGATGCTGCTTGTAATGAATGTAATTGGTGGGATCGAGCGCGACATCCGCGCCCAAACCGAACGCGTCGCGCGGGTTGGAAGGTCCAAAGAAAGGCAGCATCAGATATGGGCCTTCGCCCACACCCCAGCTCGCCAGGGTCTGGCCGAAATCCTCGCCATGGTCGGGGATTTTCATCTTGCTGGCGGGATCCAGAAAGCCGCCAAAACCGATAGTGGAATTGACCAGGAAGCGCGCCACCGTCTGGCTGCCGCGCTTCAATTCGCCCTGCAGCATGTCGTTCACAAAGGTGGTCGGCAGGGTCAGATTCTCGAGAAAATGATGCACCGAGCGCCGGCCGCCATCCGGCACCAGCACGAAATAAAGCGCCACGGTGGGGATGACGAAATAACGGTCGATCTTGCCGTTGAATTTCAGCGTTTCACGGTTGGTGACTTCATAGGGATCATTGTTGGTGATCATCTCAGGCGTCATGGGTGCCGAGGCGCAGGCCGTGAGCGCCAGACCGCAAATTCCCAACGCCAGCGCCCGTGACATGCGCATCGATTTTCTTGCCCTACCCAGCGAAAAGCGGAGGTTTTCGGGGTTTTTGCCGGACCTGTCCAGACCGTTCACCTGACGAAAACCCCTTGTTTTCCGCTGCCGGTCAAGCATATAAAGATATGTTTATATGTTTCAGGTGATAAGATGGACAGGCTTGTGGCCATGCTGCGCGCCGCCGGGGACCCGACCCGGCTGAGGCTGCTGCTGCTGCTGCGGCAAGCCGAACTCACTGTCAGCGAGCTGATCGAGATTGTGGGGCAGTCCCAGCCGCGGGTTTCCCGCCATCTCAAGCTTCTGGGTGAGGCGGGGCTGCTGGAACGGTTCAAGGAAGGCAGTTGGGTCTTTTATCGTGCCGCCGACCGGGGAAAAGGCGCGGAACTGGGCACAGCCCTGGCCGCGCTGGCGGACCCCAATCTGGGCCAGGCCGACACCGCGCGGCTTGCCCATGTGCGCCAGGCGCGCGCGGCCGCGGCTGCTGCCTATTTCAAGGCCAATGCCCCGGAGTGGGAGCGCATTCGTGCCCTGCACGCGCCGGAAAAGGATGTGGAAGCCGCCATCGTCCGCCGCATGACCGTGCGGCCGATCCAAAATCTGCTGGATGCGGGCACCGGCACGGGTCGCATGCTGGAACTTCTGGCGCCACATGCCCGCCGCGCCGTGGGCGTGGATGTGAGCCCCGAAATGCTTTCGATCGCGCGCGACCGGCTGCTGCGCGAGAATCTCAAGAACGCGCAGGTACGACTGGCGGATACCTATCGCCTGCCGTTCGACGGCGAAACCGACATGTTCGATGCCATCCTCTTCCATCAGGTGTTGCACTATCTGGACGATCCGGGCGCCGCGGTGAGTGAAGCCGCCCGGGTGATGGCCCCGGGCGGCCGCCTTTTGATCGCCGATTTCGCCCCCCATGAATTGGAATTCCTGCGCGACGATTATGCCCATCGCCGCCTGGGCTTTTCCGACCGCGAGGTGGAAAGCTGGTTCGCCGCCGCGGGACTGAAAGCCGGCGAGAGCGAAACCATCGCACCGCCCGCATCCGCCACCGAGAAATTGACCGTCAAACTCTGGTTCGCCACTGCCAAAAGCGCGCCCAGAATCAAAGAGGCCGCATGAGTCTGCAGGATTTGATAGGCAATGGACGCCCGATTTCGGTGTCCTTCGAATTCTCGCCCCCAAAAACGGAAGAGGCGGAGGCTTCGCTCTGGTCTGCGATCAAGCGGCTGGAACCGCTGCAGCCGTCTTTCGTCTCCGTCACCTATGGCGCGGGCGGATCGACCCGCGAGCGCACCCACGCCACCGTAAAGCGCATTGTCGAGGAAACGTCCTTGAAGCCGGCGGCGCATCTGACCTGCGTCGGCGCGGCCAGGGGCGAGATCGACGATATCGTGCGCGGCTATTGGGATGCGGGCATCCGCCACATCGTGGCGCTGCGCGGCGACATGCCGGGGATGGCGGGGCCATACCAGCCGCATCCCGACGGTTATCGCTCCACGCCGGACCTGATCGAAGGCATACGCAAGATCGCGCCGTTCGAGATCAGCGTCTCATTCTATCCGGAGCGTCATCCGGATTCGCCCAGCCATGGGCACGACATCGAACTGCTGAAGGCCAAAGTGGCGGCGGGCGCCAGCCGCGCGCTGGGCCAGTTTGCTTTCGACAATGACGCGACGGCGCGGTTCCGCGACGACGCGGCCAAGGCCGGCATCGCCATTCCGATCGTGCCGGGCATCATGCCGACCACGGCGTTCCGCGGGGTTGAGCGCATGGCGTCGCGCTGCGGCGCTTCGATCCCAAACTGGCTGGCGCGCGCCTATGACGGGCTGGACGAGGATGTGGAAAGCCGCCGCATCGTCTCCGCTGCCATATTGACCGACCAGGTGCAGCAGCTGCACCGGCTCGGCTTCGACCAGTTTCATTTCTATACGCTCAACCAGGCCAATCTCAGCTATGCGGCAAGCCGCCTGCTGGGCCTTCGTCCGAAAGATTTGTCATGAGTTTCGATCGCAATGCCCGCCTCGCATGGATGAAGCAGGAAGCCAAGGAACGGATTCTGCTGCTGGACGGCTCTTGGGGCGTGATGATCCAGGGCTACAGGCTGGGCGAAGAGGATTTCCGGGGCGACCGCTTCGGCAATCATGCGGGCGAGCTGAAAGGCAACAACGACCTTCTCACCCTCACCAAG
>CALMGU010000014.1 GCA_937865685.1 uncultured Alphaproteobacteria bacterium | reverse complement strand
AAAAGTCTGAAATTTGACCGCGTCTGCACCTGCGGCGGCCGCAACGTCGATCAGCTCCAGCGCTCTGCCAACATCGCCATTATGATTTACGCCCGCCTCTGCGATGATGAAGCATGGAAAACCGGGGCCAATAGGACGACCGTCAATAGAGAAATGCTTCAGCAACCGCGGCGCTCCTGCATCTGAATGGGCCGTTTGATTTGCCTCACGACATTAATATCAAAATGTCGGTAAACGACATGGTGAGCCCGGATGGGATCGAACCATCGACCCTCTGATTAAAAGTCAGATGCTCTACCGCTGAGCTACGGGCCCTACCAAGGCGGCGGACCATAGGGATGGGGGCCGGGCGGGTCAATCGCAATTAGGCCGGCGAATCAGCATATTTCGCCGCATTATCGCCAGAATACCCATCCCGGAATATGGCGGCGAAATCCCCTGCTCGTCCTTCCGATATGGCTGCCCGCAGCCTGGCCATGAGATCCTGGTAGAAGGTCAGATTGTGCCAGGTCAGCAACATGGCCGCGATGATCTCGCCGGATTTGACCACGTGATGCAGATAGGCGCGGCTGAATTGGCGGCATGCGGGGCAGCGGCAATCCGGGTCCAGAGGCGATTGGTCTTCCGCGTGGCGGGCATTTTTGAGGTTCAGGGGCCCGCTCCATGTGAACGCCTGGCCGTTGCGGCCGGAGCGAGTGGGCAAGACACAATCGAACATGTCGATGCCCCGCAGCACCGCGCCGACAATGTCATCCGGCTTACCGACCCCCATCAGATAACGGGGACGATCCGCCGGAAGATGGGGCATGCTCGCATCGAGCGTATCGAACATCGCGGTCTGCCCCTCTCCCACCGCGAGCCCTCCTACGGCGTAACCCTCAAATCCGATTTCTTGCAGTGCAAGGGCGGAGCGCATCCGCAAGTGCGGGAAAACTCCGCCCTGGACGATGCCGAAACAGGTGCGGCCGGGCTGCTCGCCGAACGCGATCTTGGACCGCCTCGCCCAGCGCATGGACAAGGCCAGCGATTTCTCGATTTCGCTTTCCGTGGCCCCGAAGGCAGGACATTCGTCCAACACCATCTGGATGTCGGAGCCCAGCAATCGCTGAATTTCCATGGCGCGTTCGGGAGAAAGAAATTCGGAATGACCGTCGATATGCGATTGAAACCGCACCCCCTCTTCCGTGATCTTGCGCAGTTGGGACAGCGACATCACTTGAAAGCCACCGGAGTCCGTGAGGATGGGCCGCTGCCAATCCATGAATTTGTGCAGGCCGCCCAGCCGCGCGATACGCTCCGCGCCCGGCCGCAACATCAGATGATAGGTGTTGCCCAGAAGAATATCGGCGCCGGCTTCGCGCACGCTTTGCGGCAACATGGCTTTGACCGTTCCCGCCGTGCCGACCGGCATGAAAGCGGGCGTGCGGATTTCGCCGCGCGGCGTGCTCAGAACACCGGTGCGGGCGGCGCCATCGGTTGCGGAAAGTTCGAAACGAATATCGCTCATCGCGGCCGCAATAGCAGACAGGCGTCGCCATAGGAATAGAAGTTGTATTCCTTCTCGATCGCCTGCGCGTAGGCGCGGCGCATCGTCTCCAGCCCCATGAAGGCGCAGACCAGCATGAACAGGGTCGAGCGCGGCAAATGGAAATTGGTGATCAGCGCATCCACCGCCTTGAAGCGGTAGCCGGGGGTAATGAAGATCGCAGTATCGTCCGCAAACGGATGAACCAGGCCATCCTCTGTACTGGCACTCTCCAGGGTACGCAGCGAGGTCGTCCCCACGGCGACAATGCGCCCGCCCCGGGCCCGCGCCGCGTTCAGGCGCGATGCCGCATCCGCGCTCACGGACCCGTATTCGGCATGCATCACATGCTGATCGGTGTCTTCCACATTGACGGGCAGAAACGTGCCGGCCCCGACATGCAAAGTCAGATCCACCCGTCCCAGCCCTTTGGCGGCCAGCCGGTCCAGCAGGTCGGCAGTGAAATGCAATCCGGCGGTGGGCGCAGCAACAGAGCCGCTTTCTCGCGCATAGACCGTCTGATAGTCCGAGAAATCCCGGTCATCGGGCGAGCGCAGCTTGGCGATATAGGGCGGCAGCGGCATGGTCCCTATGTCCGCTATGGCCCCATCCAGGACCGCTCCGGACCTGTTGAAAGCCAACAGCACCTCCCCTGCCTGCCGCGCCTCCACCCGTGCGTCCAGGCCCTGCCCGAAGGCGAGCAAGTCTCCGGGCCGTAATCGCCGGGCGGGCTGTGCAAAGGCCCGGAACTCTGCCGTCCCCGTCCGCTTATGGAGCGTGAGTTCCACGGGAACCGCCGGTCCTCCTGCAACCCTTGGAGGGCGCAAGGCATTCAGCCGCGCGGCAAGAACCTTTGTGTCATTAAATGACAAAATGTCACTACGCTTCAGGAGGTCCGGCAAATCGCGAAAATGCCGATGCGTAATTTCGCCATTTTCATGGACCACAAGCAGCTTCGCTGAATCGCGAGGTTCTGCTGGCCGAAGGGCTATGCGGCTGTCCGGCAAGGAAAAATCGAATAATTCCGTCAACATCTCGTCATAGCTTGCCCGGAGTCCAGCCCTCTATAGTCGCTTCGGGCACCATAGTAACGGACCGATAAGCAGTTGCGCGCAGTATACGATTTATTGACCTTACATGGACCGAGGCGCCGGAATCAGCTTTGTCCTATAGTTCAAGCCTCGGTCGCCGAAAAAGAACAGCAAGCGGCATGATGACGACGACAATCTGGACCACCGATCTTCTCGACGAGTCGCGCCGTTCCGCTCGCGCCCGCCATGTCCGCTACTGGTTGAGCATTCTGGGTCTGGCATTCGCCGACGGACTTTGCTTCCTCTTTGCCGATCTGTTGTTTCGTGCCGGGGCCAATGTTCCCACCATTGTCCTTTTCGTCGGGCGCACCCCGCACGCCCCCACGACACCCCTGAACGTCTTCGCGCTTCTGGGCGCCGCCTTTGTCCTGGTCCGCTATATTTCGGGCGATTACAGCCGCCGCCAGCTTTTTTTCGATGGCGCCAAGGGCACCACCATCGCGCTCCTGATCGCAACGATTCCCGATCTACTGATGTGTGCGCTGGGCCGCGGCCTTTATTCCCCGACCCCGATCCTGCTGAGCTGGTTGTTTCTGCTCATCTGCCTTCCGATCCTGCGTCAGGGCGCGCGCATGCTGATGACGCGGTTGGACATCTGGCAGATTCCCACCGCGATGATCGGCATCAACCAGCGCACCGCCGAGATCTGCACCGCGCTGAAACAGTCGCTGTCGCTGGGCTTCGATGTCCGCTGGCTGGTGATCGAGGATCCTGACACCAGGGCGCCGCAAAGCATGGCGGCGATCCGGCCCATTCACTCCTCCGATCCGGCGCGTATCGCCCAGATCATCGGCAGTGCCGGCTGCAAGGAAGCGATCGTGGCCGCCGAAGACATGCAATCGGCGCACTTCGCGGAAGTGGTTCAGCGTCTTTTGGAAGTGAATATTCCCGTCGCCATCATACCGTCCATCAACCGGCTGCCGCTGGCTGGCGTCACCACCAATTATTTCTTCGGCCGCGATATTCTCATGCTGCAAGTCCGCAGCAATGTTCAGCGGCTTCCGTCCCGTATCGTCAAGCGCCTGTTCGATATCGTGTTTTCCACATTCCTGCTGGTGGTCCTGTCCCCACTCTTCCTGATCATCGCCATCGCCATCAAGCGCGCGGATCCAGGCAAGGTGACGTACGCCCATCGGCGGGTGGGCCGCGATGGCGCGCCGTTTGATTGCCTGAAATTCCGCACCATGGTGACGGACGCGGACGCGCGGCTGAAACGCTGGCGAGACGAAAATCCCGATCTGTACGAGGAGTATCGCCGCACTTTCAAACTGCGCGACGATCCGCGCATTACAAACATCGGAAAATGGCTGCGCCGCACCAGCCTCGACGAATTGCCTCAGCTCTGGAATGTCCTGATGGGACATATGAGCCTGGTCGGGCCTCGTCCCGTGGTGCAGCAGGAATTGGACGATTATTACGGTCCCGCGACCCAGCTCTATGTTCGCACCCGCCCAGGCATGACCGGCCTCTGGCAGGTCAGCGGCCGCAGCGACACCAGCTATGAACGTCGCGTGTTCCTGGACGAATGGTACATTCTCAACTGGTCGTTCTGGTATGACATCGTCATCCTGATCCAGACCGCCTGGATCGTGGCGACCGGCAAAGGCGCGTTCTAGCCCGCGCTTTCCAGCACCGCCGCGATGATGCGATCCTGCGTGGCCACATCCAGATACGGATGCATCGGCAGGCTCACCACTTTTCCCGACAAGGCTTGGCTCACCGGCGTGGGCGCGGCGAGATAATGGGCGTAGGCCTTCTGCTTCGACAGCGGGATCGGATAATAGACAGCGGTCGGCACGCCGGCCGCCTTCAGATCCGCCTGGAATTTCGCGCGGTTTTCCACCTGGAGCGTGTATTGGGCCCAGGTCGACACCGCCCCTTCCACCACATGCGGCGCGACGATCCGGTTCGAACCTTTGAAGGCTTCGCTGTAGCGCCGGGCGATCACGTTGCGCTTTTCGATCTCGTCTTCAAAAATTTTCAGTTTCTCGATCAGGATCGCCGCCTGGATCGTATCCAGCCGCGAATTGAGGCCGATCCGGACATGCTCATACCGGTCGCTGCCTTGGCCGTGCATGCGGATGGAGAGCAGCAGATCCTTGAGCTTGTCGTCATTGGTGAAGCAGGCGCCGCCATCGCCATAACAGCCCAGCGGCTTGGCCGGGAAAAAGCTGGTCGCGGCCGCATCGCCGATGGCGCCTGCCCGCTCGCCATGCCAAAGCCCGCCGAAACCTTGCGCCGTGTCGCAAAGCAGCTTCAGCCCCTCACGATTGGCGATCGGTGCCAGGGCGCTGTAATCGGCGGGCTGGCCGAACAGATCGACCGGCATCACCGCCTTTGGCGTCAACCTGCCGTCTCGTTTCACCAGCGCGATGGCGGCTTCCAGGCTGGCCGGGTCCATGTTGAAGGTATCGGGCAGAACGTCCACGAAGACCGGTGTGGCGCCAGCCAGGACCACCACCTCGCCACTGGCGGCAAAAGTGAAAGCCGGCACGAACACCGCATCGCCAGGCCCTATGTCCCAGGCCCTGAGGATCAGCAGCAAGGCATCGGTGCCGTTTGCGCAGGCAATGGCATGCTTGACCCCCGCCCAGGCCGCCAGATCGCGCTCAAGCTGGCTCACCTGCGGCCCCAGGATCCATTGCCCGCCCTCGACGGCGGCCGCTATGGCAGCCTCCAGGGGCGCTCCCAGGCGGCGGCGCTGGGCTTGCAGATCGATGAACTGGATAGGATCGGCCACGGCTTAACTCCCGTACAAAAACGCACGGCTTTTAGGCCGCGGGAGCCGTCCCACGCCACTCACCTAATGTTGCGGTTTATTGGGCCGCCAGTTTTTCGGGTCGCACGGCCGGACGGAAAAGCGGGCCCCACTTTTCCTGGCCGATGCTCCTATTTGTCGGCTTCGATGCGGGCTTTGAGGATCTTGTCGGGTTCGCCGGAGATGGCGCCATTATTGTGCTCGCCGCCCTTCTTGATGGCGTCGACATGATCCATGCCCTCCACCACTTCGCCCCAGACCGAATATTGGCGGTCCAGCCACGGGGCATCGTCGAAGCAGATGAAGAACTGGCTGTTGGCGCTGTTGGGGTTGCCGGTGCGCGCCGCCGAGACCGTGCCGCGCTTGTGCTTCTCGGTGGTGAATTCGGCCTTGAGGTCCGGCAGGTCGGAGCCGCCCGCGCCCGTTCCGGTCGGATCGCCGGTCTGGGCCATGAAGCCGGGAATGACCCGGTGGAAGACCACGCCGTCATAAAAGCCCTTGCGGGTCAGCTCCTTGATCCGGGCCACATGGCCGGGCGCCAGATCGGGGCGCAGCGCGATCGCCACCGGGCCGGTCTTGAGTTCCAGGATCAGGGTATTTTCGGGATCGCGCGCCATTACTTTCGTTCCTTGCATCGTTTGACCAGGGCCTGCGCCACCGCAGGCGTCGTGAAGGGCGCAACATCGCCGCCCAGAAGTGCGATTTCCTTGACCAGCCGCGAAGCGATCGCCTGGTGCCTTGGATCCGCCATCAGGAACACGGTTTCGATTTCCGTATTCAGACGCTGATTCATCGCCACCATCTGGAATTCATATTCGAAGTCGGACACCGCTCTCAGGCCCCGGATGATCACCGAGGCGCCGACTTTTTCAGCGAATTTGACCAAGAGCATGTCGAAGGACCGGACCTCGATGGTGGCGCGGCCTTCGGCCAGGGGGGCCGCCTCCCGCTCCAGCATCGCCTTGCGTTCCTTAAGCGTAAACAAAGGCTCTTTGGATGCGTTGGTGGCGACCCCGATCACCAGATGATCCACCAGCTTGACGGCGCGCTTGATGATGTCGAGATGCCCGAGCGTCACCGGATCGAATGTGCCGGGATAAAGCCCGACGCGCTTTTTGACTTTCATGCTTCGCCGCCACCCACATCGGCGATGCGCTCGACCGAAACGCAGCGCTCGCCTTCATCCAGCCGGAATACCGTAACGCCCTGGGCGGCACGGCCCTGGATGGAGATGCCGCTGACCGCCACGCGGATGGTCTGGCCCTGATCGGAGATCAGCATCAGGTCGTCGCTCTCCTCGACCGGGAAGGCGCCGATCACGGCCGCGTTCTTCTTGCCCATGCCGATGGCAACGATGCCCGAGCCGCCCCGTCCGGTGACCCGATATTCGTAAGACGAGCTGCGCTTGCCATAGCCATTGGCCGAAACCGCCAGCACGAATTGTTCGCGCGCGCCCAACTGGGCGTAGCGTTCGGCCGACAAGGTGGCTTCCTCCACGCCCTCTTCCGCGTCGGGCGCCTCTTCCACGCTGACTTCCTCGTCGCCGGCGGCCCGGCGGGCGGCATTGGCCTGCTTGAGATAGGCACGCGCTTCCGCGCTGCTGGCATCGGAATGATAGAGCAAGGACAGGCTGACGATCTCGTCATCGGCGGACAGCTTGATGCCCCGCACGCCGGTGGAATCGCGGCCCTTGAACACCCGCACATCCGAAACCGGAAAGCGGATGCATTTGCCGGCCTTGGTTGTGAGAAGGAAGTCGTCATCCTCGGTGCAGGTGGCGACGCCGATGATGCCGTCGCCCGCGTCCAGCTTCATGGCGATTTTGCCGGATTTGTTGACCTGCACGAAATCCGAAAGGGCATTGCGCCGGACATCGCCGGATTTGGTGGCGAAGACCACATTGAGCTTCTCCCACTCGCCCTCATTTTCCGGCAGGGCCAGGATGGCGGTGATCCGCTCGCTTTCCGACAGGGGCAGAAGATTGACCATCGCCTTGCCCTTGCCCGCGATGCGCGCTTCCGGCAGCCGCCAGACCTTGAGCTTGTAGACCATGCCGGTGGACGAAAAGAACAGCATCGGCGCGTGGGTGTTGGCGACGAAGAGGCTGGTGACGAAATCCTCGTCCCGCGTCGCCATGCCGGAACGGCCTTTGCCGCCCCGGCCCTGGACGCGATATTCCGCCAAGGGCGTGCGCTTGATATAGCCGGCATGGGTGACGGTGACCGCCACTTCCTCGCGCTCGATCAGGGCTTCGTCCTCGATCTCCACATCCGCATCGATCAGCTCGGTCTTGCGGGGCGTGGCGAATTCCTCGCGGATCGCTTTGAGTTCGCCCGTGATGATCTGCAGCACCCGGCCGCGGCTGGACAGGATGTCCAGATAATCCCGGATCGCTTCGCCCAGTTTGGCTGCTTCGTCGCCAATTTCGTCGCGGCCGAGCGCGGTCAGGCGTTGCAGGCGCAGATCCAGGATCGCCCGGGCCTGTTCTTCGGTGAGCCGGATGGTGCCGTCATCCGCCAGCTTGTGGCGATGATCGGCGATCAGATCGACCAGCGGCCCCACATCCTTGGCGGGCCAGGCCCGGGCCATCATCTGTTCGCGCGCCGAGGCGGCGTCGGCGGCGGCCCGGATCAGGCGGATCATCTCGTCGATGTTGGCGACCGCCACGGCCAGGCCGACCAGGATATGGCCCCGTTCCCGCGCCTTGGCGAGTTCGTATTTGGTGCGCCGCGTGACCACATCCTCGCGGAAGCCGATGAAGGCGGCGATCAGCTCCTTCAGATTCATCTGCGCCGGGCGGCCTTCGTTCAAGGCCAGCATGTTGACGCCGAAGGAGGTCTGAAGCTGGGAATAACGGTACAGCTGGTTCAGCACGACATCGCCCGAAGCGTCGCGCTTCAGCTCGATCACAACCCGCATGCCATGGCGGTCGCTTTCGTCGCGGATATCGGCGATGCCTTCGACCCGCTTGTCGCGGACCAGTTCGGCGATGCGCTCCTGCAGCAGCGCCTTGTTCACCATGTAGGGGATTTCAGTGACGATGATGGCGTCGCGGTCCTTGCGGATCTCTTCGATGGCGCAGCGCGCCCGCATCAGGATCGAACCACGGCCCCGCGCCAGCGCACCTCGCGCCGCCTGCTTGCCGATGATCAGTCCCCCGGTGGGGAAATCCGGTCCCGGGACGATTTCGGTCAAGGCATCGAGCGTGATCGCGGGATCCTCGATATAGGCCAGGCAGCCATCGATCACTTCGCCCAGATTGTGCGGCGGGATGTTGGTCGCCATGCCGACCGCGATGCCGGACGATCCATTGACCAGGACATTGGGGAAGCGGGCCGGCAGTACCACCGGCTCGCGCTCGCTGCCATCATAATTGTCCTGGAATTCGACCGTGTCCTTGTCGATATCCTCGGTCAGCGCATGGGCGACCTTGGCGCGGCGGGCTTCGGTGTAGCGCATCGCCGCGGGCGGATCGCCATCGACCGAACCGAAATTGCCCTGCCCATCGATCAGAGGCACGCGCATGGAGAAATCCTGCGCCATGCGCACCAGGGCGTCGTAAATCGACTGGTCGCCATGGGGATGGTACTTGCCCATCACGTCGCCCACGATCAGGGCGGATTTGCGATAGGGCTTGTTCCAGTCGCGCCCATTCTCATGCATCGAGAACAGGATACGGCGGTGCACGGGCTTGAGCCCGTCGCGCGCATCGGGAAGCGCGCGGCTCACGATCACGCTCATGGCGTAATCGAGATAAGATTTCTTCAGCTCGTCTTCGATCGCGATGGGCGCAATCGGCAGACCGGTTTCAGGGCCGCCCGGAGGCGGCGCTTCGGTATCGGACGTGTCGCTCAAAATGATCCCTTGGAGCGCGAACCGGAAATGAGAGAAACGGATTTCCGCAAGATCGCGCGACCCCAAAAATGACGCGTCCGGAAGGGGCGCGAAAGCGGTTCGATTCCTAGCATTTCCGGGGCCCGTGCGCCAATGATTCCATTGCGCGAAACGGCTTGATTTTATTGACTATTTTCGCGGTTCGGTCAGGGCGGAAAGCTCGGCCCGGACACGGGCGATGGGATAGGCATAAATCAGCCTTTCGGACCCCTCGTCTTTGTAGCCGAAAATGATCCCGATCAGCCGCCCGGCGGGATCCAGAACCGGCCCGCCGGAGAAGCCCGGTCCTGCATTGCCGGCGAAGACAAAATAGGCCGGCTCCGTACAACCGGAACAGGTCTGGATATCGCGCACGACGCCGTCGGCGGTGCGCAGGTCGCCGTCCGCGCCCTGGCCGTACGCTTGAACCCTGGCGCCTCGTTCAGGTTCGGCGGTCGCGACCCGCACAGTGCGCGTATCCCGAAAAAACAGCAGGTCATAATCCCTGGCCTGCCCGATCACGATTTCGGACGGCAGCAGATTGCGGTTATGGCTGTTGGTGACGGCGATGCCGGGCGCGATCGCCATGGCCGCGCCATCCGCGTGTGACAGCGCATTTCCGCCATGAAGCGGAATATAGGCGGCCGCGATGTCCGGCTGTGGAATGGAGCCCGCCGGCGCGCCCGATGACGAGGCACAGCCGGCGAGAAGCAAAACACCAAAAAGACTAGAACGGAATCTCGTCATCCATCTCGTCGCGCTGGAAGGCCGCCGGGGCATCGCTGGCGCCCATGCGCTCGCGTGATCCGCCACCGCCTTCATTGCGGCCATCCAGCATCACCAGGGTGCCGTTGAAATTCTGCAGCACGACTTCGGTGGAATATTTCTCGGCGCCGTCCTTGTCGGTCCATTTGCGGGTCTGGAGCGAGCCTTCCAGATAGACTTTGGAACCCTTGCGCAGATATTTCTCGGCAACATCGGCCAGGTTCTTGTTGAAGATCACCACCCGGTGCCACTCGGTCTTTTCCTTGCGCTCGCCACTGGCCTTGTCGCGCCAGGATTCGGACGTGGCAACCGACAAGTTCACCACCGGATCGCCCGAGGCCATGCGGCGCACCTCCGGATCCTTGCCCAGATTGCCCACCAGAATGACCTTGTTGACGCTTCCCGCCATGACCTTGCCTCGTTGCGATTGAGGGGCGAACCTTAGGCTGCCCGGCGCGACTATGCATTGCGCATAGTCCATTTGTTCCTATTATGTTCCCGTCCGACTCGAGTCAATCCCCAACAATGTCTGCCCCTCCGATCTCCTTGGTGCGAAATGCATGCTGCGCGAGTTCCAGCAGCCCTCCGGCTGGCATTTTCGCTTCCGCGCCCTATATGAAAAAGGCCCTCACCGCGCCGCCTTCGGCCGCCCGCCGGGCAGATCGCCTGAACCCGAAAAGACAGAACCGATGCTGAAGAACATCTCCATCCGCGGCGCCCGCGAGCACAACCTCAAGAATGTCGATGTGGAAATTCCACGCGACACGCTGACGGTGCTGACCGGCCTGTCGGGTTCGGGCAAGTCCTCGCTCGCCTTTGACACCATCTACGCCGAAGGCCAGCGCCGCTATGTGGAATCCCTGTCGGCCTATGCGCGCCAGTTCCTGGAACTGATGCAGAAGCCGGATGTCGATCACATCGAGGGCCTCTCGCCCGCCATCTCCATCGAACAGAAAACCACCAGCAAGAATCCCCGCTCGACCGTGGGCACCGTCACCGAGATCTATGACTATCTGCGCCTTCTGTTCGCGCGGGTGGGCGTGCCTTACTCGCCCGCCACGGGACTTCCCATCGAAAGCCAGACTGTCAGCCAGATGGCCGACCGCATCCTGGCCCTGCCGGAAGGGACCCGGCTCTATCTGCTCGCCCCCATCGTGCGCGGCCGCAAGGGCGAATACCGCAAGGAACTGGCCGAACTCCTCAAGAAAGGTTTTCAGCGGGCCAAGATCGACGGGAAATTCTATGAGCTGAACGCCACGCCGGCCCTGGACAAGAAGCTCAAGCACGATATCGAGATCGTGGTCGACCGCATCGCGGTGAAAAAGGATATCGGCAACCGCCTGCCCGACTCCATCGAAACCGCGCTGGGCCTGGCCGACGGTTTGCTGGTGGTGGAATTCGCGGACGAGAAGGAAAAGGACGGCAGCCCGAAACAGATGATGCTGTCGTCGAAATTCGCTTGCCCGGTGTCCGGTTTTACAATTTCAGAAATCGAGCCCCGCCTTTTCTCATTCAACAATCCCCATGGCGCCTGCCCGGAGTGCGACGGGCTGGGGGTGCAGAATTATTTCGACGAAGCGCTGGTGGTCCCCGATGACAGCCTGTCTTTGAAGAAAGGCGCCATCGCGCCTTGGGCCAAATCCTCGTCGCCCTATTATCTCCAGACTTTGGAGGCGCTGGCCCGGCACTACAAGATTTCGATGACCGATCCCTGGGAAGACCTGCCCAAGAAAGCCAGGGACGCGATCCTGCACGGTTCCGGCGATGAAGTGATCCGCTTCATCTATGATGACGGCGCGCGCCGCTACGAGACCAAAAAGGAATTCGAAGGCGTGATCCCCAACATGGATCGCCGCTTCAGCGAAACCGACAGTTCCTGGGTGAAGGAGGATCTGGAGCGCTTCCAGGCCGAAGCGCCTTGCGAAGTCTGCAAGGGCCATCGCTTGAAGCCGGAAGCCCTGGCGGTCAAGATCGGCGGGCTTCACATCAGCCAGGTTTGCGAGCAATCCATCCGCAATGCCGATGTCTGGTTCCGCGACATCGACAAGAAACTCAACAAGCAGCAACAGGAAATCGCCGCCCGCATCCTCAAGGAGATCCGGGCCCGGCTGAAATTCCTCAACAATGTGGGGCTGGACTATCTCACCCTCGCCCGCTCGTCCGGCACTTTGTCGGGCGGCGAAAGCCAGCGCATCCGGCTGGCGTCACAGATCGGGTCCGGCCTCACCGGCGTGCTTTATGTGCTGGACGAACCTTCGATCGGCCTGCACCAGCGGGACAATTCCAAGCTTTTGGAATCGCTCAAGGGTCTGCGCGACATGGGCAACACCGTGTTGGTGGTGGAGCATGACGAAGACGCCATCCGCACCGCCGATCATGTGATCGACATGGGGCCGGGCGCGGGCGTGCATGGCGGGCACATCATCGCCGAGGGCACCCCGGCCGACATCATGGCCAACAAGAAAAGCCTCACCGGCAAATATCTCAATGGCGTTGAGAATATCCCCATCCCGGCGGAGCGCCGCAAAGCCGTGCACAATCGCTGGATCAAGGTGGTGGGCGCGCGGGGCAACAATCTGAAGAATGTCACCGCTCAGATTCCGCTGGGCACCCTCACCTGCATCACCGGCGTTTCCGGCGGCGGCAAATCCACCTTGACCATCGAGACCTTGTTCAAGGCAGCGTCCCGCAAACTGTCCCAGTCGCGCGAACACCCCGCGCCCCACGACAAGATCGAAGGGTTGGAATTCCTCGACAAGGTGATCGACATCGACCAGTCGCCCATCGGCCGCACGCCGCGCTCCAATCCGGCCACCTATACCGGCGCCTTCACCCCGATCCGCGACTGGTTCGCCGAATTGCCGGAGTCCAAAGCGCGCGGCTATGCCCCTGGACGTTTCAGCTTCAACGTCAAGGGTGGGCGCTGCGAAGCCTGTCAGGGTGACGGCGTCATCCAGATCGAGATGCATTTTCTGCCCGACGTCTATGTCCAATGCGATGTCTGCAGCGGCAAGCGTTACAATCGCGAAACCCTGGAAGTGAAATTCCGCGATCATTCCATCAGCGACGTGCTGGACATGACCGTGGAAGCGGGCGCCGAGCTATTCAAGGCCGTGCCGTCCATCGCCGAAAAGCTGGAGACGCTGAAGCGCGTCGGCCTGGGCTATATTTCCATCGGCCAGCAGGCGACGACCCTGTCGGGCGGCGAAGCGCAGCGGGTCAAGCTGTCCAAGGAATTGTCGCGCCGCGCCACCGGCCGCACGCTCTACATCCTGGACGAGCCGACCACGGGCCTGCATTTCCATGACGTGAAGAAGCTCTTGGAGGTGCTGCACGAGCTGGTCGATGCCGGCAACACCGTGGTGGTGATCGAACACAATCTTGAGGTGATCAAGACCGCCGACTGGATCATCGATCTGGGTCCGGAAGGCGGCGATGGCGGCGGCGAGATCGTCGCATCGGGCACGCCGGAAGACGTGGCGAAGATTGCCCGCTCCTATACCGGCCAGTATCTGAAGCCGCTCTTGAAGGCGCGCGAGCCGGTCAAGAAGCTGAAGGCCGGATGAAGCTCAGTCCGGAACTACTTCGCCCTTCAGCGTCTGGAAGGCATAGACCCCCGCGCTGAGGGACAGTCCCAGCAGAACGGGCGCGAAGAGGAAGGCCAGGCCCGCCGTGATGGGCATGCTCTGGTTGGCGAAATGCACCTGTGCCGCCACCATGGCGGTGGAATTGAACAGTTTCGGCTCCAATATCGCCGGCCCCGCCAGCGCGGCCTCGACCGCGACCATCACCAGCCGCACCGGCAGGATCACGGCCAGGAAGATGCCCAGAATGCGCCAGAAATTTCCGCCGCTGAGGGTCCAGCTGCGCGGCAGCACCGGACCGCTTTCAGCCACCGCCACCGAAGGCAGCAGAAATCCGAACCGCAGGATGAAGAAGACCGTGCAGAGCATGAAGGCGGCCTGCGCCGCATAATTGGCGGCCGGATTGCCGGGGCCCATCAGTGCCGCCGTCGCCATGCTCACCAGCAGCAACAGGACGAAAAGAAACCCCGCCACGCCCAATCCGGCGCGGAACAGCCGCCATTCCTGGGGGCCGAAGGAGAAATGCGCCAAGGCGCCCGTCTTGCGGCTGCCCATGGCGAGCTGGGTCACCGGCACCGCCATCATCGACACCAGCAAGAGCCCGATGAACACGAAGGAGATCAGCCCCAGCAGGGCCGGGCCCATCGACGCGAAATTGTTGGAGGCCAGGGCGTTGGCCAGCGCCGAAAAAAATCGCTGGAACACGAAAAAGCCGATCACCGTCGCCATGATCATGGGCAGCCAGATCAGCCCGATGATCGCGCCCAGATGATGGAAGGTGAATCGATAGGCGAAACGGATCGCCTCCAGGACGGGGATCTTCGTCATCTCAGTCCTTCATGACGATGCGTGCCGGCCGTTCAGAATTCGTCAAACGGACGCATATCGTCGAACACGGGCGGGCCCGACTGGGTTGCTTGGTTCCACAATCCCACCATCCAGGCCGTCATGGCCAGGGCAGCCGGAGATTTCAGAACATTGCGAAACGGTTCGGCCATCGCCACCCAGCGGCGGCGGGGCACGAACACCGCCAGGCCCACCGCGGCCACGGCCAGAACGCCGGCGCCGACCGCCAGGCGAACATAATTGGATCCTTTATCGTCAGCCATGTTGCTCTCTCGTTACGCCGCCATAATGGCGGGCTTCATCGCATCTGTCAGCAGCAGCCACGCAACAAAAACATGTTTTCACGGGGACATATTCGCACGTCCCTGTTAACACCCGGTATCGCCGCAAAAGACCGCTTTTCCGCCCAGGATTTGCGGCAATTCCGGATGCGGGGCAAAGCCGCCGTCCCGCGCGCCTTTCCTTCCCGCGGCTGAGACTGCTAAAGCCTCCGCCATGGCAAAACTTCACATCATCGGCGGCGGATTGGCCGGCTCGGACGCGGCATGGGCGGCGGCGGAAGCCGGACTGGAGGTGATCCTGCATGAGATGCGCCCCCTCCGGGGCACTTTCGCGCATCAAACTGACGGGCTGGCGGAGCTGGTCTGCTCCAATTCCTTCCGCTCCGACGACGCCATGAACAATGCCGTGGGCCTGCTGCACGAGGAAATGCGCCGCGCCGGGTCGCTGGTGATGCGAATGGCCGACCGTCACAAGCTGCCGGCGGGCGGCGCCCTGGCCGTGGACCGCGAGGGCTTTTCGCAAGGCGTGACCGCCGCCCTGGCTGGCCACCCCAACATCACCATCGCCCGCGAGGAAATCACGGCCCTCCCCCCTGCCAGCTGGGGGCAGGTGATCGTGGCCACCGGCCCGCTGACTTCGGAAGCCCTCAGCGCCGATATCGCCCGGGCAGCGGGCCAGGAGCATCTGGCCTTCTTCGACGCCATCGCCCCGATCATCCATCGCGATTCGATCGACTTCGAAACCGCTTGGTTTCAGTCGCGCTACGACAAGAAAGGGCCCGGCGGCGGCGATGCCGATTATATCAACCTGCCCTTGACCGAAGATCAGTATCGCGGCTTCGTCGCGGCGCTGATCGACGGGGAAAAGACCGATTTCAAGGAATGGGAAAAATCCACTCCCTATTTCGAGGCCTGCCTGCCCATCGAAGTGATGGCGGCACGCGGCGAGGAAACCTTGCGTTTCGGCCCGATGAAGCCGGTGGGACTTCAGGATCCCAGAAGCCCGGTGCGTCCCCATGCCGTGGTGCAGCTGCGCCAGGACAATGCGCTGGGCACGCTTTGGAACATGGTGGGATTTCAGACCAAGCTGCGCCATGGCGAGCAAGTGAAAATCTTCCGCACCATTCCGGGGCTGGAGAAGGCGGAATTCGCGCGGCTGGGCGGACTGCACCGCAACACCTTCATCAACTCGCCCCGGCTGCTGGACGCGGAATTGCGTCTCAAGACGCAATCGCATCTGCGCTTCGCCGGACAAGTGACCGGGGTGGAAGGCTATGTCGAAAGCGCCGCCATCGGCCTTCTGGCCGGCCGTTTCGCGGCGGCCGAGGCCCTGGGCGCCGCAGCCCCGCCCCCGCCCGCCACCACTGCCTTTGGCGCGCTTCTGGCGCATATCACGGGCGGCGCGGACGCCCGGACCTTCCAGCCCATGAACGTGAATTTCGGCCTGTTCCCGCCCCTGTCGCAGGCGAAGAAAATCAAGGGCAAGGACCGCAAACAGGCCATGAGCGAAAGGGCGCTTGAGGACCTGTCAGCCTGGCTGGAAAGACGCACACCGGCAGAAAACCGGATATAATCCCAGGCGTTTCCAATTCAACAACACAGCGGAAACCTCATGGACACACCTTTAGAGCTTTCTTTCCACAACATGGATTCCTCCGACGCCCTGAAGACCGCGGTCGACGGGCACCTCACCAAGCTGAAGCAGTTCCACGACCACATCATCGGTTGCCGGGTGGTGATCGAGATGCCGCACAAAAGCCACCGCACCGGGCAGAACATTCCCGACGTCCATGTCGTGGTGCGCGTGCCGGGCAAGGATCTGGTGGTAAGCCGGGAAGCGGCGCATGCCAATGGCAAGAAATCCACCACCGATGCCTATGCGCTTTTGGACGACGCGTTCCGCGCCGCCCAGCAGCAGCTCAAGGATTATCGCCGCATCCGCCAGGGCGATGTGAAAACCAAGAGCAACGGCCTCGATATCGGGTCATAAGCGCTTTTTCATCGCGGCCGACAAAAGCGCCATCTGGCGCCGGTGGACCGGCACGTCCTTGTTCATGCGCCTGAGATAGACCGGGACCAGCGCCGCCGGAAGGATGGCCGCCAAAGCCGCGCGCGGCCGCGGTCCCCTACGGGCGACCAGGAAATGATCGCGGGCGCGCAACGCGGTCTGGCGGACGGCCGCGCCGATGCGCGGATCATTTTCCAGCACGAAGAACTCGTCCGGCGTCAGCTTCAACGCCGCCAGAAGATCGAGCGGCAGATAGAGTTTGTGCCGCCGGTTGTGAAACGGCAGGGAGCGCAGCAATCCCGCCAGCCCATAAGCCAGCGCGGGCTCGCGGGCCACGCCCGGATCGCCGCCCACGATCTGAGCCGCCAGGCGCATCAAGGCCCCGCCGGTGGCGTCGAGATAGGTTTCCAGGGCCGCGAAATCCGCGAACTGCCCGGAATCGGAATCGGAGGCCCGCGCCGCGATGATCGCTTCCAGGGCCGGCAGCGAAACAGGCCGCTCGGCGAACATCGCCGCCAGCCCCCGCGCCACATCGTGATTGCGGGGCGCGCCCTTGGCGGCGCCTTCGGCGGTCTCGCGCCACCATTCCAGCCGGATGGCGCCCAGCATCGGCTCGCGCACGCTTTCGGCCACATGCGCCACTTCATGGTTGAAGGCATAGAGCGCATGCAGATGGGGCCGGTCGGGCGCGGGCGCGAACAGGCTGGCGAAATAGCGGTCGGGATCGGCCGCGCGCACCGTCTGGGCAAGTCTGGCAGCGAGTGCGTTGTCCATCAAAAAAAGAACCGCCCAAGCAATTGGGCGGTTCCCCACTCCGATCTTTCAAAACTCAGTAGAGATGCCCGGCCGCCACCATGCTGAACAGCATGGGGATGGAAAGCAATGTGTTGATGCGGCTGAACTGGCCGGCGGCCTTGGCCGCGGCCGCTTTTTCGGGCGCCGCCAGATTGGGGTATTTGCCATCGATGTTCAGCGCCTTTTGCTGGTTGGGCCAGATTACGAACCAGACATTGAACCACATGATGGTGCCCAGCCACATGCCGATGCCGATGGCGAGATATTTCGGTCCCAAGGGATAGCCCGCCAGGCCCTGGCTGAGATCCAGGGTATAGGCTTCGATCAGGTAATTGTTGCGGAAGGCCAGCACGATGCCGAAGAAGATCGTGCCCATCGCGCCCCAGCGAAACCAGAACAGGGCGGCCGGTGTGATGTAGCGGCCCAGCGCCGGTTTCAATTCGTCCGGGATTTTCGGCATGGTCGGCGTGGAGACAAAATTGAAATACCAGAGCAGGCCGATCCACATCACGCCGCAAACCACATGCAGCCAGCGCAAAGTGAAGAGTTCGAAAGTCGGGCCGTCAAAGCCCTGAAGGGATGCGTACAGCACCACCAGCAGCAGCGCGAGCACGAAACTCGCGATCGTCACATTGCGAAGATTACCCAGAAACGCGGCCATGTCCCCTCCCCGATTTGAGTCTGGCGGGGATGTTATGCGTTTCGCCGCGCCCCCGCTATTGGGAAGAGAGCCTTGGCTGAGGCCCACCTCCCCCGTGCGTGCGAAGCAGGGGGAGGTGCCCGTAGCAGCGCTTATTCCGCGCGGGCGTGAGCCAGCGCGGAAAAGTAAGCTGCGCAGGGCGGAGGGGTTAAATAGTGAGAGTCCTGGGTTTAGTGGCATTCAACCAGGCCACCACGATCAACCTGGTCACCATCACCGCTGTGAAGAAGGAGGTGATGATGCCCACGCCCAAGGTGACGGCGAAGCCCTTCACCGAGCCCGATCCCAGCTCGAACAGGATCAGCGAGGCGATCAGGTGGGTCATGTTGGCGTCGATGATGGTCGCCATCGCCCGGCGGAAGCCGGTGTCGATGGAGGCCAGGATGGAGCGGCCGTTGCGCTGCTCTTCCCGGATGCGCTCATAGATCAAGACGTTGGCGTCCACCGCCATGCCCATGGTGAGCACGATGCCAGCGATGCCGGGCAAGGTGAGCGTGGCGCCGAACAAGGTCAGCACCGCCAAGAGCAGCACCACATTGAGGGTGAGCGCGATATCCGCGAACAGGCCGAACAGCCCGTAACGCAGGATCATGAACAGCGCCACCGCCGCCAGGCCGGCAATGGCCGAATAGCGGCCGGCCTTGATCGAATCCGCGCCCAGCTCGGCGCCCACGGTCCGTTCTTCGATGATCTTCAGCGGCGCCGGCAAGGCGCCGGCGCGCAGCAGGATGGCGAGATTGTTGGCGGTCTTGGTGGTGAAGCTGCCGGTGATCTGGCCCGAGCCGCCCAGGATCGGCTCCTGGATCACGGGCGCGGACAGCACCTGCTTGTCCAGCACGATGGCGAAGCGGTGCCCCACATTCTCCTTGGTGGTATTGCCGAATTCGCGCGCGCCCACGCTGTCGAAGCGGAAAGTCACCACCGGCTGGCCGGTGCGGGAATCGAAGCCGGCGCCGGCATCGGTCAGCCGGTCGCCCGACACCATCACCCGGCGGTGCACCACGATGTTGGGGAGGAACTGCCTGGGATTGTCGCTCATCTGCGGCAGGATATCGTCGCCAATGGGCGCGGTTTTCGCGGCGGGATCGGCGCTTTCGTTCACCAGCTGGAAGGTCATCTTGGCGGTCTTGCCCAGAATGTTCTTCAACTGGTCGGGATCCTGCAGGCCCGGCACCTGGACCAGAATGCGGTCCTCGCCCTGACGTTCGATGGTCGGCTCGCGCGTGCCCAACTCGTCGATGCGGCGGCGCACCACTTCGATCGATTGTTCCAGGATCTGCTGCTGGGCCTGGGTCTTGTAGGCGTCCGTCATGCGCAGATTGATCATGCCGCCGCCCGGCTCGGTCATTTCATACTGACGGGCGCCCGCCGACATCACCGAAGCGGAGGTGGTGGGATTGAGATCGCTCACCAGCTTCTTGGCTTCGGCATAGCGCGCCATGTCGCTGACTTTGACGGTGACGGAGTCCTGTTTGGCGACCAGATCGGTATAGCCGATGCGCGCCTTGCGGAAGGCGGCGCGGATATCGCCGATGGTGGCTTCGGCCTTGTCGCGCTGCACCTGGTCGATCTGGACTTCCAAAAGGAGCTGCGAGCCGCCCTGCAGGTCCAGGCCCAGGCTCACAGTGCTTTTGGGCAGGAAGGAGGGATAGCGCTGCAGGATATTGTCGGGCAGCGCATTGGGCAGCGCGATCAGAGCCCCCGCCAGCACGACGAGGAAAGTTACAATGCGTACCCAGGGAGAAACTTGCAGCACGTCAGTTCTTCTCGTCGCCTTGCGCCCTGGGGCGAACGTCATTCAGGGAGGATTTGAGCACCTTCACCTGCACATTGTCGGCAATTTCCACCAGGATCTCCGGATCCTCGGCATTGGAGGATTTGACCACCCGCCCCACGATACCCCCCGTCACCACCGTGTCGCCACGGCGAAGCCCATCGATCTGCTGGCGCAGCTGCTTGGCGCGCTGCTGTTGCGGGCGCCAGAGAAGGAAGTAAAAGATCGCCAGCATCGGCACGATCAGCGTCAATGTCTGGAATGTCGGGTCGGCCATATTCATAGGTCGAAGATCTTTCACTTTGGCGCGGGGTGAGGCCGGACTATAGCGGGGGCGCCCCTGTTTGCAACCGCGTAAAAACAAAGGCTTAGAGATGAAAAAAGGCGCCAAACCTCCCGCATCGGCCGAGGCAGACCTGGCGGCCCGCGTTACCGCCGCGCTGGAACGGCTGGCGCCGCCGCCCCTGCCCGCGGGCCTGCCCGCAAAAGGCGCCGCCTTTGTGTGGGAGCCTGCGCTGGGCGCGCTGACGCCGGTGCCCCATGTCGCCAGCATCGACATCGCACTGCTCAAGGCGATCGAGAACCAGCGCGAGACCCTCTTCGCCAACACGCGCCGCTTTGCCGACGGCCTGCCCGCCAACAACGCCCTGTTGTGGGGCGCGCGCGGCATGGGCAAAAGCTCGCTGGTCAAGGCGGTGCATGCCGAGGTCAACCGGCAACGCAAAAGCCCCCTCGTCCTGATCGAAGTCCATCGCGAAGACATCGCCAGCCTGCCGCAATTGCTGAGGCTGCTCCGGAACGACAAGCGCCGTTTTCTTCTGTTCTGCGACGACCTGTCCTTCGACAAGGACGATACCAGCTACAAATCTTTGAAAGCCGCGCTGGAAGGGGGCATCGAAGGCCGGCCCGGCAATGTGCTGTTCTATGCCACCTCGAACCGGCGTCATCTGATGCCGCGCGATCTGGTGGACAATGAGCGCGCCACCGCGATCAATCCCGGGGAAGCGGTGGAGGAAAAAGTCTCGCTGTCCGACCGCTTCGGGCTCTGGCTGGGTTTCCACAATTGCAGCCAGGACGATTACCTGGCGATGGTGGAATCCTATGCCAGGCATTTCGGATTGAAGATCAAGCCGGAAGATCTGCGGGCCAAGGCGTTAAGCTGGGCGATGGGGCGCGGCGGGCGTTCCGGCCGCGTGGCGTGGCAGTTCATTCAGGACCTAGCCGGCGAACTGGGTACGCGGATTTAGCGGAGCATCGGCCAGGAAAAGTGTGAAGCGAAGCGGAACGGTTTTCCGTCCGGCCGTGCGACCAAAATCAAGAATTGCGCGCCATCAGCAGCGGCTTGGGATTCACCGGCTGGGTGTCGCGGCGGATCTCGAAATGCAGCTGCGGCCGGCTGACATCGCCGGTTTGCCCCGCATAGCCGATGATCTGCCCCCGGCTCACCACATCGCCTCTGGCGACGACCAAGCGGTCGGCATGGGCATAAGCGGTGACATAGCCGTCTTCATGCTTGATCAGCACCAGATTGCCGTAATCCTTCAGCTCGTTGCCCGAATAAGTGATGGTACCGCTGGCGGCGGCATGGATCGGCGTGCCCATCGCAGTGGCGATATTGATCCCGTCATTGCGCTCGCCATTGGCGGGACCGCCGAAATTCGAAATGATGTCGCCGGACACCGGCCACACGAAGCTGGGCGCATCGGAGGTATCGACGCGGGGCCGCTGATAGGCCGGCAGATCGTTGCGCGTTACGGAACCGGATTTCGGCTTGGCCTTGGCCACCTTGCTACCCTGACGGACGCGCGGCAGGTCGCTGCGTGTCACATCGTTGCGCGCGACATTGCGTTTGGGCAGCCGGTCATTGACGCCCCAGTCGAAGGTGGTTTCCGGACTGGTGGTGCAGGCCGCAAGCCCGGGCGCACAGATCAGCGCGGCCAGGGCGAGGTTCTTCAATGACCCGTACATTGCTCATGCCTTCTGCATGATGTCTCGAAACGGATCATCTTCGTTAAGAATGAAGAAGACTTTAACTCTGCCCGGCCCCGGCGGAGTTCCCGGTTAACTCCGGGTTTATTTCCAGCCCAGCTTTTCCTGGAGTTTTTCCAGCACCGCCCCTTCGGTCAGGTTCATGTGCAGCGGTGTTACCGAAATCTTTCCGCTGTAGACGGCGGCCAGATCGGTGCTGACGGGAGGAGAAGCCCGGCGGCGGCGCAAGCCTACCCAGTAATAAGGCCGGTTGCGGGCGTCGCGGCGTTCCTCGATTTCCGTGGATTGGAGGTCGTAACGGCCCTGGGACACCAGTGCCCAGCCCTTCACCTCGGCGGCGGAACCGGAAGGAAAATTGAGGTTCATCAGCACCCCGTCCGGCCAGCCCGCATCCAGCAATTGCCGGATCACGCCGGGGGCATGCACCTCCCCCGGCGACCAGTCGATATTCTCGCGCGTCACCTCGTCGCCCGACTGGGACATGGCCACCGACTTTATGCCCAGGGCGCAGCCTTCCATCGCGCCCGCGATGGTGCCCGAATAGGTGACATCATCCGCCATGTTCGAGCCCCAATTCACGCCGGACAGGATCAGGTCCGGCGGCTGGTCCTTCAGCAGATGCAGACAGCCCATCATCACGCAATCGGTGGGCGTGCCGGCGACGGCATAATGGCGCTCCGAAACCTGGCGAAGACGCAGCGGCATGGTGAGGGTGAGCGAATGCGAGGCGCCCGACTGTTCCGTCTCCGGCGCGATCACCCAAACATCGTCGGAAAGAGCGCGTGCGATTTTCTCAGCAACGACAAGGCCCGGCGCGTGAATGCCGTCATCATTGGTGACAAGAATACGCATCAGGCTTTGGTGATGACGGTTTTGCCGCCCATGTAAGATTGCAACGCGGCCGGTATGGCGACACTGCCATCGGGCTGCTGATAATTTTCCAGGATCGCCACCAAGGTGCGCCCCACCGCCAGGCCCGAACCATTCAAGGTATGGACCGGCCCCTTCACCTTGCCGTCACTGCCGCGATAACGGCTGTTCATGCGCAGCGCCTGGAACGGCCCGCAATTGGAGCAGGAGGAAATCTCCCGATAAGCATTCTGCCCCGGCAGCCAGACTTCGATGTCATAGGTCTTCTGAGCGCCGAAGCCCATGTCGCCGGTGCAGAGCGTCACAACCCGATGGGCGAGATCAAGCTTCTTGAGAATTTCCTGCGCCGCATCGGTCATGCGTTCATGCTCGGCGGCGGACTGGTCGGGCGTGGTGATCGAGACCAGCTCGACTTTGGAGAATTGATGCATGCGGATCATGCCACGAGTATCGCGGCCCGCCGCCCCGGCTTCGGCACGGAAGCAAGGCGTGAAGGCGGTCATGCGCAGCGGCAGTTCGGCCTCGCTCACGATCTCGTCATTGACGATATTGGTGAGCGGCACTTCGGCGGTGGGAATGAGCCAGAAGGGATCGCCCTCGCCCACCGGCAGGCGGAACAGATCGTCCTGGAATTTGGGAAGCTGGCCGGTGCCGAACATGGCGCCGCTATGCACCAGCACCGGCGGACTTACTTCCTGATAGCCGAATTGCCGGGTGTGGGTATCGAGCATGAATGCGGCGATGGCGCGTTCCAGCCGCGCCAGGTCGGATTTCAGATAGACGAAGCGCGCGCCGGAGACTTTGGCGGCGCGCTCGAAATCCATCTGGCCCAGGGCTTCGCCGATTTCGAAATGCTGCTTGGGATTATTGATCCCCGGCGGCGTGCCGAAGGCGCGGGCCGTCACAGGCACATTGGCGCTTTCATCGGCCCCGTCCGGAACGTCGGCGGCGGGGATATTGGGGATCACCGCCAAGGCATCGCGCAATCCTGCTTCCAGATCGCGCTGCTCGGCTTCGCCTTGCTGGATGGCGTCTTTCAGGCCCGCGACTTCATCCATCAAAGCCTTGGCCTGCGTTTCGTCTTTCTTCTGCTTGGCCTGGCCGATCAGCTTGGAGGCTTCGTTGCGCCGCGCCTGCTGGGTCTGAAGCCGGGTGAGCAACTCCCGCAAGGCTTTGTCCTTGGCCAGGAGATCCTCGGCCAAGACCTTCCCATCCAGTCCACGGCGGCCAAGGCCGGCGGCGAACGCGTCAGGATTGTCCCGAATGATCCGGATATCGTGCATGGGGAAGCGGCCTTCAACTCTGTCAGGCGACGCTCATGCCATGGGGCTTTCCTGGGGTCAAAGGTTCCAAAAATCTCTGGCCTGGCAAGCGTTTGGCGAGCGTGCTTACCGATTCGCTAATTTCCCGCGGAAGTTTCCATCTGTCGTTGCAACCCTGGCGAAACCGCTTCCGGCGCAGAATAGCGGGGTTTTCAGGGGGCACGTCCGGACCGTCCGGCGCGCTTATGGGCTTGCAGATTTTCGGTCTGAAACATCTTTGGATGCGCTGGGAGCGCAGGCTGGGAGCCATGAGCCTGGCCGGCAGCACCATTGTGCTGTCGGCGATGGCCGTGGTGATGGCCTCCTTGGTTCACCTCGCCCTATACTTCGATGGCGCCAAGCTCACCCTTCTGGCCTTCACCAACATCGTCATCGAAACCCTGGCCGTGGCGGTGCCCCTGATCCTTTATTCGCGGCGGGTCATCGATCAGCTGGAGAAGAGCCGCACCCAGCTCACGGCGATGTCGCGCCGCCTCGCCTTCGCGGTGGACGAGGCCGAACTGGCCAACCGCGCCAAATCCTCGTTCCTGGCCAATATGAGCCATGAGCTGCGCACGCCCCTGAACGCCATTCTCGGCTTCTCGGAAGTGATGAAGGATCAGCATCTGGGGCCCGTGCAGAATCCCCGCTATTTGTCCTACGCCAGCGACATTCATTCCAGCGGCCGGCATCTGCTTGCCATCATCAACGACGTGCTGGATCTGGCCAAGATCGAAGCCGGCAAGATGAGTTTGGACAATGCAACACTGTTCGAGATCGCGCCGGTGTTCGCCTCCTCGCTGGCCATGCTGAAAGGGTTGGGAGAAAAGTACGGCGTCACGGTTCACAACGAGATCGCCGAGGACGGCATGCAGATGAAGGCCGTCGAGCGCATGATCCGCCAGATCCTGCTGAATCTGGTCGGCAATGCGATCAAATTCACGCCGCCGGGCGGCTCGGTGCATGTTTCGGGAAAGCTGCAAAGTGACGGACGTTACGAAATCACGGTGCGCGACACCGGTGTGGGCATGACCGAGAAGGAAATGGCCCATGCCATGATGCCGTTCGGCCAGAATGAAAACCGCTTCACCGGCAAGCATGACGGCACGGGCCTGGGACTTCCCCTGGCCAAGGCGATGCTGGAACTGCATGAGGGCACATTGACCATGTCCAGCGTGCCCGAAATGGGCACCACCGTGACCATGATGCTTCCGGCCGAGCGCATCGCCGCCAGGGGGCGGGCGGCAGCTTAAGAAACGAGTTCAGGGAGCCAGTGCCGTGCCGGCGCGCGCCGCGTCTTCGCGGGCCCGATTGCGCTCGATCATCACCACGCTGAGGATCGAGATCTCGTAGAGCGCGACCAAGGGAAAAGCGAGGCTGAGCATGGAAATCGCATCCGGCGGCGTGAACACCGCCGCCACGCCGAACAGCCCGACATAGGCATAACGGCGCATTTCGCGCAGGCCCTTGGCCGAAACGATCCCGACCTTACCCAGAAGCGACAACAGCACCGGCAATTGGAAAGTCAGGCCGAAGGCGAAGATCAACGTCATCACGAAATCCAGATAATCGCTCACCTTGGCCTGAAGCTGGATGCCGATCGCATCCGCGGTGGTGGGAATCTGATAGCCGCTGAAGAAAGTGATCGAGAAAGGCAGCATCACATAATAGACGAAGGCGCCGCCCAGGATGAAAAGCGCCGGCGTCCAGAGCAGAAACGGCAGGAAGGCGCGGCGCTCATGCTTGTAGAGCCCGGGCGCGACAAAGATCCAGAGCTGGGCCGCGATGGCGGGAAAGCCCAGGCAGACACCGCCGAACATGCCGATCTTCACCTGGGTGAAGAACACTTCATAGAGCGCGGTATAGATCAGATGGTCGTTGCTGGCGCCTTTCAGCGCCTTGTGCAGCGGCACGGTGAGAAACTGGAAAATCGGCGCCGAGAAGGCGAAGCAGACCACGAAACAGACGCCGAACGACACCATCGCCCAGATCAGCCGCTTGCGCAGCTCGATCAGGTGCTCCATCAGCGGCGCCCGCGTGGCGTTCAGCGCCGCCTCATCTTCTTCCGACGGGCCGCTCACTGTGATGCCGTCTGCGAATGCGGGTTGGTTTCGGACGGTTCCGCCGGCGGCTCATCCAGATGCGGCGCGTCCGCCGGCGTTTCGGAGATCTGATACTCGCCGCTGCGGGGCGCCGGCGCTTCGGCGGCCGCCGCATCGGCTTCTGCCGTGCCGTCAGCCGCTGCCCGCGCCTCCGCCGCTTCGGTATCCACCGGATTGAGCGTGCGTTCGATATCGCGGCTCAGATCGGCGACCGGATCCGCCGCCCGCAGCTTTTCCACTTCGGCCCGCAATTCGTCGAGCTCGCTCTGACGCGCCATGTCGTCGAAGCTTCTCTTGAACTCGTTGGCCATGTTGCGCGCCTTGCCGGCCCAACGGCCCGCGATGTTCATCAGGCGCGGCAGATCCTTGGGGCCCACCACGACCAGAGCCACGGTGAGCAGGATAAGGATATGGCTCCAGCTGAAAAGGTCGAACATCCAAGGACCCTGACCATGCCCTTAGCGGGGCGCGGTGTCCTTGTTGACGTTCGCGGTTTCGCGCGTTTCGGCATTGATCACGCGCGGATCCTCCTTGTCCGGGTCGCTGAGGCCCTTCTTGAAGCTGTTGATGCCCTTGCCGAAATCGCCCATCAGGTCGGAGACCTTGCCGCGACCGCCGAACAGCACCAGGGCGATCACGCCCAAAATCACGATATGCCAGATGCTGAGCGCACCCATGACGTCTCTCCTCAATCCCCGCCTTGTGAAGCGAACCCCGCCGGCCCCTGCCCGGCTTGCCTGCCAGTTAAAGCCCGCTCCCGGGCCTTAACGCAAGACCACCCCCAGATTAAGGCAAATTCCCAGGCAACGCACGGGGTTAAGGCTGCGACTGTTTCGGGCGGTAGGATCAGGGTTTCCCCCGGCCGGGCCGGCCCTAACCAAGAGGCGCGAGGGATATTGGTTCCTGAGCAGGGTTGCTTAGCGTCAGCGTAGTGGCAACGCCCGGAGCGTGCGAAAGCACGTGAGGACGCGCGACGAACTCAGGGGCCAAAAGACCCGCGGCCAGGACTTTTAGCCGACCAATATTTCGCCGCGCTTATCCATGGCCTCGGCCAAAGCCCCCAGACGCTTTTGGACCGGCTCGCTGGCAATGGCCTCCCGCTTGCGGGGAACTTCCAGCACCACTTTGGCGGGCGTAAGCCGGAGCCGGTAATGGCCAAGCTCTTCGGCCGCCGAAGCCGACAGGGAGAACGCAAAGCGCCATGCCAGCCCCAGGCGAATGGCCTGCCGCTCGTCATCCTTGTCCAGGAGACCGGCCAACGCCAGCTCGCGGACGAAATCCTCGTCTCCGGAATAGCGATGGAAGATCGAGGTGGCGATCAAGGCGCGGGCGCGATGATCGGCGCCCGAGAAAGGCGCGGTCAGCACCTGATTGAACGTGCCGGCGGCGCGATTGTCGGGATGCCGCCGCCAGCCGATATCGGAAAAATTGGCCGAAGCCTCGCGGATGCGCTTCAGTTCCAGGCTTTCGCCTTCGAACAGCGGCTGGGTCCATTCGAACATTTCGCGCGCATGCGGGGGCACGCGCGCCAGCCTGTCATTGGTGTCGCGGGCAAATTCCAGCAAGGGATCCTTGGCCCGCTCCTCCGGCGACAAGCGGGCATAGAACAGGCCTTCGCGCAGGCCATAGGCCGAGATCACCACATCCTTGATATCGCTGGCCAGCAGCAGCCGTTCCAGCACCACCGCGCCATAGGGCAGCGATTCCGCGCGGCGCTTGGACACGACCTTGATCTTGCGCACCGACTCCCGGGAAAGCCCGGCCAGCACTTTGCACAGGCGAAGCGCGCGTCCCCGCGGGATCGTATAATGCTGCAGGACATGCAGGGGATAATGATGCTCCTCCATGTCCACGCGCGCGAAGCTGCGCCAGATTCCGCCAACCGCATACAGGGCCGGCGACGACAGGCCCGAAATATTCTTGAGGCCCTTGTCGACAATGTCGCGCGCCTTGTCGGGATCGCCCTTGGACTGGTCCATCAGGCGCAGCGGACCGAATGGCAGCGTCCAGGCGTCTCCCGTCCGGCCGCCTTTGACCGTCACCATGTCCAGGCTGCCGCCGCCCAGATCGGCGACCAGGCCCGACGCCTCGGGAATGCCCGCCACCACGCCTTCGGCGGCGATGCGCGCCTCATCCTCGCCCGCCAGGATGCGGATGGGCGAGCCCCAGGCCCGCTCTGCCCGGGCGATGAATTCAGCGCCGTTGCTGGCGTCGCGGGCCGCCGCGGTGGCGGCCGCCTCGCGCAGATCGACCTTCAAGCCGTCCGCGATCATACGAAAGCGTGCCAGCGCTTCCAGCGCGGCGGCGCAGCCTTCGGCATGCAGCCTTCCGCTGGTGACCATGTCGCGGCCGATGGCGCAGATCGATTTTTCGTTCTGCCAGGTGGCGGCGTTGCGGCTCTGGTTCTCGTAGATCACCAGGCGCACGGAATTGGAGCCGATATCGACAATGGCAATGGGCCTGGGCGCGTCGGCGGCGCGCGGGCTTGGAGAGGCGCGGACTTCGCTGGCGGACGACAAAGATCAGATCCGGCGCTTGCGCGGGCCTGAACCCTGGATCTTCAGCGCCCGGCCGCGGCCAGAGAGCGACGGATTGGTCATGAAATATGTATGCGCGGAGAAGGCATCGGCATCCTCGGAATGGGAATCGCGTGAATAGGTTCCGTCCGCCTTCATATACCAGCTTTGCGCCTGATCCTTCAGCAGCGCGACCATGATCTGGTCCAGCACCTGTTGATGGACCGTGGGATTTTCAATGGGAACCAGGGTCTCCACCCGGCGATCCAGGTTGCGGGGCATCCAGTCCGCCGAGGAAATGAAAACTTTCGCGTCGGGCGATGGCAGGCCATGGCCCGCGCCGAAGGCCACGATCCGTCCATGTTCCAGGAAGCGGCCCACGATCGAGCGCACCCGGATATTCTCCGACAGGCCCGGCACGCCCGGACGCAGGCAGCAGATGCCCCGCGCCACCAGTTCGATTTTCACGCCCGCCTGGCTGGCGCGATAGAGCCCGTCGATCATCGCCGGATCGACCAGCGAGTTCAGCTTGACCCAGATCGCCGCCGGCTTTCCCGCGCGGGCATGCATGATTTCCTGCTGGATGCCTTCGACCAGGCGGCCGCGCAGCGAGAAAGGCGAGACCGCCAGTTTTTCCAGCGCATTGGGTTCGGCATAGCCGGTGATGAAATTGAACACCTGGGCCGCATCACGTCCCAGCGCCGGATCGGCGCTGAACAAGGACAGGTCCGTGTAAACCCGCGCCGTCTGGGGATGATAATTGCCGGTACCGAAATGCACATAGGTGTGAAGCTGACCGCCCTCGCGCCGCACCACCAGGCTGATCTTGGCGTGGGTCTTGAGCGCGATGAAGCCATAGACCACCTGCACGCCGGCCCGTTCCAGGTCGCGGGCCCATTTGATGTTGGCGGCTTCGTCGAAGCGGGCCTTGAGTTCGACCAGCGCCGTCACGGACTTGCCGGCTTCCGCCGCTTCGATCAGGGCCTGGACGATGGGACTGTCCTGGCTGGTGCGATAAAGCGTCTGCTTGATCGCCACCACATCGGGGTCGGCCGCGGCCTGGCGCAGAAACTGCACCACCGTGTCGAAACTCTCGAATGGGTGATGGACGATCAGGTCCTTTTCCCGGATCGCGGCGAAACAATCGCCGCCATGATCGCGGATCCGTTCCGGAAAGCGGGCATTGTACGGCTTGAATTGCAGATCGGCCCGCTCGGAAATGATCAGCTTGGAAAGATCCGACATGCCGATCAGATTTTCGATATCGACAATCTTGGCTTCGTCCAGATCCAGGTGCGTGGCGATGAATTGGCGCAAATGCGCCGGCATCGCCTTGCTGCATTTCATGTGGATGACGCTGCCGCGGCGGCGGCGCTTGAGCAGCGTCTCGAACAAGAGAACCAGGTCTTCGGCCTCTTCCTCCACTTCCACGTCGCTGTCGCGCAGGATGCGGAACATGCCCCAGCCCGAAATGTCGTGACCGGGAAACAGCTTGTCGAAATAGAGCGCGATCACATGCTCGAGCGGGATGAAGCGCGCGGCTTTGCGGTCGGCATCGGGCAGGCGCACGAAACGGCGCAGCTGCGGCGGCACCGGGATCAGCGCGAAGAAATCCTTATTGTCGCGCCGGTTGGTGAGCGACAGGGCCACGGTGAAGCCCAGATTGGGAATGAAAGGGAACGGATGGGCCGGATCGATGGCGAGCGGCGTCAGAACCGAAAAAACCTGCTCGCTGAAATAGGCATCCAGAAAGACCCGGTCGCGGTCGAGAATTTCGCCGCCGGTGACGACGCTGACGCCTTCCTTGCGCAATTCCCCGTCCAGCGCGGCCCAGATGCATTGCTGATCGCCGATCAACTGGCGCGCCGCCTCATCCACTTTGGCCAGCTGTTCGGCCGGCGACAGGCCGTCGGCGGATGGGGTGGTGATCCCGGCCCGGACCATGCCCATCAGCCCCGCCACGCGCACCATGTAGAATTCGTCGAGATTGGAGGCGGAGATCGACAGGAACCGCAGCCGTTCGAACAAGGGGTGGCGGCGGTTCTGCGCCTCCTCGATCACCCGGCGGTTGAAGGCCAGCCAGGACAATTCCCGGTTGACGAAGCGGGCGGGCGATGCCGGGTCGAAATCGACATTGCTGCCCTGATGCGTCAGCACCACCACGTCTTCGGTGGCCAGGGGGTTATCCGAAGCGCCATGGGCAGGCGCGTCGTTCGCGGCCTCGATTTTCTGGGAAGGGTTGGACATGGCGGAAGCTTAGGAGAAATAGGTGAATCTGTCATGACAGCCTGCCCTATTCCGCCATAAGCTCCCGTATCAATTGAAGATTTATCGGTTTCTGGCGACTGAGCGCCTCGCGGTCGGCCCGCGCGATGAAGTCCCGCACCGCAGCCGGGGACCGTTCCAGCCCCCTCAGCAGCCCCGTCACCACCGCCTCCGGCACCGTGACCTGACGGTCCGCGAACAGCTTGACTGCCAGCGCCATCAGCAGCCCCTCGTCCGCCTGGCCCAGTTCGAACGCGACCAGGGCACCAAAGCGCGATGCCAGATCGGGCAGCCAGGCCCGCCACATGGCCGGCGCGGTATGGCCCGTCAAAAGCAAAGGCGTCCCCCGCTCCAGCATGGCGAAAAGCGCGGGCTCGTGATCCGGGCTCTCGGCGCTGTCGCAATTCTCCACCACGGCAGGGCCCGCAAGAGGTTCGCGCAAGGTGCGCGCATCCGCCACCACGGCATCGGCCTGGGACGCCCAGATATGGGCGAGATGCGTCTTGCCCGAAGCGCCGGGTCCCCAAAGCGCGGCCGCAGGCGCCGACCAGTCGGGCCAACGCTCCAGATAGGCCAGGGCGCGCGCATTGCCGGGCGCTTCGATGAAATCGGCGCGCGTCATGGCATTGCGCGGTTCGAGGGGGAGGATCAGTTGCGAAGACATCAATCGACCGGAATCACGCGGTGCGCCGCCCCGACAGGAGCGCGCGCAAGAAAGAATAAAGATAGGTCGCCGCCGAAAGCGCCGCAAACACGGCGACGGTATAGTTGCCCGCCGTCACCAGCCGCGGCGCGTCCTGATTCAACGCCAGCAACAGAAGCACGATCCCCACATATCCGACCAATACGGCCGTCGTGGCCTTGCCGATCATCAAAGGCGCGATGCGCAGCGGCAGGCCCAGCATCTTTGCCAGCACCGCGCCGGCGCCGATCACCAGATCCCGCACGATCACCAGCGCCACCAGCCAGAATGGCGCCGCGCCCACTTTCAAGAGCGCCAGGAAGCAGAACAGCATCAAAAGCTTGTCGGCCAGAGGATCGAGCCATGCGCCGGCCTGGGAGGTAAATCCCCAGCGCCTTGCCACATAACCATCGGCCAGATCGCTGAACCCCGCGCCCGCGAATATCACCAGGGCCGCCGTATCATGCTCCGCCAGGATCGCCCAGGCTGCCAGCGGCGCCGCCAGGAGGCGGAAGCCGGACAGCAGATTGGGCAAATGGCGCAACACTACTGACCGCCTCCCGAATTCAATCGCGCGCCCGCCGCCAGGGTCCATTGATCGCCCCGGCCCGACAGCGCCAGCCCTTTTTCATTGAGGGAGTCGCGCAGCTGCGTGGTGGAGCCCACATAGGCGATGGAAAGACGCGCATAGCCCAGATTCATCGCCACCACTTGAACGCCGGTGACATTCTCCGAGCCCGACAGGGCCGACTGGATCGCGCCCCATTGGCTGAGCGATGCCACTTTCACATCGGCGATCAGCGTGCCGCGCGCATTCGGATTCACCGCCGAGCGCGATTTCCACATATCGTCCATCGCGGCGAGCGCGGCCTGGGCCGCGGCCGGATAAGTGGTGCCCAATGTCTGGAGCATGGGCACATCGATGCTGGTCTTGGTAGGAGCCGCGCCCTGGCTCAGGCGGCGGATATTCACCGTCACTTTTCCGTTGGCATAGACCGCCTGCACCAACGCAGCTTCCGTGGCTTTGATCTTTGCCGCTGCGGGCGCCACATCGTTCCAGCCGGCATTGTCGAAATTGAGCTGCCCCAGCTCGTCTCCCCCCGACGGCAGCGAGAAAGGCACGAAGGAATCGTGCGCCGCTGCGAACGCCTGGGTCCAGGGTCCGGTGTTATAGCCGGGCGACATCGGCACCAGCAGAATGCGGCGGACCGCCGTCTGGGTGAAAGCGATGTTGGCGTCACGCAAGGTGCGGGCCACGGCATCCGGATTGAAGTTGTATGCGACGTCCGCGACATAACGGGTGGTGGAGCGCCGCTCATTGCTCGGCACATAGCCGCGGGACAGGCGGACCAGGGCGGGCGCATCCAGCACCGGCTGGCGCGCCCAATCCTGCTGGCGGGTCAGGCGGCGATAGAGAATCTGCCAGGCTTTGGGCCGGCCCTGCGCGATGGCAACATTGAGCGCCTCGGCCGACGAGGCTCCCGACGCGTCCACATGGACGCCGCTCACCGTGTAGAGATCATCCGCCCGGACCGGCAGCGAAAACAGCAGCGCGAACGCCAGCATGGGAAGGAATTTGGGAAAGAACGATGGCATCTGGGCGCTCGGTGGGGACGGCGCGATTATAAGCGGCGCTTTGCAACTGCGAAAGCGCCTGGAGCGGCAAAAATCACACTCCAATCAAGCCTTTGATCGGCGACGCGGCAGCGCTGTCGGGGAAAATGCGGGTTTCGAGCGCCGCCCTGGGCACGCCCATCTGGTCCGCAAGAACGCTTTTGAACAGAGCCCGCAGATCGGTGCGCGGGGGCTGGTCCCGTCCGTCCTTGAGCGCGCCCTGCCCCAGGCCAGTCCATTCCGCCTTCACCGAACCACCGGCCACCGCGCCGCCAAAAAGGAATGCGGCGCCTCCGGTGCCATGGTCGGTGCCGCCGGACCCGTTGGGATGAACGGTGCGGCCGAATTCGGTGGCCATCACCACAGCCGTCTTGTTCCATGCAGCGGGCCCCATGGCGGCGTGCAGCGCGTCGATCGCCGTGTCGAGTGCCGTGAGCCGCCTTGCCAGCTGACCATCGGCCGCGCCTTGCGCGACATGCGTGTCCCAGCCGGATGCTTCCAGGGTCGCGACCCTGGGACCACCGCGCGCCGCCAATAACTTGCCCGCGCCCTGAAACAGCGGCGTGAGATCGCCATATCCGCCTTTGCCTCGCGGCATGTTGTTCGACGCGGGATCGTCCATCGCGCTCTGCGCCGAGGCCTGAAGCGCCAGCGCGCTGGACAAAGATGCCTGCAGCACCGCATCGCCGGCATAAAGCGCGCGCACTTGAGAGAGGAACAATTCGTCCGGCGCGGGCAGCACCGCCGGCATCCAGCTCGCGGTCTGCACTTTGCCGGACAATATCAAAGGCGGTGTCTGGGCAATCGCCAAAGCCCCGTCGCCATTTGCTAGCCCCATCGGCGCGAGCGCGCGGTTGAGCCAACCGTCCTGCAACAGATGCGGGCTGGCGCCGCCCGCTTCCAGCACATTCTGACCGTCGAAATGGGAACGGTCGCGATAGGGCGAGCAAATATTGTGAAACACCACCAGCTGCCGGGCATCGTAAAGCGCCTTGAGATTGGTGAGCGCGGGATTGAGGCCGAAGAAGCCGTCCAGGTCATGGACGGCGCCGGTGCCTTGGGTGGGCAGTGCGAGCGCGCCGCGGGCACCGGCATAATCCTTGTCGCCATGGGGCGGCACGGCGGCCAGCCCATCCAGCGCGCCGCGCAGGATCACCACCACCAATCGCCGGTCGTCCGGCGTGGCGGCGAACGCGAATTGGGCTCTGGCATCGAAGATCGCTGCCGCGCCCATCGCGGCGGCGGATGTCACAAAGTTGCGCCGATTAAAATGCATGTGTCACCTGCGCTGGAATTCGGGGCTTGCGAGCAAAAGCGCCAGGGCATCGCCCTGGCTTTCGGCCCGCGCCATGGCGGTGCGAGTCGCCGGTGCCAGAAGCGGTCCCATCCCCGCATCGGCCACCGAAGCGGCATTGAAGTCCGGCGGCATGCGCGCGCCCACCTGCTTGGCCCATTCGATGCGGGTAAGCACGGCATCGGGACCCGTCCAGGCCTCCGACACCAGCGGCCAGCCATTGGGCGATGACGCGGTCATGGGAAATTCCCCCATATTGCGGGCACTGCTCATGCCGGCGCGGATCTGCTGCGCGGCATTGTCGCCACGCGGCAAACCCAGAAGCCGATATCCCGCCGTCACATATTCGACCGGCGAACGCATCTTGGCGGGCGCCGGGGCCCAGGCGACCGGATCTTCCACCGCCGCCATCGCCAGCGCCTTGAGATTGCCGCCGGTCTTGTTGAACACGGTTTCGAGCCGCGCCACCGATTGCGGCGATGGCTGGTCGGCGATGAAATAGGTGGCGAATTTGGTGGCGATGTGATGCGCGGTATGGGGGTCATGCGCCAGATCGCGCACCGCCTGAATGCCGCCGCGCAGATCGTCATTGTAACGCTTGCCGCGCAAAATCTGCGGGCCGGGCTCATGCCGGTTGGGAAAAAATCCGAAGCCGGACGGCGCCCGCGGATCCAGGCTCCAGCCGGTGAGGATATTGGCCAGCGCGATCACATCCGCCTGGGTATAGCCGCCATCCACGCCCAGCGAATAAAGCTCCATCAATTCGCGGCCCAGATTCTCGTTGCGGCCCTTGCCCGTGCGTTCGCCTGCGCGCGAATGAGGCCCGATGGATGCGACATTGTTGAGATAGACCAGCATGGCGGGATGGCTGGCCACCGCCAGCAGCATGTTTTCGAACGTGTCGGCGATATAGGGCCGGATCGCTTCGCGCTCGAAGGCGCCCGCGAAATTGAGCGTGCGGCCCGCCGTGGTCGAGACCGTGAAATGATTGGTCCAGAACCAGACCAGATGCTCGGCGAAGGGCCGTTCCGTGGTGAAGCCCAGCTGAAAGCGCCCCGCCATTTCGCCGGTGAAAATCTTAAGCCGCCCGCCGGCCTGTTTTTTCTGGGCCTCGGTGTCGCCCGCCTTGGCGGCGCGCCGGGCGGCGATCATCTCCTGCTCCTGGCGCACCAGGAGCCCGCTGCCGGGAAAGGTGCCGCCGTCGGGCGCGAGGGGCTGCTCCGCCGGGGTCCCGATCTGGGCCACCAGCCAGCCCTTGGGATCGCGGCTGGCCGCCTCGATTTCGCCGGGCCGCGCGCCGAGCCCGAATCGGTGAACCGCCAGGGCGCCTTCCAGAGACATGGGGGATTCCTCGGGCCAGCCGCTTGCGCGGTTGCTTTGCCCTGATTAAACGAAGCGCAGCTTCAGCTTCCGTCGCGGATTTTCCGGACCATGCCCGAGAACCTCACTTATAAAGATGCCGGCGTCGATATCGATGCCGGTGAAGAGTTGGTCGCCCGTATCGCCCCTGCTGCGCGCGCCACACGGCGCTCCGGCGCCGACGCGGATCTGGGCGGCTTCGGCGGTCTGTTCGACATCAAGGCTGCGGGCTTCAAGGATCCGGTGCTGGTGGCCGCCACCGACGGCGTGGGCACCAAGCTCAAGATCGCCATCGACACGGGACTGTTCGACGGCATCGGCCAGGATTTGGTGGCGATGTGCGTCAACGACATCGTGGTGCAGGGCGCCGAGCCGCTTTTCTTTCTCGATTATTACGCCAGCGCCAAGCTGGATGTGGATGCGGCCGCGCGGGTGATCCAGGGGATCGCGCGGGCCTGCAAGGAATCCGGCTGCGCCTTGATCGGCGGAGAGACTGCCGAGATGCCCGGCCTTTATGCCAAGGGCGATTTCGACCTGGCCGGCTTTTCCGTGGGCGCGGTGGAACGCGGTCATGTCCTGCCCCGCACCGCCGAAATGGTTCCCGGCGATGTGCTGATCGGCGTGGCCTCATCGGGCGTGCATTCCAACGGCTATTCGTTGGTCCGCAAAGTGGTCGAAAAAAGCGGCCTCGCCTGGGACGCCGAAGCCCCCTTCGCGCCGGGAAAAAAATTGGGTGAAGCACTGCTGACGCCCACAAGGCTTTATGTGCGCAGCGCCCTGGAAGCCTTGCGCGTGGGCGGGGTCAAAGGCTTCGCCCATATCACCGGGGGCGGCATCACGGAAAATCTTCCCCGCGCCCTGCCTGAAGGCATGAATGCGGAAGTGGATCTGGACAGCTGGACGCCGTCGCCCGTATTCGGCTGGATGGCCAAATCAGCGGGGATCGCCGCGCCGGAAATGCTGCGCACCTTCAATTGCGGTATCGGAATGGTGGCGGTGGTGCCGGAGAAATGCTCCGGCCGTGTCATCGAAGCCTTCCAGCAATGCGGCGACAGGGCCATGCGCCTGGGCCATCTGGTGCCCGGCGAAGGCGAAGCCAAGGTCGTCTATCGCGGGACCTTGAAGCTTTGAAGCGGATCGGCGTTCTGATTTCCGGCCGGGGCAGTAATCTCGGCGCCTTGATCGCGGACCAGGCGAACGCGCCTTACAAGATCGTTTTGGTGATCTCCAATATCGAAGGCGTGGGCGGTCTTGCCCGCGCCGCCGAGGCCGGGATCGCCACCCAAGTCATTCCCCACAAAGGCAAGACCAGAGAAGCCTTCGATGCCGAACTGGACGCCGCCCTGCGCGCGGCCCAGGTGGAAATCGTCTGCCTGGCCGGTTTCATGCGCATCCTGTCGGACGGCTTCACCCGCGCCTGGGAAGGGCGCCTGATCAATATCCACCCATCCCTCTTGCCCGCCTACAAGGGCACACATGTCCATGAGCGGGTGATCGAGGCGCGTGAGTCCCAGTCCGGCGCCTCGGTGCATTTCGTGGTGCCGGAACTGGATGCGGGGCCGGTGATCGCCCAGGCCCGTGTCCCGGTGCATGCCGACGACAGCCCCGACGCGCTGGCCGCGCGGGTGCTGGACGTCGAGCACAAATTATATCCCGCCGCGCTGCGCCTTCTGGCCGATGGAAAAGTGAAGCTGGAAAAAGGCCTGGCGGTGTTCGGCTAGGCGAAGAGCTTGGCCGCGCCTTCTTGCGCCCGCCAATGTGCTTCGCGCTCCTTCAGCAGCAATCCGATCATTTCGGGATTGTCGTCCTCCACCACTTCCAGGATTTCGAAGCGGAACGCATCGGCGCCGTGCCGGGCCCAGGCCTGCTGCAAGGCCTTGTTCATGTGATTGCCCATGCGCAGCTGAAACCAGATCCCGTTCTGCTGGCTGTCGAGATCGCGCGAGATGCCGGTCCATGCCGCTCCGTCCGCCATGCAGCGAACGGCGAAGATGCCGGAGCGGGTCTTGCGTTCCTTATATTCGCGGACCAGGTCTTTTCTGCGCGCCGCCGTCATTGTCCCACTCCTGAAATCTCTGCCGATATATCCCATAAACGCTTCGCGGCCCGATCATCACGCGCCGCTGGTGACGGCATGTCGATCTTGCATTCATAGAAATAGGCGCCGCTCACTTGCGCCACATTCTGCGACGCGGCGAGATAGACCAAGGTCTTGGCGCCATCCTCTTCCGAGATCGCGGTCAGGCGCTTTGCCGCCCATACGCCGATGGCCAGCAATCCGCCCGACTGATCGCCGAAGCGGGTGGCGACGAACCCGGGATGCAGGCAATTGGCCGTGACGCCGCTCCCCGCGATACGCCGCGCCAGTTCCCGCGTGAACAGAATGTTGCAGAGCTTGGACTTCGCATAGACCGCAAAGCCCGAATAGGTCCGGCGGCTCTGCAGATCGTCGAAATCCAACATTGCCCGCCGGTGTGCGCCCGACGCGGTCGATACGATGCGGGCGCCGGGCTTCAGCTTGGGCAGGAGAAGATTGGTGATCACGAAATAGGACATGTGATTGAGCGCAAATGTTTGCTCCAGCCCGTCGCGGGTTTCCTGGCGCGTGCCGAACACCGCGCCCGCATTGTTGATCAGGACATCGATCTGCGGTTCTTCGGCAATTTCGCCCGCCACCCGCTTCATTTCCGCCAGAAGGGACAGATCCGCCATGTGAACCGCATGTTCCACCGCGCCATTCGCGCGGCGCAGTTTTTCCATGGTCGCGGCGGCACGGGCCTTGTCGCGCGCGGTGAAGACGATGCGAGCACCCTGCTCGGCCAGGCGTAGCGCCGCAACCTCGCCGATGCCGGAGGTCGCGCCCGTAATGACGATGGTTTTTCCGCGCACGAAAAAGGCTCCCGTCCGATCCGGACGGGAGCCTTATATCCCATTTACGGACTTTATTCGCGAACTTGCGTTCAGCTATGGATGTCGAGATCGCTGAAGAAGAAACGGATCTCGTTGGCGGCGGTTTCCGCGGCGTCCGATCCATGCACCGAATTGGCTTCGATGCTTTCGGCGAATTCCTTGCGGATGGTTCCCGGCATGGCGTTGGCCGGATTGGTCGCGCCCATCACTTCACGGTTGCGGGCGATGGCGTTCTCGCCTTCCAGCACCTGCACCACCACGGGCCCCGAAGTCATGAACTCGACCAGACTTTTGAAGAAAGGCCGTTCGCGATGCACGCCGTAAAAAGCTTCCGCCTGAGCGGTGGAGAGACGGATGCGGCGGCTGGCGACGACGCGCAGGCCCGCTTCCTCGAATTTGGCGATGATCTTGCCCGTGAGGTTCCGGCGCGTGGCGTCCGGCTTGATGATGGAAAGGGTGCGCTCGACGGCCATGAAAGCTCCAAAGAGTGGAAAATCGCGGGCCTTATAGCGGCGCGGGCAAGCAAAGAGCAAGCCACGCCGGGCGCCGCCGCCCCTTGCTGGCCGGCCATGACAAGTTATAAGGCCCCCAAATGCTGGCAATCGACAACATCGTGGTGCGGATCGCGGGGCGGGAAATCCTGTCCGGCGCCACCGCCAATCTTCCCGCGGGCCGGCGCATCGGCCTGGTCGGCCGCAATGGCGCGGGAAAATCCACCCTGTTCAAGGTGATCCTGGGGCAACTTCACGCCGATGACGGCCAGGTGAGCTGGCCCAATGCCTGGCGCGTGGGCGCGGTGGCGCAGGAAGCGCCCGGCACCGATGTCAGCCTGATCGACACGGTGCTGGAGGCCGATGCGGAGCGCACCCGCCTCTTGGCCGAGGCCGAGCATGAGACCGATGGTCACAAGCTGGGCGACATTTATTCCCGCTTGGACGCGATCGACGCCTATACCGCGCCCGCCCGTGCCGCCGAGATTCTGGCGGGCCTGGGATTTTCGGCCGAGGATCAGCTGCGTCCCTGCCGCGAATTTTCCGGCGGCTGGCGCATGCGCGTGGCGCTGGCGGCGATCCTGTTCTCGGCGCCCGATCTGCTGCTGCTGGACGAACCCACCAACTATCTCGATCTGGAAGGCGTGCTGTGGCTGGAGAATTTTCTCCAGAAATATCGCGGCACGGTGGTCATCGTCAGCCATGACCGCGATCTTCTGAACACGGCCGCCGAATTCATTCTGCATCTGGAGCGCGGCAAACTCACGCTCTATAGCGGCAATTACGACACCTTCGCCCAGACCCGCGCCGCCAAGCGCGCGCTGGATGTCGCCTTCGCCAAGAAGCAGGAGGCGGCCCGCGCGCACATGCAGGCCTTCGTCGACCGCTTCAAGGCCAAGGCCTCCAAGGCACGCCAGGCACAGAGCCGCATGAAGATGCTGGCGAGGATGACGGTGGCGGATGTGCCGGTGGACGAGCATGTGGCGCCGATCCGCATTCCCGCCGCCACCGAAGCCAGCCCGCCTTTGGTCACCATGGATCGCGCCTCGGTCGGTTATGAGCCGGGGAAACCCATTCTCACGGGGCTTTCCTTCCGCTTCGATCCGGAAGACCGGATCGCGCTTTTGGGCAAGAACGGCAACGGCAAATCCACCCTGGCGAAATTGCTGGCGGGAAAGCTGGAGGCGATGGGCGGCGAATTCGTGCGCGCCCGCAAGCTGGTGGTGGGCTATTTCGCCCAGCATCAGCAGGAAGAACTCGACACCTCCATCACGCCGGTCGAAACGCTCTCGCGGCTTCGTCCCAAGCTCACCATCGAGCAGGTGCGCGGGCAATTGGGCGGCTTCGGCTTTTCCGCCGACAAGGCGCTCACCAAGGTCGGCCAATTGTCGGGCGGCGAGCGGGCACGCCTGATGCTGGCGCTTGCCACCCTGGATAAGCCCAATCTCCTGATCCTGGACGAACCCACCAATCATCTGGACATCGATGCGCGTACCGAGCTTTTGAATGCGCTCAACGATTTCGACGGCGCGGTTGTCCTGGTCAGCCATGACCGCCGTCTGATCGAAGCCACCGCCGACCGTCTGCTGCTGGTGGCGGACGGCAAGGTTGCGCCGTTTGAAGGCGATCTCGACGATTACCGGCAATTTCTTTTGTCGGGCGACAACAAACCCACGCGCCGGAACGAATCCCAGGACAAACCGACCAAGGAAGCGGCGCGGCGCGGCAATGCGGAACGGCGCCGGGAACTCAAGCCGCTCAGGGACCGAATCGATTCGGCGGAATCGCAGGTCACAGCCTTGCAGGCGGAACTGGCCAAGCTGGACCGTGCCCTGTCCGATCCGCTGCTCTTCGCCCAGGATCCCGCCAAAGGCAGCGCCGTTTCCAAGAAACGCGCCGAAGCCGCGCGCAAGCTGGCCGCCGCCGAAAGCCAATGGCTGGCGGCGCAGGAAGAATATGAAGGGGCCATGGCGGAAGGTTGATGCCGCCGAATCTGCCGGCCGTCAAAGCTGGTTAATTGATGACAATTGTATTGGCCACCGGAAAAACTGTGTTAGCGTCGTAAAGGGGGCAGCGCCGGGGCACGCATGTCTGATAGCCGATTCTTTCGCGCGAATGGCCCGTTCTCATTGGGTCATATTGCGGGCGTTGTGGGCGCCGAACTGGCCCAGCCTGAGCGCGCGGACGAAATGATTCACGACGTCGCGGAGCTGGCGGATGCCACGTCCGGCCAATTGGCCGTTTTTTGCGATGCCCGGCACGCCCAGGCCTTTGCCGACTGTCACGCCAGCGTGGTCGTCACCAGTCGCAAGCTGAGCTCATATCCGCACAATGGCAGCGCCCTGCTTCTGGCCGACGATCCCAGGCTGACCTTCGCGCGCATCGGTAAACTCTTCTATCCCTCTCCCCGGCCTAAAGCCGCGATCCATTCGCGCGCCTTCGTCGCCGCCAGCGCCACCATCGGCGTGGACACGGAAATCGGCGCGGGCGCGGTGGTTGGCGAGAATGTGCAGGTGGGATCGCGCTGCCACATCGCCCCCAATGCCGTGATCGCCGATGGTGTGATCATCGGCGACGACACCGTGATTGGCGCCAACAGCAGCATCAGCCATGCGCTGATCGGCGCCCATGTCCGCGTTGCGGAAAATGTCTCCATCGGCGGCGAAGGGTTCGGTTTCGTGCCCGGCCCCAAAGGCCCGATGCGCGTCTTTCAAGTGGGACGCGTGATCATCGAGGATGGAGTCGAAATCGGAGGCAACTCCGCCATCGACCGCGGCTCCTTGGGCGACACCGTGATCGGCGCCATGACCGCGATCGATAATCTGGTTCAGATCGGCCACAATGTGAAACTGGGCAAAGGCTGCATAATCGCGGGCCAGGCGGGCATCGCCGGTTCCACCACCTTGGGCGATTATGTGATGGTGGGGGGTGCGGCATCGATCTCCGACCATCTGACCATCGGCAGCGGCGCCAGGATCGCGGGCAAAAGCGGCGTGATGCGCAATGTTGCGCCGGGCGAGACCGTGGCGGGCTATCCGGCGGTTCCCGTGCGCCAATGGCACAAACAGACCGCCGCCCTGGCACGGCTGATCGCCCGCGCCTGCGATAAAGACTGACCGGACGTTACTTCCTATTTCAAATTCTGGCGCGCGATGCGCACCCACTCCGTCTGCCGGCGGCGGTAATAGCCAGGCGCGCCTTTCACCGAATCCAGAATTTCCTGGAACAATTGGCGCGCCCGCTGATCCTGGCCGAGCTGGCGCAGCAAAAGCGCAAAACGGCAACGCGCTTCTTCGCCGGGATAGCGCGGCACCACGATCTCATATTGCCGCACCGCTTCGTCATTCCTGCCCTGCAGTGCCAGAGCGCGAGCGTAATCCAGCTCGGCATCGGCGTCCGAGGCATTGGGATCGACCTGCTTCAATTGCTTGAACAGAGCTTCCGCCGCCGCCCCGTCGCCCGACAGCATTTTGGCGCGCGCCAATCCTTTGAGCAGCGTGGTGTCATGGCTGCCCAGCGGTCCCGCCATCGCGCTCTCGTATAGTTCCACGGCGTCGGCGAAGCGGCCCATCTTGATGCATTCCTCGGCCAAAGCACGCTTGGCGTCGGCGGAGCCCACGGTGGCGACCTGGCGCTGCTTTTCGCGGAAGGCGCGTCCAGGATCGGCCACATTCACCACATTGTCGGCAAAGCGCCGGGCCGGTGCGCTGGACCAAAGGCCGGGCAAGATCACGAAGAAAATATAGGCCCCCCACAATGCGAAGTTCGCCAGGATGGCAAGACCGCCGACCACAAAGCCCGAAATCGACAACAACCCCAGTACCGCCAGCCAGAGCGGCGACTGTCCGGTGCGGAAGACGTGATAAACCAGCGCCAGGTTGATCACGAAGATGCCGATGGTGATGGGGTCGAACAAACGGAAAATCCTAATTCTGTTTCTCGAATTTGCCGGACGCGGATTCCTTCCAATAGGTCACGTCATGGCCCGCTTCTTTTGCCGATTTCCAGGCGGCACGGGCCCCATCCAGCATGACCGGATCGCGCCCGTCAAACAGCATCACCACCCGCGCCAGTGACGAAATCCATGTCGATCGCCAGTCCGCCGGTCCGGCCCCGCCCACGCAAAAGAGAATTTGCGCGCCATTGGGGTTTTCGTCCTCCACCGTGATCAGTACCGGCTGGCGGGACGTCTCTCCGTCGCCCGATTGGGCATGGGCCAGAAATGACTGATCGTCATAAGTCCAGAGCAGGTTGTCCAGCGCATCGGAACGCTCCGAACTGTCGGTCTTGATCACCGCTCGCCAGCCGCGTTCCAGCGACTTCTCGATCAGCCCGGGCAGCACGGCTTCCAATGCGCGGCGCTCCAGATGGTAAAATAGCGTTTCCGTCATGGGATGGTTTCCCGCTGCGCCGACACTCAAACCCAGGCCAACAGCAACGATTTCATCCCTCGTAATTCTCTGCGACCAGCCGGTCGAGCAGCTTGACGCCCCAGCCCGTTCCCCAGCTGGGAATCATCGGCTTCTGCTCGCCGTCCTGCCAGGCCACGCCGGCGATATCCAGATGCGCCCAGACCGTGCCCTCTTCGATGAAGCGCTTGAGGAATTGCGCGGCGGTGATCGATCCGGAATTGGCGCCGCCGATATTCTTCACGTCGGCAATCTTGGAGCGGATCATCTTGTCATAGGCCGCGTCCATCGGCAGGCGCCACACCCGCTCGCCGCTGCTGCGGCCCGCGATAGTCAGCTTGTCGGCCAGCTTGTCGTCGTTGGAGAAGACGCCCGCATGTTCGAAGCCCAAAGTCTGCACGATGGCGCCCGTCAAGGTCGCCAGGTCGATCACGAATTTGGGCTTGAAGCGGCGCTGGGTATAGGTGAGCGCGTCGGCCAGCACCAGCCGGCCTTCGGCATCGGTGTTCAGGACTTCGATGGTCTGCCCCGAAAGAGATGTCAGAACATCGTCGGGGCGGATGGCGCCGGCGTCGGGCATGTTTTCCACCAGCCCGATCACGCCCACCGCATTGACCTTGGCCTTGCGGGTCGCCAGCGCCATCATCGCGCCGGTCACCGCCGCCGCTCCGCCCATATCGCCTTTCATGCCCATCATGCCGGAGCCGGGCTTGAGCGACAGGCCGCCGGAATCGAAGCAGACGCCCTTGCCGACAAAGGCGACCGGATCGCCCTTCTTGCGCGCGCCATTCCATTGCATGATCACAAGCTGGCTTTCCCGCTCGCTGCCCTGGCCCACGCCCAGAAGCGCGCCGAAGCCCTGCTTTTTCATTTCGGCCTCGCCCAGCACTTCGACTTTCAGGCCCAGCTTGGCCAGCGCCTTGGCTCTGCGGGCGAACTCGGCCGGATAAAGGACGTTCGGCGGCTCATTGACCAGATCGCGGGCCAAGAAGATGCCGTCCGCCACCGCATTCAGCCCCTGCCATGCACGCCGCGCCGCAGCCACATCTGTGGTCGGCAGCTTCAGCGTCTCCAGGTGCCGCTTATATTCGTCGAGATTGCGGGTGCGATATTTCTCGAAACTGTAGCTGCGCAGGCGGGCGCCGAAGGCCAGATGGGCCGCCGCCTCGCCGGCTTTGAGTTTGGCGCCCTTGGGAACCTCCACTTCCAGAGTGGCCGATTTTTCCCCCGCGCTTTCCAGCCGCGCCAGAATCTGGGCGCCGATCACTTCCAGGCCCTTCAAGTCCAGGGACGCCGGCTTGCCCAGGCCGACCAGCAGGATGCGCGACGCGCCCAGCCGTTCCGGCGCCAGCACTTCCAGCATTTCCCCGGATTTGCCTGCAAAGCGTGAGAATTTGAGCGCCCTGGTCAGGGCCCCGCCGCTGGCCTTGTCGGCCTTGACCGCGGCAGGCGTGAGCGCCCTGCCCTCGGACGCCGCGACCACCCAGCTGCCGGCATCGATGGTGGAAGCCGGCGCGGCGAAGGAAATTTGCATAATCATCTCCGGAATTTACGGGTTGGCGAAGGGCGGAATAGCAATGCTAGTTTAGGTCGAATCGCGAGAAGGGCGAAAGTCTTGCGCCCGCTCCGGAGTGACATGACAGAAGCTCAACATAGCGGCCCGGAAGGTGAACGGCCACGCCGCAACGCCGGGAAAATGCCGCGCCTGTCCTGGTACATACTGGGCCAGATCCTGGGCCCCGTGGCGCTGCTCACATTGCTGCTGACCTGCGTCATTCTGCTGACGCAGTCCCTCAGGCTTCTGGATCTGGTGATCAACCGGGGGCAATCGGCGCCCACCTTCATCTATCTGACGGTCCTGATCCTGCCCGGCCTTCTGGTCATCATCCTGCCCATTGCCTTTTTTTTCGGCACGCTCTTCACCTTGTCGCGGCTGAATGGCGACAGCGAATTGGTGGTGATGGCCTCGGCCGGATACAGCCAGCGCCAGCTGGCCGCGCCGGTCTTCATCGCGGCGGCTCTGGTGATGGCGATCACATGGGCCTGCGCTCTTTGGCTGATGCCGGCCGGGCAGCGCGCCCTGAACGCCAAAGTCGTGGACATCCGCGCCGATATTGGCGCCGCCCTGCTCAATGAAGGCGAATTCAATTCGCCGGCCTTGGGCCTGACGGTCTTCATTCGCCAGCTCAGCAGTGACGGGCAGATCAAGGGCATCCTGGTGCATGACAGCCGCGACCTGAAACGGCCGATCACCTATCTGGCGGAAAAAGGCGTGCTGGCGCAGACCCCGCAAGGCGCGCGCCTGATCATGCTGGACGGGACGGTGGAACAAAGCGCGCAGAGCGGCAGCCAATTGTCGGTGCTGAAATTCCAACGCGATGTGATCAACCTGGATCAGTTCGCCGGCCCGATGCGATCCAACCAGCGCCAGACCAATGAGCGTTTCCTCAGCGAGCTTCTGAATCCGGATTCTTCGCTGACGCAGAAGATCCGCAACTCCTATCTGGCCGAAGCCCATAACCGGTTGTCGCAACCGCTCTATTGCCTGGCCTTCGCCATGATCGCCCTGGCGGCGATCCTGAAAGTGCGGCGCCAGCGCAGCGCCCTGGCCAAGCGGCTCACCATGGCGGCCCTGGCGGCGGCGGCGGTGCGCATCGCCGGATATGGCGTTGCGGGGCCTGCCTCCAGCCATCCCGCGCTGATCGTACTTTTCTATATCATTCCGATTTTGGGTACGGGCCTCGCACTGGCGGTCTTGATGGGCTACAGCCCGGCGGCAATTCTGGCGCGCCGCCGCCGCGCAATCGAGGCTCCGGCATGAGCTGGTCCTGGACGCTCTACCGCTATCTCGCCGTGCAGTTTCTTCTGGGCGTGGCGGTGGTCTATAGCGCCTTTCTGGTGCTGGCTTTTTCCATCGACGTGGTGAACCTTCTGAACCGCACCGCCGGTCATGACGTGACCACCTCCGTCGTGATCGGCATGGCCATCCTGCAATTGCCCGATCTGGGCCAGAAGATGCTGCCCTTCGCCATTCTTCTGGGCGGCGTCTTCACCTTCGCCCGGCTGTCGCGCAGCCAGGAGCTGGTGGCGACACGGGCGGCGGGCGTCTCCGCCTGGGACTTCCTGTTGCCGCCGCTGGCCGTGGCGGTTGGGATCGGCATTTTCACTGTCACGGTGTTCACGCCCATATCGGCGCGCATGTTCGCGGAGTTCGCGGGCCTGGAAGCGCGCCACGTCAAAGGTGAAGCTTCGCAACTGTCGGTTTCCCAAAATGGATTGTGGCTGCGTCAGGGTGATGAAAGCCGGCAATCGGTGATTCACGCCTTGCGCGTGGCGGACCAGGGGCAGCATCTGGAGGACGTGATCGTCTTTCTTTACAGCGCCAATGACCGCTTCATCGGACGGATCGACGCCAAATCGGGCCGCCTGCAGGACCGCGCCTGGCTGTTGCAGGATGCCTGGGTTTCAGACACCAATGGCCGCCCCGCCCATCATGACAGCTTCACCTTGGACACGACCCTGACGCCGGAACAGATCCAGGAGAGTTTTGCTTCTCCCGATACGTTGTCTTTCTGGGACCTGCCCGGTTTCATCCGCGCCGCCCAGGCGGCGGGCTTCTCCGCTACGCGCTATCAGCTTTATCTCTACACGCTCTATGCCCTGCCCGCTTTGTTCGCGGCCATGGTGTTGATGGCGGCAAGCTTCTCGTTGCGCATTTCGCGCGAAGGCGGGGTCGCCAAAGTCATTCTCTTCAGCGCGGCCTGCGGGTTCGCGGTCTATTTCTTTTCCGATCTCACCCGGGTCTTGGGCCAGTCCGGCACCGTGCCCGTCCTTCTGGCCGCAACCGCGCCCGCGGTGGCCGCAATCCTGATCGGCATGACCCTTCTGTTCAATCAGGAGGACGGATGAGCCCGCGCCGATCGGCGCTGCTCAAGCTGTTGCTGCTGGGCGCCGCATTCACTCCCTGGCTGGCGCAGGCAGCGGCCGAAGCCGCGTCAGCGCCCGCCAGGCCCACGAAACCTGCCGCCAATCGCGCTAAGACCGGCGATGGGCAGATTCTACTGCAAGCCGATCAGGTGATTTACGACGGCGAGGCCCAGACCGTTTCGGCGGTGGGCCATGTCGAGATCGTGGACCAGGGCCGCATCCTCAATGCCGACAAAGTCACCTACGACCAGAAGACGGACAAGGTCACCGCCGACGGTCATGTCAGCGTCACCGACGCGGCGGGCAATGTCGCATTCTCCGACCATGTGATCCTCACCGATCATATGCGCGACGGCGCGCTGTCCGGATTCGGCGCCCTGATCGGCAAGAATGGCAGGCTGGCGGCGGCCAGCGCCGAACGCGTGGGCGGCACCACGGTGATCGCGCACCAGACCGTTTACAGCCCTTGCAAGATCTGCAGTCAGCCCGGCCAGCGCACGCCGCTCTGGCAGGTGAAGGCCGAAAAAGTGGTCTATGACCAGGTCAAGCATCGCATCCATTTCACCGACGCGACCGTCGACGTGTTCGGCGTGCCGATCCTTTACACACCTGTTCTGTCGGCGCCCGATCCCACGGTGAAATATGCCAGCGGCCTGCTCGCGCCCGAAATCGGCAACTCCACCAAGATCGGATATTATCTCCGCGCGCCCTATTATTTCGCGCTGTCGCCGACCAACGACCTGACCGTCGCGCCGCAAATTTCCACCGAAGGCGGCGAACTGATGGAGACGGAATATCGCGCCCGCTGGAACAATAGCGGCATGTGGCTGCAGGGCTCAGTCGCTTACAATCCCGATGGCGGACTGGGCGGTACGGGCGGCGCCCAGGTCTATGACCATCTGTTCGGGTCGGGCCGCTTTGCGGTCGCCGGCAATTGGCGCGCCGGTTTCGACACCGAGCTGACCAACAATACCGCCTATATGCGCTTCTACGACATCTCCTATCTCGACCGGCTGGTGAACGATCTTTTCATCGAGAACCAGACGGGCCGGAGTCGTTTCGCCCTCAGCGGCTATTATTTCCAGGGCCTGCGCGCCACCGACGTGCAAGGCATGATCCCTTATGTGCTGCCACAGCTGGACTTTACCTTTATTCCCACCAGCAAGGTGGCGGGCGGCCGTTTCAGCTTCAATGTCAACAGCGTGTCCTTGGCGCGCAGCAATGGCCCCGACAGCCAGAGGCTTACGACCGAATTGAACTGGCGGCTGCCGATGGTGTTCGGCGGCGGCCAGCTCTGGACTTTGATCGCGGATGCGCGGGGCGATGTTTTCCACATCGACAACAACGACCCCATCAACTTCCCCACCGTGCCCGGCAAGAGCCGTTATGTGTCGCGCGCCATTCCCTATGTCGCGCTGGATTGGCGCTGGCCTTTCGTCTCCCAGACCAGCAGCGGCACCTCCTATGTGCTGCAACCTTTGGTGCAGTTGATCGGCCAGCCTTATGGCGGCAATCCCAGAGGCCTTCCCATCGAAGATGCCGACGCTTTCGAATTCGACGACAACAATATCTTCAGCGTCAGCCAGCTTCCCGGTTACGATCTGGTGGAAAGCGGACCGCGCGCCAATGTCGGTTTCATGGCCAACGCCATCTTCAAGGGCGGCGAGATCCAGGGACTGGTGGGCCAGACCTATCGCCTGAAACCGGATCCCATCTTCGCCAATTTCGCCGGACAGAGCGGAACCGCCTCCGACGTGATCGGCCGGCTTTCGATCAAGTTCCCACACCTGGACATCACCGACCGGCTGGATCTGGATCGCGGCAATGGCACGCTTCGCCGGCATGAATTCTATGTCACGGGAACTTATGGACGGTCCTCGCTCCAGGTCGCTTATGTGCAGCTGCCCGCCGAAGCGCTCAATCTGGGCCTGCCCGCCCGCGAGCAGATCAATCTTCAAGGCGACATCAATTTCTACCAGAATTGGCAGGCCTTCGCGGCCATCGAGCGCGACCTTCTCGGCGGCAAGATGCTCGATACCGAATATGGCCTGGGCTATGAGGACGAGTGCCTGGCGATTTCGGTCGCCTACCGGCGCAAATACACCTTCGACGCCATTCAGGGCGTCCCCCCCTCGACCTCGGTGATTCTGCGCTTTTCGCTCAAGACCGGCGACCAGCCGGTCCAGCCTTTCAGCCTGTTCCCCCGGAACGTCTTCGCCACCAGCCATCCTTGAGCCATTTCGGCGCAATCTTGATCGGGCGGCGAAATTCTTTATTCTGGCGCGTGGGTTAGGGGGCAACCGAAAGTTGCGGGAGCATGGCCATGGGGCCGACCCTGTGATCGAGACAGCGGCAAAGACCAGACCTTGACCATGCGTATCGTCCATACCGCGTTGTTCGGCCTCGCCGCGCTGTTGTGCGCGGCCACCGCCGTGCAGTCACAACAGCAGAATATGGCGGCCGTGGATCCCGCCCCACCGACCGCGGATGCCGCCCCCACGGCGGACGCGGTTTCGCCGCCCCCTGCTCCGATGACCGCTCCAGCGGCAGCGGCGCGATCTCCTTCTTGTACGTCGGGTGATTCATGAAGACATGGAAGGAGGACGTCAGCCCTTGCAGGATGCCCGTCGGCCGGCCAGCGATTTGCGGGCGGATATCCATGCCCTCGCGGCGCGATTCCTCGGCGATGTTGTACATCTTATCGCCCTGATAGGCGCCCGCGGATGTGGCGACGAGTGTGACCGGCAAGCCCGTGACGTGCGCGAAGCCCTTCACCCATTTCCATTCGTCGTCATCGCCAAGGTGATCGGACACCATTTCGAAGACGCCGTGCTTGAGGCCCTTCATCGACATGCCGAGCGCCATCATCTCGTCCGAGCCGGCGAACGTGCCCGGCATGTAAACGCCGTTAATGTCCTTGTGCAGCAGCGTGCGCGACGTGGAGAAGCCGACCGCGCCGGCCTCCACCCCTTCGCGCACGATCTGCGCCATCTCTTCGATCTCTTCTTCGTTCGGCACGTAATCGGTGTTGCACCGATCGCCGAGCACATAGGCGCGCACCGAGGCATGCGGCACGTGCACGCCGATATCCATCGTGCGCTTCTTGCTTTCCAGCGCATCGAGATATTCGGGGAACGTCTCCCACTTCCAATCGATGCCTTCGGCCAGCGCGGAGCCGGGAATGTCTTCGACGCCTTCCATCAGCTCGATCAGGAAATTTTCCTGGCCCGGCCGCACCGGCGCGAAGCCG
>CALMGU010000013.1 GCA_937865685.1 uncultured Alphaproteobacteria bacterium | reverse complement strand
ACGCGCTGGGAGCGCCTCTGCCAGATCCGGAAGGACAAGTTCGACCTCATCCTCCCCGAGGCGATGCGGGAGAACGGGATCGACATGTGGATCGTGGCCATGAAGGAGGGGCACTACGACCCGCTGTGGGACCAGCTCGGGCGCGGCTACGTGGGGAGCGTCGGGTACTACGTGTTCACCGACCGGGGGGACGGGCGCATCGAGCGGGCCGAGGGGTGTGCTCACGGCCAGGACTCTACCTCCACCCGATTTTGGTTTTCCATCCCCGGCGGGGAGGACGAACAGGGCGAGGAGAGGATGGCTGCGGTGAAACACGGGCAGGGTAAGGGCGAAGCGTGAAACGAAAGTGCGTACTTCTACAATTTTAAGGCGCTCTCGTGGGAGCGGTAGCCCCTCTCCGATTCACGCCGCATACCACCGCCGCGCGCGAGCAAGTGTGCGAAACAATTGGTGTTCATCCATGGGGGGCCCCGGCCTCGCATGACAGACGTGTCGCGGTGCGGCCGTCCGCACGCAAAAAGGTGCCTTCTTGGCCTCGGCCTGCTCGTCTGCGTACGCTGGGGTGTGGGGATGCTCCAGCGACGGCTCGTGCTCGTGGTGGCGCTCTTGGGTGCAGGTTGCAGCGATCCCGCGCGGCCACCCGCGACGAGCGCGCAGCCCAACCCGGTCGACCCGGAGGCGAGCGCGTGCGCGCTCGACGCGTGGGCGGGCGCGTACTCGACGTGCGTGACGACACGGACCGGCGGGTTCTACTGCTGGGGCGCCAACCAGGCGGGGCAGGTCGTTCCGTTCCCAGCTCGGCAGCAGAAAACTGAAGGCATAGGACAGGCCGGCGCCGATCAGCGTGTCCAGCACGCGTTCCAGAAACTCCGGGCGAAGGCCCGGTGCGGAGAAATGCAGCAGCAGCAACGAGGATATCGAGGCCGCGGCCGCGGTGACGCGGTAGCGCACCCCGGCATAGGCATGGGCCATGCCGATCGCCAGAACGATGACGGCAAGGAGCAACGCGGGCGGCGACACCGCGATCAGCGCCACCGCCACGGTGCAGCCGATCAGAGTCCCCAGGATACGGTCCCAGCGCCGCTGGCGCGTGATGCTGAAATTCGCCCGCATGATCAGGGCGATGGTGAGAAGAATCCAATTGGCATGAGCGAAGCGCGGGAAAAGCAAGGTGAGGAGCAAGCCGGTCAGCATCGCCAACGACAGGCGGATGCCGAAGCGCATGGACGGCTTGGAGAGATCGAACTGTTGAAGCAGCACGCCCAGGCCTTGCGGCGCCCGCTGCTGAAACAGGGCCAGATCGAGTTCAGCGGAAAGCGGCGAGGGCGGGGTACTCCGGTCCAATGTCCGGGCCAGAAGCGTGACATGGTTTTCCGCCATCACCAGCTTGTTGGCGGTGACATAATAAGCGTGATCGGTCGCCTGATCTTCCGGCGCTTCACGGTTGGCTTCGGCCACGGCGGCGACCAGCTCCGCATCTTCGACCTTCAGCGGATGGGGCACCACATCGGCATGGCGGCTGCGCAAGGCCAGGGTCAGGCCCTCAACCTCTTCTGCGATCATCAGGATGAAGCGGTTGATCCGCCATTTGAGGTCGCGCCGCCGCGACCGGCGCAGCAGTTCGAAATCCGCGTCGCTGGACAGCATGGTCTCGAAGGCATCCAGAAGCGCGATCAGTGAATCGATCCGCTTCTTCTGGACGGGGTGGCTGCGGCGGGAAAAGACGGCGTCCCGCGCCGCCTGCAGCCGGTCGATCAGCGCCGCATGGGCGTCGATCAGGCTGCGGAAGGCCGCAGGACCGTCGGTGTCCGGATTGTAGAGTGCGGCTTTGGCACGCAGATAGGTGGCGAAGCCCCGCATCGCTTCGGCCAGCAGCAATCGGCGTGCGCGATCGTCCAGAATCCAGGCAAAGCAGCCCGCATACAGCACATAGAACAGGGCCCCCGCCGTGAAAAGCTCCAGATAGAAGAAGGCGTCTGCGGGCGAAGAGAAATGCCGGCCCATGGCATAGACTAGGGTCAGCACCCCGGTCATGGACAGGATCAGGGCGCGCTTGCCATAGGCCGAGATCAGGCCGGTCCATAAGCCGGTGAAGATCACCACCGCCACAAAGCCGAAGGGCGGAAACCAGAATTCCGCGAAAGCCGCCAGCGCCGTGAAGAAGACCGCGATGGCGAGGGCCCAGCCCAGGATCCAGGGTTTCAGGCGCAACGGGTCGGGCTGATCCGAAATGCTGATGCAGACCGCGCCGCCGGCGGCAGCCACGGCCGCGTCGAAACCCAGCACCACGCCGGCCAAGAGCCCCGTCAGCCCGACGCCTGCGGCCACGGAAACGCCGTTCTCGATATGGATGCGGAATACCGCAAGCGCGGCGGCGCGGGGGATATTCGCCATTTCCATGGGCGTACAGCGGTTTACCGAGGCTTCGCAACCCCCTAGTGTGACGGGACAAAACAGCCGGGCCCGGCCTCACGGGGATAGCTTTGTTTCAGAAGATTTTGATCGCCAATCGAGGCGAAATCGCCTGCCGTATCATCAAGACCGCCCGCCGGATGGGCATCGCCACCGTAGCGGTATATTCAGACGCCGACCGCGACGCCCTGCATGTCGAAATGGCGGATGAGGCCGTCCATATCGGCCCGGCCCCCGCGGCCCAGTCCTATCTTCAGGTCGAGAAGATCGTGCGGGCCGCCCGCGACACCGGCGCCGAGGCCGTGCATCCCGGCTATGGCTTCTTGTCGGAACGCGAATCCTTCGCTGCCGCCTTGGCGGGGGCCGGGATCGCCTTCATCGGTCCCAATGTCCGCGCCATCGCGGCGATGGGCGACAAGATCGAATCGAAGAAGCTGGCCAAGGCGGCGGGCGTCTCCACCGTGCCCGGCTTCATGGGCGAGATCCGGGACGAAGCCCATGCCCGTGAGATCGCCCGCGAGATCGGTTTCCCGGTGATGGTCAAAGCCTCGGCGGGCGGCGGCGGCAAGGGCTTGCGCGTGGTCAAAAGCGAAGAGGAACTGGGCCAGGCCATCGTCTCGTCGCGCAACGAAGCGCAGGCCAGTTTCGGCGATGGCCGCTTGTTGGTGGAAAAATTCGTCACCGAGCCCCGGCACATCGAAATCCAGCTGATGGCCGACAAGCATGGCCATGTGATCTATCTCAATGAGCGCGAATGCTCGATCCAGCGCCGCCACCAGAAAGTGGTGGAGGAAGCGCCGTCACCGTTCCTGGACGAAAAAACCCGCGCGGCGATGGGAGAACAAGCCGTCGCGCTGGCCAAGGCCGTGGGTTACGACAGCGCAGGGACCGTGGAGTTCATCGTCGACGGCGCGCGCAATTTCTATTTCCTGGAAATGAATACCCGTTTGCAGGTCGAGCATCCGGTGACCGAGATGATCACGGGACTGGATCTGGTCGAACTGATGATCCGCTCCGCCGCGGGTGAAAAGCTTGCCCTGGCGCAAAAGGACGTGAAGCGGAATGGTTGGGCCATCGAAGCCAGGGTCTATGCCGAAGATCCGTATCGCGGCTTTCTGCCCTCCACCGGCCGCCTGACGCGATACCGGCCACCCCATGAAGGGGGGCACAAGGGCATCACGATCCGCAACGACACCGGCGTGTTCGAAGGCGGAGAGATTTCCGTCTATTACGATCCGATG
>CALMGU010000012.1 GCA_937865685.1 uncultured Alphaproteobacteria bacterium | reverse complement strand
TTTGCACCCAATTCCCGTGCCTATATTGCTTACGACCTGGCGCTGATCGATCTGGGCACCATTTCGGTGCCTTTCACCGATGACTTTGCAGGGCTGCTGAACCGGGAGCTTGTCGATAAATACGATATTTCCCTGATGCTGCTTGCCAAAGGCGTCAAGCATGGCTTCGGCGAAGCGGATGCTTTCGTGGCCCTGATCGACGGCGATAATGACAATGTCCGCGCCATTCCGCGCGCGCCTTACCAGAACGGAGACAGTGCGGACGATCTTTGCCTGGCCTTTTCGTCGGGTTCGGCTGGTGGCCTCAAAGGACTGGTTATCAGCCGCGCCGGCGCGGAACTGACGTTACCGCCTGTGGCCGAGGCCGTCGGCCTGGATCACCGGGATCGCCTCCTGTTGTTTCTGCCGATGTCGAATTTTCAGCAGCGCAACATGTATTATGCGGCCATCTGGTACGATTTCGATCTCATCGTGACCGAGTATACGCAGCTTTATCCCGCCATGAAGCTGCTTCAGCCCACCGTTCTGATCGCGCCTCCAATTCTCTATCAACTTCTCCACACTCGCTTTTCCGCTCCGGAGTCGAAGAGGTGGCGCCAGAAGCTGTTTGGCGGCCTTGCGTCGCTTCCACTGGGCCGGGCGATCCGTCGGAAAATCGCCCAATTTGCATTTGGCGATATGCACGCGATCCTTGGCGGAAAGATGCGTCTGCTGATTTCGGGAATGGCACCCCTCAGCCGAAACACCATCCAATTCTTTGAGCGGATGCGGTTGCCCCTGTGCGAATCCTACGGTCTCACCGAAACCGGGTCGCTGACGTTCCGGCCCCCTTTTTCCAGAAAATATGATTCCGTGGGAAAGCCGCTCAACGGCGTCGCCGTATCGCTGGAGAAGGACGGAGAGATCATCATTCACCGCAAAGGGTTTCTTACCCGGAAATATTTCCAATGCGCATCCGGAGAAAATGAAAATACGTTTTTGGGGGTTGAGCGGATCGCCACCGGCGATATCGGACGGCTCGATGCCGATGGCTATCTGTATCTGCTGGGGCGCAAGAAGGAACTGATCGTGACGCCCGGTGGCTACAAGGTCCATCCGGAAATGGTGGAAGGCGAATTGAATGCCTGCGAAGACATCGTTCAGTCCGTTGTCTTCCAGAAGCCGGGTCTTGCCCATCTCACCTGCGTGGTGGTGCCGGGCGGGGACCGTTCCGACGATGCGGTGCGGCGCATCCGCCGCCATGTCGAGAGCGCCATGGCCGGCAAAAAAATCCGGATCGGCGAGGTCAAGCTGGCGGAGGAGCCTTTCTCCAGGGACAACGGCATGCTGCGGCCCAATCTGAAATTGAACCGCAAGAACATCGCAGCCAAATACGCGGCCGCGTGATCGGCCCGCGCCGGCCTGTCGGCTCCCGCAACCGGGATTTCAGGCGCCCAGGGACAACCCCGTGTGGCTCAATTTGCCAGGGCTTTGACCAGGCCGACGATATGACGCCGCAGAAGCGGGTCATCGATCGCCATGAAGCCGTTGATGAGGCTGCGCCCTTCGGTCGATTTGGCGAAGCGCGCCAGGTCTCTGCTGCTTCCGGCCGCAGGAGACTGCGGACTTTCCAGCACCATCAATTCCCCCACGGGCACGTTCAAGGCCCTTGAGATTTTGATCAGTGTGGCGGCGGAAACGCGGTTGGTCCCGTTTTCGTATTTCTGGACCTGTTGGAATGAGACGCCCAGATGCTTGCCAAGCGCGGTCTGCGAGATATTTGCGCGTTGACGATACATTTTAAGGCGTCCACCGATAGCTTTATCGATGGAATGGGAATTGGCCTTCGGCACGATACGCCCTCAATAATAAAAGCGCCCAACACACGGCGCCATGGGCACGATATGGCCTGTCACACATCCTTGTCCATATGGGCTGGCGTTTGCGGGGACGGGCCGGGGGCTTTCAGGCGAACAATTTGGTGATGGTGCTGGCCAGGTCAGCTTCGCTGAAAGGCTTGGCCAGCTTCGGCATTCCCTGGGCGGCGCCGGCGGGAAGTTCGGCATAGCCGGTGGCCAGAATCACCGGCAAATCGGGCCAGCGCTCCCTGATCGCCGAAATCAATTGCATCCCGGACATTTGCGGCATGGCCTGATCCGTGATCACCAGATCCACGGGGTTTTTCTCCAGAATATCAAGGGCCTCGGGTCCGGAGCGGGCCTCCAGCGCGGTATGGCCAAGATCCTCCAGCATGGCGAGCGTGTTGAACAGGACCAGCCCGTCATCGTCGACGGCAAGAATTTTGAGGTGCGGCGCGGGCCCGCCCTCGATCTGCTCGGTCTGCTCGTCCCGCCGGGCAGCCTCGGCAGCGGCGGCCGGAATCCAGATCTCGGCCGTGGTGCCCTGACCGGGGCTGCTTTTGAGGACGAAGCGTCCGCCGATCTGCTCCGCCATGCCATGCACCATGGAAAGACCCAGGCCCGTTCCTTTGCCGACGCCCTTGGTGGTAAAAAAGGGTTCGGTGGCGCGCGCCAGGGTTTCGGCATCCATGCCTTCGCCCTGGTCGGTCACGCTGATAAGGACATAGGGCCCGGGGGGCAGCCCGATCGGGTTGCCGGCTTTCAGCATCTGATCCTGGCCTCCAATGCGGATGGCGGCGCCCCCGGTCGAAGCGTCGCGCGCATTCACCGTCAGATTCAGCAGCGCCAACTCCAGTTGATTTTCGTCGGCGAGGATAGGCGGCAAGGATCGCGGCAGGTCCGTCTCGATCCGGGTGCCCGGACCGATGGATCTTTGCAGCAACTCGAGCAGATTGCCCATCAATGCCGGCAGGTCGATCGATTTCGGCTCCAGCGATTGACGTCGCGCAAAGGAGAGCATGCGCTGGGTGAGGACCGAGCCGCGCTGCGCCCCCTGTATGGCATTGTCCAGCAGCCGTGCGACCTGCGGGTCGTCCGGCAGTCGCTTCTTCGCCAATTCGAGGCTGCTCAGGATCGCCATCAGCAGATTGTTGAAATCATGCGCCACGCCCCCGGTCAGCTGGCCGATGGCATCCATCTTCTGGGATTGGAACAGGGCTTCGCGCGCCTGTTCCAGGTCATGCTGAGTTTTGATGCGCTCGGTGATGTCGCGTGTGACTTTGGCAAAGCCGACTACTTCGCCCTTCGCGTCGCGGATGGGATCGATGATCACATGCGCGTGGAAGACGCTCCCATCCTTGCGGACCCTGAGGCCTTCCCGTTCGAAACGGCCTTCGCGGATCGCGGTTTGAAGCGCGCGCTCCGGTTCGCCATGCCGGCGGTCCGCCGCGGTGTAGAATTTGGAAAAGTGGTGGCCGATGATCTCGTCGGGAAGATAGCCCTTGATGCGCTGCGCGCCTTGATTCCAGCTGGAGATGTTTCCGTTCACATCCAGCATGTAGATGGCATAGTCGGTGACGCTCTCGACCAGAAGGCGGAACTGCTCTTCGCTGCGCCTCAGCGATTCTTCGGCGTGCCGGCGTTCGGTAAGGTCGCGCGTGATCTTGGCGAATCCCACCAGATCACCGCCGGGCTCGCGGATGGGATCGATCACCACATGCGCCCAGAAGCGCGCGCCATCCTTGCGGACGCGCCATCCTTCGCCTTCGAACTTTCCTTCGCGGGCCGCAATGTCCAGCGCGGCTTCCGGAAGCCCGATGCTGCGGTCCTCGGGTGTGTAGAAGCGGGAGAAATGCTCGCCGATGATTTCGTGCGCTTCATATCCTTTGAAACGGCGGGCGCCGGGATTCCAGCTGGTCACCATGCCGGCCGGATCCAGCATATAGATGGCGTAATCGGTCACGGCCTCGACCAGCAGCCGGTAGCGGCTCTCGTCGGTTGGCGGCGCCATGATACGCTCAGACAGCAAAGTGTTTCCCGCGTTGACCGTTCTTAACGGCCGGCAAAAGAAAAGGTTCCGTCAGACATCGGTACCGTCCTGTACGAAAGGTTGGGCGGCGGAGGACGGCAGGACGAGCCGCGCCAACGTACCGCTGCCGGCCTCTATCGACAGGATGCCGCCGGCCTGGCGGGCGAATTCTTCCAAGAGGCTGGTGCCCAGTCCCGCCTTGGACTGAGGCTGGGAAAAGCCGATGCCGTCATCGCTGACGCTGAGCGTCCATCCGGCATCGCTTTGCTCGAACCGGACATCGATATTGCCGGCCTTGTCATTGGGGAATGCGTGTTTGACGGCATTCGTCACCAATTCGTTGGTCACCAGGCCGATCGCGATCGCCCGGTTGCGCGGCATGTAGGCCTGATCGCAATGGCAGCGCAGATGAAGTCCGGTGGGCGGAAAGGCGGCCTGGGCAAGGGCGGCGCAGAGATCCGTCACATACTGGCGGAAATCGATCGCGCCAATGTCCGGCAACCTATAGAGATGGTGATGCACCTGCGCGACGGACCGGATGCGGCCCATGGCCTGTTCCAGCGCCTGGCGCGTTTCCGGATCGGTGCTGCGACGGCGCTGCAGGTCGAGCAGGCTGTTGACGATGGTGAAGTCGTTGCTGACGCGATGCTGCAATTCGCGAAAGAGCAATTCCCGTTCGGCAAGCTTGGCGTTGCGCTCGGCGACAATCTTCTGCGCGGCGACGCGAAACGCTTCGCCCACCGCAATGACGGCGGACGCGGTCAGTGCCACCAGAATGGCCGCAGCCACCTGCTGCTCGGTATGGCCGCCATCGGGCCCTCTGGGCACCACGAATATCCAGGCGAGCAATTCGGTCCCCGCCAGGGTGCCCATTCCCGCCTGCCAGCCGCCCAGGAGCGTCGCCAGCAAGGCGGCGGGATAGACAAAGGCGAAGGGTGCAGCGCCCGGGGCGATCTGTTGGACGATGAAACGCAGCAGGACGGCCAGCCCGATTCCCAGCACAGCACAGGCAGCTTTGCTCACCCAGCGGGGTGCGATGCCCGACAGCAGACGAGGAATGTCGAGATCGACCATCCGGCATGACGAGCTTTGTTGCCCGGGAAACTTATGTCCAACCCCGGCCGCGGGCAACGACCCGATCGCACACAATCAGGCGGCGGCGCGGATGGCCTTGGACAGTTTGGCGGCGATGGTTTCGATATGTTCGCGCTCCAGGATCAGGGGCGGGGACAGCGCGATGATGTCGCCGGTGACGCGCACCAGCAGGCCATCGCCGAAACATTTCACAAAGACATCATAGCCCCGCGTGCCGGGCGCGCCTGGGCGCGATGTGAGTTCGATGCCCGCGATCAGGCCAATGGTGCGGATGTCCGCCACATGGGGCAGATCCTTCATGCCATGCATCGCAGTCCGCCAATCGGCGGCCAAAGAGGCACCGCGGGTGAGCAGGCCTTCCCGTTTATAGATATCCAAGGTCGCCAAGCCGGCGGCGCAGGCCGAGGGATGGCCGGAATATGTGTAGCCATGGAAGAGCTCGATCGCCTCCACCGGACCCTGCATCAAGGCATCGTGGACAGCGCGGCTGGCGAACACCGCGCCCATCGGAATCGCGCCATTGGTGAGGCCCTTGGCCGTGGTGACCAGGTCCGGGATGACGCCGAAATAATCCACCGCGAAGGGCGTGCCCAGGCGGCCAAAGCCGGTGATGACTTCGTCGAAGATCAAAAGGATGCCGTATTTCTTGGTGATGGCCCGAAGCCGCTCCAGATAGCCTTTGGGCGGAAGCAGCACGCCAGTCGAACCGGCTACCGGCTCCACGATCACCGCCGCAATGGTCTCGCCGCCGTGCAGTGCCACCAGCTTTTCCAGATCGTCCGCCAACTCGGCGCCATGTTCGGGCAAATCGAGCGAGAAGGCGTTGCGCGCCAGATCATGGGTGTGGCTGAGGTGATCAGCGCCCGGCAGAAGCGGAAAGACGCGCCGGTTGTTGACCAGGCCGCCCACCGAAATGCCGCCGAAACCCACGCCGTGATAGCCGCGCTCGCGGCCGATCAGGCGCGTGCGGGTGCCCTGGCCGATGGCGCGCTGATAGGCGATGGCGATCTTCAGCGCCGTGTCCACCGCTTCCGAACCGCCGCCCGCGAAGAAGACGCGGTCCAATTGCGCCACCGGCCCGCCGGGCGCGGCGGCCGCCAGCTTCTCGGCGAATTCGAACACGACCGGATGGCCCATCTGGAAGGCCGGCGCATAGTCGAGCTTTTCCAGCTGATGGGCGACCGCTTCGGTGATCTCGCGCCGGCCGTGACCGGCATTGACGCACCAAAGGCCTGCCGTGCCGTCCAGCACCTGGTTGCCATCCACATCGCGGTAATACATGCCCTGCGCGCTTTCGAGCAGGCGCGGCGCCTGCTTGAACTGCCGGTTCGCTGTGAACGGCATCCAGAAATTTTCCAGATTGCGTGTGTTGGCCGCCATAACGCCTTCCCCTTTTGATCGGCGGCGGCGATGGGTGCCACGGCCTTTTGATATGGTCCTTTATATAGCCTGGGTTGCGGGATGGGTCATGACCGTCTGGGGTTTGTTGACGCACATCAGGGCTGCTTCCTAAGCTCGTCTCCATCCACTCTGGACCCTCGCCGATGACCGCCTTCCGCCCCGCCGATTTGCCACTGGACACGCCCGCGATGATGGCGACCCTGCGGCGCTGGGTGCAATGCGAAAGCCCCAGCTATGATTCGGCGGCGGTGAACCGGATGGCGGTCCTGGCGGCGGACGAGATCCGGGCGATGGGCGGCGCGGTGGAACAGGTGCCCGGAAGGGAAGGTTTTGGCGATTGCGTGCGTGCACGCTTCGCAAAGCCGGACGCGTCCGAAGGCGGCATCCTCGTGATGGGGCATCTCGATACCGTGCACCCCTTGGGAATGTTGAGTGAAATGCCCTGGCGTGAAGAGAATGGCCGCTGTCATGGTCCGGGCATCCTGGACATGAAAAGCGGGATCGTTCTCACCCTGGCCGCCATCGCTGCGTTGCAGCAGGCGGGGCTAGTCCCACCTTTGCCGATTACGATTCTGTTGAATTCGGACGAGGAGGTGGGAAGCCCCTCGACCCGTGGCCTGGTCGAAGCCGAAGCGCTGCGCCATCGCTATGTCCTGATTCCGGAGCCCGCGCGCCGCAGCGGGGGCGTCGTGGTGGGGCGCCATGCGGTGGCCCGTTACAAGCTGGTGACGCGCGGCCGTCCCGCCCATGCGGGCTTGCGCCTCAATGAAGGTCGTTCGGCGATCCAGGAGATGGCGCATCAGGTCATCGCCATCGACCGGCTCAGCCAACCCGACTGCACGTTTTCCACCGGCGTCATCCGGGGCGGGCAATGGGTCAATTGCGTGGCGCGCGAATGCGAGGCCGAGCTTTTGTCGGTCTCCACCAGCGAGGCGGCGCTGGCGCGCGGCCGTCAGGCCCTGGCGGGTTTGCAACCCACCGCGCCGGGCACGGAGATCGAACTGGTGCCGGGCGCCGTGCGGCCCTTCTGGCACACCGGAGAAGGCGACCGGGCGCTGTTCGAAACCGCCAACCGCATTGCCGCGGATCTGGGCTTCGATCTTGTGGGAGAAACATCGGGCGGCGGCTCGGACGGCAATTTCACCGGCGCGATGGGGATACCCACCCTGGACGGATTGGGCGCGCGGGGCGATTTCCTGCACACGCGTGATGAGCATATCGAGATCGACAGCCTGGCGGAGCGGGGACGGCTGATGGCCGGTCTTCTGATGGCCCTGAGTTGATTGCTTTGAGCGCTTGAGATCATGTAGCCGCGCCGTCGATGGCGATGGTCGCGCCGTTGATATAGCCGGCCGCGCCCGACAGCAGAAACGCCAGCATGCCCGCCACTTCGTCCGCCGTGCCGGGCCGTCCGGCCGGGATCGCGGCCAGCATCCGGGCACGTTCATTTTCAGGCAGGGCATCGAAGCGATCGCGAATGCGCGTGCCGGCATCGCCCAGGATCAATCCCGGCGCCACCGCATTCACGGTGATCCCGTCGGCGGCGCAATCCTTGGCCAGTTGCGTGGTCAGCCCGGTCAACGCCGCTTTCGCCGCCGCATAAGGAATCCGTGCGGCAACGGTGGTGGCCGGGCCTTTCTCGCCCCGCGCCAGAATGGATGAAAGCATTATCACCCGGCCGAAGCCTTGCCCCCGCATCGGCGGCACCAGGGCACGGGCGAGCAGAAAGGCGCTGGTGACATTCAGCGTCATCACCTGCTGCCAGATCGAAAGATCGGTTGTTTCAAGATCGGGCGCCCGGTTTGGTCCGGCGCCGCCCGCGATATGCACCAGCGCATCGGCGGTCGCGAACAGTTGCGCGGCGCGCGCCGCTATGGCGGCGACCTGTTCGGGGTCGGTGACATCGGCGGTGAAATTTGCAACGCCATCCGGCTGCGCCGGAGACGGAACGCGATCCACCGCCAATACGGCACAGCCCTTCTCAGTCAGGATACGGACCGTGGCCAATCCGATCATGCCGCTGGCCCCGGTCACGATCGCCGATCTCGCGTCACGCATGCTCAATCCCCCAGGCGAGACTTTTCCGCGCGCCATGCGTTGGCTTGGCGTCACAGTTCCATCTTAGAGGAGGATACATGGCCAGATATAGCCGCAGCGCCGGCAAGGACGTCGAACGGGCGATGGACCGGCGCAAGAAGGGCAAGCTCAAGCGGGGCAAGGGCGGCAAGGGCGGCAAAGTAAAGAGCAGGAAGCAGGCGATCGCCATCGGCCTGTCCGAAGCGCGCAAGAAAGGCAAGAAGGTCCCCAAAAAGGCGGCGAAGAAAAAGAAGAGCAAGAAGTCCAAAAAGAAGCACTGACGGCATGCCGCCCGGCGACGGCCAATCCCGGGCGGCTCGATTGATCTGCGGCTGCACCCAAGTTCCGTCAAGCAGAAAGTCTTGGTCCGAACCGTGCAACCATCGGAACATGCCCAGCCGAGGCGGGTTGAGTCTTCATGGGCTGGATCATCACAGGAAGAAGGATGCATTCATGGGACATAGCCCCGATAACGACCACGGCAAACCCAAGCACGGCCAGCAGGATCAATCGCATCTGCGCCAGCAGCAGGCGCAGCAGCATCAGCAGGGCCAGAACAAATCCAGCAACAACAGCGCGGATTCCAATCAGAGCGGCAACAAGACCAGCCAGCAGAATGCGCAAGGCGGCAGCCAGTCCGGCCAAAGCGGAAATCGCTGAGGTGCGGTACAAATGAAAACAGCCCGGCCGTGAGGCCGGGCTGTTTTTTTGCGGGCCGCTCTACTGCCAGTCGCGGTCGATATTATAGTAGGAATAAGTCTTCTCTCGGATACCGCCCAGGCTGCCGTCATGCTTGGTAAGGTCCTTGAGGTCATAGGCCGGCGCATTTTCGATACGGGACTTGTCCAGCGGCACGACATATCCGCCCTTGTCCTCGCTGTAATCGAGCATCGACCAGGGAACCGGATAATATTTCTCGCCGATGCCCATCAGGCCGCCAAAGCCCAGCGCCGCGAACATGATCTGGTTGGAAAGCTTGTCCAGGACCACATCCTCGACGGTGCCGATCTTGTCGCCGGCGCTGTTATAGACAGTGGTTCCTTTCACCTTGGATGCGAGAATGGCGGTGGTGTGGCCGCTGCTGGTCGTCATTTTGTCCTCCTTGGGCATGATGAATTGATGCCGGCATGCATTGCCGGGTTTTCGAAGTTTGCTGCGATGGTGAAGCGAGAGCGGCGGGAACCGGCTTTCGCCTATTCTCGCCGCTCTTTGTGATTGTCGGTCATCGCTGATCGACATATCACCTATTGAAAATGCCGGAACCGCGGCCTTGTTCCGGCCTCATTCAAAAAGATGCCCGGCGCTGACTGGCGTCCATTCGACTTCCAATATGCCCGCATCATTGGCCAATTGTTCCACGAGTTCCGGCGTCCGGTCTTGCGCCTTGGCACTGTACCATTCCAGATGGCATTCGATCCGACGGATCTCGCCATGACGGGCCGCGAAGGATGAGATCGTGTACCCGGCGCCCCGGATGCGGTCGCGGATCGCGCGATCCGACGGCCCCGTGCCATTCAGCTGCAGTACGAGATGGCTGCGATGTTCCCGTTTAAGACGCGGCTCCACGCTCTTCAGGATCGTCAGGACCAGAAACGCGATCAGCGTCATAGCCGCGCCGAACAGGATATAGCCCGCGCCCAAAATCAGCCCGATCACGGTGATCAGCCACATGGTGGCGGCCGTGGTTACGCCGGTGACCAGATTTCCGCGCCGCAGGATGGTGCCCGCGCCGATGAAGCCGATGCCTGAAAGAACGCCCAAGGGAAAGCGCAAGGCATCCATCATGGTGAAGCTCTGCGCGGTCTTGCCGGTGACTTCCAGCATCAGATTGGCTTCGATCATGGCGCCGGCCGCGGCAAGGCACATCAGGATGGTGGTGCGCAGACCCGCGATCCGGCCCCGCGTGGAGCGGTCGAAGCCGATCAGTCCGCCCGCCATCAGGGCGGCGAGAAGCCGTATCGCGATGTCGGCGCCGGTGACGTTGGTCGTCATGCGGACCTCCTGGAATTCCGATCCCGTGCCCCTGCTGGAAACGCAGGACCGCTTTTTTGGTTGAGCAGGGCGCCAGGGGTTGGGCGGAGCGCGGGGTTTGGTCTAGCATCCAGCTTCTTTCCGGAGCCTCGAACCATGAACGCCCCTCATACCGACACGCCGCGCCGCCTGGACCTCAAGGATCCGTCGCTATTCACCGACAAGGCCTATGTTGCCGGGGAATGGGTGTCCGCGCCGGACGGCAAGACCATGTCGATCCACGATCCTTTCGATGGCGCGCTCCTGGCCAAGGTGCCGGACCTGGGCGTGGAGACGCTCCGGCGGGCCATCGATGCCGCCCATGCCGCGCAGAAGGAATGGGCGAAAAAGACCGTCAAGGAACGGGCGCAGATTTTGCGCCGCTGGTACGAGCTGGTGATCGCCAATGCCGACGACCTGGCGTTGATCCTCACCAGCGAACAGGGCAAGCCGCTGGCCGAAGCCAAGGGCGAGATCGTCGCCAATGCCGCCTATCTGGAATGGTTCGGCGAAGAGGCCAAGCGCATTGACGGCGATGTCATTCCCAGCCCGCGAGGCGATCAGCGCCTGCTGGTGTTGAAACAGCCCCTGGGCGTCTGCGCCGCCATCACGCCATGGAATTTTCCCAATGGCATGATCACCCGCAAAGTGGCGCCCGCGCTGGCCGCCGGCTGCACCATCGTGTTGAAGCCCGCGCCGCAGACGCCTTTGTCGGCGCTGGCGCTGGCGGTGCTGGGTGAACGGGCCGGTGTGCCCAAAGGCTGTTTTTCCGTGGTGACGGGCGAGGCCAAGCCGATCGGCGAGGAGTTCTGTCATAACCCGAAGATCGCCAAGATCACTTTCACCGGCTCGACCGCGGTGGGCGCCTGGCTGATGCGCGAGGCGGCGGGCCAGATCAAGCGCCTGTCCCTCGAACTGGGCGGCAACGCTCCCTTCATCGTGTTCGACGATGCCGATCTGGATGCGGCGGCGGACGGCGCGGTGGCGTCCAAGTATCGCAATGCCGGCCAGACCTGCATCAGCGCCAACCGCATCTATGTGCAGGACGCCATTCACGATGTCTTCGTGGAGAAACTGAAAGCCAGGATCGCGAAACTGAAGCTGGGCCGCGGCACTGAACCGGGCGTGCAGATGGGCCCGCTGATCGATGCCAAGGCCGTGGCCAAAATGCAGGATCATCTTCAGGATGCGCTGGGGCAGGGCGGCACTCTGGTGGCGGGCGGCAAGCCGTCGTCCTTGGGCGGGACCTTCTTCGAACCCACCATCGTCACCGGCGTGACCCAGTCGATGAAGGTGGCGCGGGAAGAAACCTTCGCGCCGCTGGCGCCGGTGATCAAATTCCGCACCGAGGAAGATGTGATCGCCATGGCCAATGCCACCCAGTTCGGGCTGGCCGCTTATTTCTACGCCCGCGATCTGTCGCGGGTCTGGCGGGTGGCCGAAGGGCTTGAGACCGGCATGGTGGGCGTCAACACGCCCATGATCGTGAGCGAGATGGCGCCGTTCGGCGGTGCCAAGCAGTCCGGCCTTGGCCGCGAAGGCTCCAAATACGGCATCGAAAGCTATCTGGAACTCAAACTGGTTTGCATGAGCGGCATATAAATATTTATCGCGCAATTTCTCCGAAAACCGCTTCACACTTTTCGGATTGCGCTCGGGGTGCGGGGCTTGGAGCAGTTCGACCTTGTCGTGATCGGGGGCGGCGTCAATGGCTGCGGCATCGCCCGCGATGCCGTGGGGCGCGGCTTCTCCGTGCTGCTGGCGGAAAAAGGCGATCTGGCGGGCGGCACATCCTCGGCCTCGACCAAGCTGATCCATGGCGGCCTGCGCTATCTGGAATTTTATGAATTCTCATTGGTGCGCGAGGCGCTGAAGGAACGCGAAGTGCTATGGGCGATGGCGCCGCACATCATCTGGCCGTTGCGCTTCATATTGCCGGAAAGCCCGGATTCCCGGCCCGCCTGGTTGCTGCGGTTGGGGCTGTTTCTGTATGACCATCTCGGCGGCCGCAAGCGCTTGCCGCCGACGCGATCGCTGGATTTGCGCCATGACGTTGCCGGCGCGGCGCTCAAGCCCGCCATGACCAAAGGCTTCGAATATTCCGACTGCTGGGTGATGGACGCGCGATTGGTGGTGCTGAATGCGCGCGACGCGGCGGCGCGGGGCGCGGAAATTCTCACCCGCACCGAAGTCGTGACTTTGGCGCGCCGGGACGGCGGTTTCGCCGTCACATTGAAGGATGCCGCGTCCGGAGCCGTGCGCGAAGTGCGCGCGCGCCTGGTGGTCAATGCCGCCGGCCCCTGGGTCGATCACGTTCTCAATCGCGTGGCGGATGAAGCGCCGCGCCATCATGTCCGCCTGGTGCAGGGCAGTCACATTGTGGTGCGCCGACTTTATCGCCATGACCGTTGCTACATCTTTCAGAACCGCGACGGACGGGTGGTCTTCGCCATTCCTTACGAGAATGATTTCACCCTGATCGGCACCACCGACCGGGATTTTCAAGGCGATCCGGCGTCCGCGTCGATCAGCGAAGAGGAAAAAGATTATCTCTGCGCCGCCGCCAGCGAATATTTCCGCCTTCCCGTCACGCGCGACCAGATTGTCTGGTGCTATTCGGGCGTGCGGCCGCTGTTCGACGACGGCGCCTCCAAGGCGCAGGAAACCACCCGCGAATATGTCCTGAAGCTGGAGGGTGACGCCAGGACAGGCGCGCTGCTCAACGTTTTTGGCGGCAAGATCACCACCTACCGGCATCTGGCCGAAGGCGCGCTCGACAAAATCGAGCAGGTGCTAGGCGCGCGCGGCCCGGCCTGGACAAAGGGCTCGGCTCTTCCGGGCGGCGATTTTCCCATCGATGGATTCGAGGCGCTGGTCACTTCGCTGCGCACGCGAGCGATAAAGCTGCCGCCCGCCACCATCCGGCGGCTGGCCCGCGCCTATGGTACCGAGGCGCGAACCATTCTGGCCGATGGGGATCTGGGTCCGATATTCGGCGCCGATCTGGGGCAGCGCGAAGTGGATTTCCTGGTCGAAAAAGAATGGGCCCGCAGCGCCGATGATATTCTCTGGCGGCGCAGCAAGCTGGGCCTGCGTTTTTCGACCGAAGAGGTTGCCGCGCTGACGCGCTATCTGGAAAAGAGGGTGTGATGTCGCAATTCGTTTTGGCTGTCGATCAAGGCACGACCTCGTCCCGCGCCATTGTGTTTGACAATGCGTATCGCGAGCGCGGGCTGGCGCAACAGGAATTTTCCCAGCATTTCCCGCGTTCCGGCTGGGTCGAGCATGATCCGGAAGACATCTGGCGTACGGTGCTGGCCACCATGCGGGGCGCGCTGGCGGATGCGAAGCTGCAGGCGGCCGATATCGCCGCCATCGGCATCACCAACCAGCGTGAAACCACCCTGATCTGGGACCGCAAGACCGGCCAGCCCATCCACAACGCCATCGTCTGGCAGGACCGGCGCACCGCGGACATGTGCGAGGCGCTGCGCGCCGATAAGGCCGAGCCGATGGTGACGGCGAAGACCGGCCTGCTGCTCGATCCTTATTTCTCCGGCACCAAGGCCGCCTGGATCCTGGATCATGTGGAAGGGGCACGGACGCGGGCGGAGCGGGGGGAACTGGCATTCGGAACTGTTGATACGTTCCTGATCTGGCGCCTGACAGGCGGGAAGGTCCATGCCACCGACATCACCAATGCCTCGCGCACGCTTCTTTGCAACATCGATACGGGCGATTGGGATGACGATCTGCTGAAGCTGCTGCATGTGCCGCGTGCGCTCCTGCCCGCGATCCGGGAATGCCGGGGCGATTTTGGCGTCAGCGATCCGGCCTTGCTGGGCGCCGCCATTCCCATCAAGGGTGTTGCCGGCGATCAGCAGGCGGCGACCATCGGCCAGGCCTGTTTCAAGCCGGGCATGCTGAAATCAACTTATGGCACGGGCTGTTTCGCTGTGCTGAATACGGGGCCGACGCGGATCGCTTCCCGGAACAAGCTTCTGACCACCATCGCTTATCGGATCGATGGCGAGACCGCCTATGCCATCGAAGGGTCGATCTTCGTGGCCGGCGCGGCGGTGCAATGGCTGCGCGACGGCCTGCATCTGATCGCGCGCGCCGACGAAAGCGGCGCAATGGCGGCCGCGGCCGATCCCGAACAGACGGTCTATATGGTGCCGGCCTTTACCGGGCTGGGCGCGCCCTGGTGGGACCCCAATGCGCGCGGCGCGATCTTCGGCCTCACCCGCAATTCGGGTCCGCGCGAATTTGCTCGCGCGGCATTGGACGCGGTCTGTTATCAGACATTGGACCTTTTGGACGCGATGCGGGCCGATTGGCCGGGTGCATCGGATACCGTGCTGCGCGTGGATGGCGGCATGGTGGCCAGCGATTGGATGCTGCAACGGCTGGCCGACATTTTGAACGCGCCGGTGGATCGTCCGGTAATTCTGGAAACCACTTCATTGGGCGCGGCCTGGCTGGCAGGCTCCGGCGCCGGGGTCTGGCCCGACCGCGAGGCTTTCGCGAAAAGCTGGCAGCGGGACCGGCATTTCGGGCCCATGATGGATGCCGCGACGCGGGAAAAATTGGTGAGCGGCTGGCGCGACGCCGTGCGTCGCACCCGGTCGTAGCCGATATTCGCCGTAAAGGACAATCTCATCGCACTTATCTGTTGGATTCCTCCGTCCGCCTGTTGTGAAATGCCTCCGGGACATCGGACATTGAAGCAAGGAAAAGCCCATGGGCGCGCCGCATCTGCTGGTTCATGACCGCCGCGACAATGTCGGCGTGGTGGTAGTCGAAGATTTGGCCGCCGGTACCGACATGCTGGCCGTGATCACCGAAGACAACAGCGACTTTCGGATCGCGGCGCGCCAGGCCACGCCCATCGGCCACAAGATCGCGCTCAAGGATCTGGCGGCGGGCGACACCGTGATCAAGTATGGCGAGGATATCGGCAGGGTGGTCGCACCGATCGCCAAGGGCGAGCATGTCCACACCCACAATCTCAAAACCAAGCGCTGGTAGGTCCCATGAAACTTGCTGATCGGAAAATCTGGGGCTACCGGCGCGAGAATGGCCGGGTCGGCGTGCGCAATTATGTGGCGATCCTGCCGCTGGACGACATTTCCAATGCGGCCTGCGAGGCGGTGGCGGCGCATATCCAAGGCACCATCGCCTTGCCGCATGCCTATGGGCGGCTGCAATTCGGGGAAGATTTGGATTTGCATTTCCGCACCATGATCGGCACCGGCGCCAATCCCAATGTCGCGGCCTGCATCGTGATCGGGATCGAAGGCGGCTGGACCGAGAAGGTCGTGGCGGGCATCGCCAAGACCGGAAAGCCCGTGGCGGGCTTTTCCATCGAAGGCAATGGCGATATCGCCACTGTCGCGGCCGCCTCGCGCAAGGCCAAGGAATTCGTGCATTGGGCGTCGGAAAAAGTGCGCGAGCAATGCCCGATCACCGATGTCTGGGTGGCGGCCAAATGTGGCGAAAGCGATACCACCACGGGCCTGGCGTCATGTCCCACCGTGGGCAACATGTATGACAAGCTGGTGCCGTTGGGTCTTTATGGCTGCTTCGGCGAAACCTCCGAATTGACGGGCGCTGAGCATCTGGCGGCGGCGCGCGCCGTTTCGCCGGAAATCAAGGAGAAATTCCTCAAAACCTGGCAGGCTTATCAGGACGATGTGATCGAGGCGCATAAGACCTCTGATCTGTCGGACAGCCAGCCGACCAAGGGCAATATCGCGGGCGGCCTCACCACCATCGAGGAAAAGGCGCTGGGCAATCTGGAAAAGATCGGCAAGAAGATCAAATACATCGATGTGCTGGAACCGGCGGAAGCGCCGGCGCGGGGCAATGGCCTTTATTTCATGGACACATCCTCGGCGGCGGCGGAATGCTGCACCTTGCAGGCGGCGGCCGGCTATGTCGTGCACATCTTCCCCACCGGCCAGGGCAATGTGATCGGCAATCCAATCATGCCGGTAGTGAAGGTGACGGGAAATCCCCGCACCGTGCGGCTGATGAGCGAGCATATCGATGTCGATGTCTCCGGCATCGTGCGGCGTGAAATGACCATCGACCAGGCGGGCGATGTCTTGATCGACATGATCGAAAAGACGGCCAATGGCCGGCTGACCGCCGCCGAGGCGCTTGGTCATCGCGAATTCGTGATGACCAAACTGTATCGCAGCGCCTGACCCGGTGAGCGTCACGCTTTCCTTGAGCGATGCCGAAGCGCTGGTGACGCGCGCGCTGATCGCCAGCCGGACGTCGCAGGCGAACGCGCTGGTGACGGCCCGCGCACTGGTGGGTGCTGAAGCCGATGGACAGTTGGGACATGGGCTGGTGCGTGTGCCGTCCTATGCCGAGCAGGCTCGGGTGGGGAAAATCGACGGCTTCGCCAGGCCCGAGATTTCCGGCACTGGCGCCGCGCGCCGGATCGATGCGGGCACTGGCTTTGCCTATCCGGCGATCGAGTTGGCGCTGGACAGGTTGGCGCCGCTCGCGCGCGAAATGGGCATTGCCAGCGCCGGCATCCATGCGTCCCATCATTGCGGTCAGGCTGGCCGGCATGTCGAGCGGTTGGCGGAGCAGGGCCTGGTTGCCTTCGCTTATGCCAACACGCCCAGCGCCATGGCCTTTCACGGCGGCAAGCGGTCCCGCCTGGGCACCGATCCGCTGGCCTTTGCCGCACCGATATCGGGCCGTGCGCCGCTGGTGATCGACATGGCGCTGTCCGTGGTGGCGCGCAGCAAGATCGTCGCCGCCAAAGCCAAAGGCGAGCCTATCCCGGAAGGCTGGGCGGTCGATGACAAGGGGCTCCCCGCCACGAATGCGGACAAGGCCCTGGCCGGCACATTGCTGCCCATCGGCGGCGCCAAGGGTTCGGCGCTGGCGCTAATTGTTGAGATTCTGTGCGGCGCGCTGGCGGGCGCGAATTTCGGCTGGGAAGCCAGCGGCTTCATGGACGCCAAGGGCGGCCCCCCGCGGCTGGGGCAATTTTTGGTCGCGCTCGATCCAAGCCATTTCGCGGGCGCGAGCTTTGCCCCGCGCATGACCGAACTCGTAGCCGCGATTGTGGAGGATGGCGCGCGCTAACCGGGCGACCGGCGCCTCGCCGCGCGCGCCCAGGCCGCGCGCGAAGGCCTTGTCATTGCCGACGGCCTGCACGCGCAGATTCAAGCGCTTGTGCAATAAAACCGGTTATTGCCAGCGATAGGCCACGGCCAGGCCGAGCACATCCACATCGGATTTGGTCGTGCCTATCAAGGTGCCGCGCAAGGCATTGCCAGGGGCGGTTCCGCTTTGGTCGACGGTGCGGGTGTCGTTGAACAGATGGCCGAAGGATAATTTCAGATCCATCTCCGGCGTGGCGCGCCAGGTGACGCCCGCCGCGACCCAGGTGCGGTCCGCATCGGGAATGCGCGGCGCCAGGGTTGCGGACGGTACCGGTGTCTGATCCAGCGCCGCGCCCAGCCGCAAGGTGATATCGTCGCTGGCGGCATATTCGGTGCCCAGCGACATCATCCAGCTGCTTTTCCAGTTGGTGATCGTCACATCGTTCGGCTGCGCCGGATTGCCCGCCACCGCGGTCAGATTCTTGAAGCTGGACCAGTCGGTCCAGTCCGCGGTCGCCAGCAAGGTCCAGCGCTCCATGAATTGCTTGCGCAATCCGAGGCTCAGTTCGGCGGGCGTAGCCAGCTTGGCTTTGGCGGATGTGTTGGACAGAAGAGTGGTGGCATTCCTGATGCCCGCGCCCAGGCCAAAATTGTCCAGCGCAAAGCTCCAGGTTCCGCTCAGCGTGTGATGCACGATCGAGCGATAGGAAACACCCAGAGTCCAGCCGTCATCGAGTTCTGCGCGCGCTCCCAGGACATAACCATAACCCCATCCCGATGCGCTGATGGTGGATGAGCCGTCCATGCCGCCGGGGGCCGATCCGGGAATCGAAGACAAGGCGCCCAAAGTACCGATATCGACGGCGCTGGACAGCGTGCCCTTGGCATATTGCGCCTGCAGGCCGCCCGCGATGGTGATCCCCGGCGCCACATCATAGGCAACGACCGGCGCGATATTGATGGTGGCGAGCTTGGACCCGAGGGCGTGATAGCGGCCGGACCATCCATCGGGATAGCGGGTGGAAAGACCCCAGGGCACGGAAACCGAAACACCGACCGACCAGCGATCGTCCAAACGCTGGCGGATCGCGATGTCGGGAATGATCGCGTTGCGGATGAAATCCTTTGGGTTTGCGTTGCCGCCCGCGGGCGTTCCGGCGGCGGTGAGCGCGGTCGTATAATTGGCCGACGAGCCCGGCATGATCGAAACCGCGCTGAGTGCGAAATCGCCACCTTGGGTTCCTGCGGCCGCGGCCGGATTGTAGGACAGAAATCCGGCATCGCTGGCGGTGGCAGCAGCGCCGGCATAGGCCTCGCCCATCGCTTCGGTACTGTGTTCGCGCAGCCCGAAACCGGCCGCCAGGGCAGGGGTTGTGGGCAGAAGGCAAATAAGAACTAACGTTTGACGACGCATACTGGTCCCCCGGTTGGCCGGTTCGCGGAATACGCCCGCGGGGCCCATGCTTCCCTGCAGGTATAAAGATTTTGTTAACGCTGTCGGCTTGCCAGTTTGTTTACCCACCGCGACCTAATGTTTTGGCGTGGAGGGCCCGGGTTTTCCCCGTCCGAATGACCCATGAGTGACAGTAATATGGCGTCTGACGCGTTGGCCTATTCGCGGATATGGCTGCGCTTCTTCGATCCAGAGACCGAGCGCCGATTCGCGCGCCGGGCGCTGCTGGATTCCATGTTCTTCATCCGCATCTACATGCTTGCGGGTACGGTGCTCTACATCCTGTTCGGATGGCTGGACGCCAAGGTCAGCGGCGATGCGCTCACCACGGTCTATATCATCCGCTATGCGATCTGCTGCCCGATCCTCTTGACCAATTTCGCGCTCTCCTTCACCCGCTATTTCGAGAAGATCGGCCAATATGTTCTGGCGATGCAGATGGCCGTGTCTGGTCTGGGCGTGGTGGCGATGACGGCGATCATGCCGGCGCCGTTCAACAGCAACTATTATGCCGGCGTGATCATGGTAGTGATCTATTGCGGCAGCTTCATCCGCGTGAACTTCATCACAACCGTTTTGATTTCACTGATGCTGGTCATGGCTTACGAGTTGTCGGCGGTCGTTCTAAACCCCCTGTCGATGATCAACCTGATCTCGAACAATTTCTTCCTCCTGATGGCGACCGGCGTCGGGCTTTTGTCCAGCTACATCCAGGAGACCCAGACCCGCAAAGGCTATATCGCGCACCGGATCATCGAAGAGAAGAACGAGATCACCAATGTTCTCCTGGTGGAGGCCAACAAGGCCAATCACTCCAAGAGCGAATTCCTCGCCAATATGAGCCATGAGCTGCGCACGCCGCTGAACGCCATCATCGGCTTCTCGGACATCATGGATAAGGAGACTTTCGGGCCGGTGGGGAACGAGCGCTATGCTTCCTATGTGAAGGATATCGCGGGCAGCGGCCATCATCTGCTTTCAATCATCAACGACATTCTCGATCTGGCGAAAGCGGAAGCCAACAAGCTCAATCTGGACGAGCGCGAGGTCGATCTGGTCCAGATCGCGGCGGAAAGCATCCGCATGTGCGAACCCAAGGCGCAGCAGGCTGGCATCACCGTCGCGCTCAAATCTTGCGCCGACGAGCTCATCGTGCGGGCGGACGCCAAGCTGATGCTGCAGATTCTGCTCAACCTGGTCTCGAACGCCGTCAAATTCAGCCACGAAGCGGGCGATGTAGAGGTCTCATTGGAGCTGAGCGCGGATCGCTCGGCGACGGTGATCGTCCGCGACCATGGCATCGGCATTGCCCCCGCCGACATCGAGCGTGTGCTCAGGCCGTTCGAGCAGGTGGAGGATTCACGTACCCGCGCCCATGGCGGCACCGGGCTGGGCCTGCCTTATGCGGTGAAGCTGGCCGAACTGCATGGCGGCGCGCTCTGGATCGAAAGCCAGATCAATGTCGGCACGTCGGTGAGGGTGGTGCTGCCGCGCGAGCGTTTCGTCGCCCTGCGCCAGACGGCCAAGAGCCCCGATCTCAAACTCGCGGTTTGATCCTCAAGGCTTGCGGATGAAGAGCAGCCGGACGCGGCCTGTCTTTTCCGTCTCCGTCCAGCATTCCTTCGCGTTCAGGCCTTCCGACCATCCCAGCATTTCCGCTTCCCCGCGATATTGCAGGGTCCAGTCGGCGATGAATTCCATCGGCCAGAGGTTGGAGAGCGCCGTCTCGTTCATGTTGCCGATGATCAGAAGGCCGCCGGGCACCAGCGCATCGTAGAGCCGGCGCACCAGCATGCGGGCGCGGCGGTCGCTGAGATAGTCCAGAAGTCCGACGGAATAGATCAGATCCTGGGGCGGCACCGCCTGAAGCCCGCCATTGGCGCGCAGAATATCGGTGAAGGAGATGTTGAGGCACTGGACATGGGCGTTGCCGGCCAGCTTGAGCAGGGGCGGATAGGCGCGGTCATAGGCATAGCCCAGCGCCTGGGTCTCCTGATCCACCAGGGTGAATTCGACCTTGCCGGCGCGGGCATGGGGGCCTTCCAGGAAGGTCTGGATTTCGCGCGCCGGACCGCTGCCCAGGCTGAGAATGCGGGCCGGGCGATCCTGCCCGTAAGCGCGCACTGTTTCGGCGATCTTGCCGCGCACCACCTGCATGCGGGTGTCGATGCATTCGGCGACTTCCAGGCCCAGCCGATGGACCAGCTGCTGATAGACGCTGGAGCCGAGCTTCTCCCAATCGTAAACTTGATTCATGATCTGGAAGTCGCCGGGATAGCCCAGCGGCTTGGCATAGGAGCGGTCCCAGATCGCGCCCGCGCGCATTTCCGGGGTCAGCACCAGTTCGGTGAATTCCTTGGTAGCCTCGCGCTCTTCGCGGCTTCCCATTACGCCGCGCACGATATCGTTGCCCGTCAGCCAGAAGCCGCGCCATTGCTCGATCAGCCGGCCTTCGCAGGCTTCGAACGCGCCGACATCGTCAAAGGCCTGGGAGAAGCTGTCGGCGAGATGGATGTTCCTGTCGAGCAAGGTGCGATAGGATCTGAGCACGCCCAGTACGTCGGCGCAGAAGGCGCGATATTCGCGCGGCACCAGGGCGCTGCGCTCCGACGACAGGAAGCTGCCATTGGCCGCGATCTGCGCCTGTACATTGCGGCTGAGCAGGCGGTCGAAATCCACATAGGAATCCACCAGGCTGAAGGCCAGCTTGGACCCGAACACGGTGCTTTCGGTGCGGCAGACCTTGGCGCGCCCTTCGAAGATCGACAGGCCGGCCTGCTGGAAGATCAAGGGCACGGTTTCGCCCAGCGACAATTCCTCGTCGATCGCCTGCTTGGCGACCACGGCGATGCCGGTCAGGCTGATATCGTGAAGCTGATAGCTATGAGACTTCACCCGCACCTTGGGCGGGTTGTTTGGAAATAGCTTGCGTGCGTCGTAACGAGTGGGGCGGAACCAGATTTCTTTTCCGCTCGAACCTTTAAGCTCTTCATAGGCAAGCATTGTCTGCACCCAAAATATGGTTTGCGCGAATGCTTCCTCGACGCCACCCCGTTCCTGCCGGCGAGCCGGCCCATTACCCGATCTCTGGCGATGCTTGAGTCGTCTTCGACCGCCTCGCTCTAGAGTTAATAAATGGTTAATACCCTACAGAAATAGTTAACGTCAAGTTTTTTCAGCGAAATTTGGCCCGGCAATGCTGGAAAAGCGTGGTTTACGCGGATAAATCGTCCGTAGACGGCTGATTGTCACGCGATTGCAACTGCTGCGAACAATGTTCGCGATCAATGGCGCCGGTTGACCCGGGACGCCGCATTGAGGATGCCCAGATATTCCATGATCGCGCCCGACATCACCTGGGCCTGATGGGCGATTTCCGGGATGGCGGTGATCTCCCACCAATGCCCCCGCGTCAGGGCACCCATCGCCAGCAATGAGGGCTGGGCGATGCCGCTTTTGTCCAGCACGCGGTTCTTCGCATCCACATCCAGGCCGACACCGGCATCGGTGCCGCGCGCCAGCCGCGATGCCACCAAATTCTC